>NZ_JBHSFK010000036.1:0-125260 GCF_042653945.1 Streptomyces vulcanius | reverse complement strand
CTCCGGGCGCTTCCCTTCGGTCTTGCGTTTCCGACTCTATCAGACCGTTTCCCGATCCGATTTCCTCGGTGCTTTCCAGGTTCCCGCGCTATTCGCTGCGCGGTTTCCCTTTCCGGCGGTTCCGACTCTATCAGACCCTTTCGGCGTCTGATTCCCAGTCAGCGGGGCTTGCCTTCCCGGCTGTTGGGCCGTTCCGACGTTTCAAACCTTAGCGGATCCGTCCGGCGATTCCCAATCGGGCCGCCGAGCCCCTATTCGAATTGAATTCGGGCATGCCGAAATCAACCCGGTCGGGAGATCGCGCTGATGGTTTGGGGTTGCCGCTCGAAGCGGCTGAGGTGTTCCCGCAGAACCGTTACGGCCCCGTGGCAACCCGGAGAACATTACGGATCCGCGGGAGGGCTGTCAAGCACTCCCTGTCAAGAGCTTTTATGCCTCGCGTCGTTCCGGCATCAGTCCAGGTCAGTGAGGCGTCCGCCGGCGTCCGGCTGGGCGTCCTCCACCCGTCGCAGGAGCCGGGTGAGGATGTCGCCGAGGGTGTTGCGCTCCGTCGCGGAGAGATCCTGGAGCAGGTCGGCCTCGAAGACGGACGCGAGTCGCATCGCCTCCAGCCACTTCCCCCGCCCCTCGGGCGTCAGCTCCACGATCACCCGGACCCGGTTGGACTCGTCCCGCTCCCGGTGCACGAGTCCCTCGGTGACCATGCGGTCGATCCGGTGGGTCATCGCGGCCGGCGTCAGGCCCAGCCGCTTCGCCAGGTCGCCGGGGCCCATGCGGTAGGGGGCGCCGGAGAGCACGAGGGCCTTGAGCACCTCCCACTCGGCGTTGCTGATGCCGAGCGCGGCGGTCTGGCGGCCGTACGCGACGTTCATCCGGCGGTTCAGCCGGGACAGCGCCGACACGATCTTCTCGACCTGGGGATCGAGGTCCCGGAACTCACGCTGGTAGGCGGCGATCTGTTCGTCGAGGGTCGGCTCGCTGACTCCGGGAGTGTCGGCCATGTGCGCAGTATCGCACGAGACTCCTTTGCCTTGAAGTCCTTCGATGTGTAATCTTCAAGATTGAACTTTAGCTTTGAAGTCTTCACTCCTAACTACTGAGACTGACCATCAAGAGAGGTGAACGTGACCAGGGCGATGGGCGCAGCGATGCGCCGGATCCACGTGGGCAATGCACTCAGCGCGTTCGGGCTCGGCTTCACCGTCCCCTACCTGTACGTCTATGTGGCGCAGGTGCGGGGTCTCGGTGCTGTGACGGCGGGGCTCATGCTCGCCGTGTTCGCCGTGGCCGCGCTGATCGTGCTGCCGTTCGCCGGCCGGGCGATCGTGCGGCGCGGCCCTGTGCCGGTCCTGCTCGCCGCCCTGGTCGCCGCCGCGCTGGGCGCGCTGAGCCTGGGGCTGGCCGGCAACGCCCCCGCCGTACTCGCCGCGGCGGCCGTACTCGGTGCCGGGCAGGCCGTGACGCAGCCGGCGCTGGCCACGATGATCGTGGACTGCTCGACCGCGGAGACGCGGTCGCGGGCGTTCGCGACGCAGTTCTTCCTGCAGAACCTCGGGCTCGGCGTCGGTGGGCTGATCGGCGGGCATCTCGTGGACACCACGCGCGCGTCCTCGTTCACTCTCCTCTTCGCGATCGAGGCGGCGATGTTCCTGCTGCTGGCCGTCGTGCTGGCGACCGTGCGGGTGCCGTCCGCGCCGCGGTTCGGGGACGCGCCCCGGCAGGCCGTCAGGGGCAGCTGGAAGCAGCTGCTCGGCAACCGGGCGATGGTGCAGCTGTGCGTGCTGGGCTTCGTGCTGTTCTTCGCCTGCTACGGGCAGTTCGAGTCGGGGCTGAGCGCGTACGGCGTGGAGGCCGCCGGGATCTCGACCTCCGCGCTCGGGACGGCTCTCGCCGCCAACACCGCGGTGATCGTCGTCGCGCAGTTCGCCGTGCTGCGGTTCGTCGAGCGGCAGAAGCGGTCCCGGGTGATCGCGGCCGTCGGGCTGATCTGGGCCGTGGCCTGGGCGGTCGCGGGGTACGCGGGGCTCGGGCACGGCGGCCGGGAGATGGCGACGGCCGCGTTCGTGTCGACGTACGCGCTGTTCGGGCTGGGTGAGGCGATGCTGTCGCCGACGGTCGCGCCGCTGGTCGCCGATCTGGCGCCGAGTGGACTGGCCGGGCAGTACAACTCGGCGTTCGCGCTGGTCAAGCAGCTCGCGTTGGCCCTGGGACCGGCGGTGGGCGGGCCGCTGGGGGCCTCGCTGCACGGGCCGTACATCGTGACGTTCCTGCTGTTCTCGCTGGGCATCACCTACCTCGCCGTACGGCTGGGGCGGCAGTTGACCGCCGTGCAGGATCAGCCGTGGCTGGTGCGGAACCGGGTCGTGGCGAAGGGTGGGGCCACTGTGGAGCCTGTTGCCGCCGAGGCGTGAGGGCGCGGGTGGGCGAGGGCGGCTGTCGTCGGTGGACGACGGCCGCCCTCGCCGTGTGCGTACGAGTGGGTGTGGTCAGCGGGTCGCTGTCACCAGGGTCGCGGTGAAGGGGAAGGCCGTCGTGTTGTCGGGGAGGCGGTCGATGACGGTGCGGGCTGTCCGGACGAGGATCTGGTCGTCCCCGTTCTCGGCGATGTTCTGGCCCCAGGGGGTCGCGGAGAAGTGGCCGGGGACGTACTCCTCGAGCGGGGGGAGGGTGATGGTGAAGGTGAGCGCTTGGCGGGTCGTGTCGTGGAAACCGGCGCGGTCGACGGCCGCGGTCAGACGGTCGACCCCTTCGAACGCCGACTCGAAGGCGGCCACCGCCGCCGGATCGCCGTACTCCTCGATGGCCTCGCGCTGGGCGACGAAGTACGGGGAGTCGTCGAGATGGGACCAGACGGTGGCGACGAAGCGGCCGGCGGGGCGGGTGACGCGGGCCGTCTCCCGCAGGGCCGCGTCGAGGTCGGCGAAGAACTGGGCGCCCTGTTGGCACAGGACGGCGTCGAAGGCCCGGTCGGGGTAGGGGAGGTCGTCGGCGGGGGCAGGGGTGAACTCGATGTCCGGGTAGAGGCGGGGGTGGCACGCTACGGCGATCTTGAGCATGCCCTCGTTGAGGTCCACGCCGGCGACCCGGCCGGTGGGGCCCGCCTGGGCTGCCGCGGCGCGGGCGGCGAAGCCGGTGCCGCAGGCCAGGTCGAGGACGGTGGCGCCGGGAAAGAGGTCCGCGGCCTCCACGGCCGCGGTGACGAAGGGCGCCATGAGGGGCGCGACGTAGTGTTCGTAGCGCTCGGGGGCGCTTCCCTTGAGGTGAAAGCCCGTTGCGTCTGCCATGGGGAGCTACTAGCACCGGGGGGCGCAATCGCCTAGGTGCTACGCGCGGGGAATGGGCGTTCGACTCCTACTTTTCAGCCGGTCGGCTTCCCATTCCGTCGGATTTCCTTCATTCGTTCGGATTTCTTGGCGGCCGGGTTCGGGTCTCAGGCGGCCGGCTTCGGGAGGACGAACTCGCACCAGACGGCCTTTCCGCCGCCCGGGGTGCGTCTGCTGCCCCAGTTGGAGGCGATGGTCGCGACGATCGCGATGCCCCGGCCGGACTCGTCGCCCGGTTCGGCGCGGCGGCGGCGCGGCAGGTGGTCGTCGCCGTCGGTGACCTCGATGATCAGTCGGCGGTCGGTGCGGCGCAGGCGCAGCCGCATGGGCGGGATGCCGTGCTGGAGGGAGTTGGCAACGAGTTCGCTGGTGGCGAGGACGCCGAGGTCGTGCAGTTCGGCCGGGAAGCGCCAGCTGGTGAGGACGCCGGAGGCGAAGGCACGCGCGCGTGGGGCGGCTTCGACGCCGCCGAGGAGTTCCAGGGCGGCGTTGCGGAACAGTTCGCCGTCGGGTCCGGTGCGGGCCGGGTGCTGGAGGACGAGGACGGCGACGTCGTCGTCGTGATCGGCGGTGACGCCGGCCGAGCGGACCAGGCGGTCGCAGACGACCTGGGGGGTGCCGGTGGCGCCGGCCAGGGCGCGCTGGAGGGCGGCGATGCCCTCGTCGAGGTCCTCGTTGCGGCGCTCCACCAGGCCGTCGGTGTAGAGGACGGCCGTGGAGCCCGGGCCGAGGCCGATCGTGCCGGAGGCGTGGATCCAGCCGCCGGTGCCGAGGGGCGGCCCGGTGGGTTCGTCGGCGCGGTGGACCTCGCCGTTGTCGTCGCGGACCAGGATGGGGAGGTGGCCGGCGGAGGCGTACAGCAGGCTGCCCTCGTTGGGGTCGTGGACGGCGTACACGCACGTGGCGATCTGGTTGGCGTCGATCTCAGCGGTGAGGACGTCGAGGAGCTGGAGGATCTCGTGCGGCGGGAGGTCGAGGCGGGCGTAGGCGCGGACGGCGGTGCGCAGCTGGCCCATGACGGCCGCCGCACGGACGCCGCGGCCCATGACGTCGCCGATGACGAGGGCGGTACGGCCGCCGCCGAGGGTGATGACGTCGTACCAGTCGCCGCCGACCGCGGCCTCGGTGCCGCCGGGCAGGTAGGTGGCGGCGATGCGCAGGTCGTCCGGCTGTTCGAGCTCCTGGGGGAGCAGGGAGCGCTGGAGGGTGACGGCGGTCTCGCGCTGGCGGCGCTCGCTGGCGCGCAGGCGCTCGGCGGCCTCGGCGTGGTCGGTGACGTCGGTGGCGAAGATGAGGACGGTGCCTTCGCCGTTGTCCTCGGCGGCGGGGGTGCAGGTGAAGGTGTAGGAGCGGCCGTCGGGGGCCTTGCGGGACTTCAGGGTGCGGGGTTTGCCGCTGCGCAGGGCCTGGTCGAGGAGGGGCATCAGACCGAGGTCGCGCAGTTCGGGGAGGGCTTCGGCGGCGGGTTGGCCGCAGGAACGCGGGCCGAACGCGGCGGTGTAGGCGTCGTTGACGTAGGCGAGGCGGTGGTCGGAGCCGTGGACCAGGGCGACCAGGGCCGGGACGCGGTCGAGGACCTCACGGACCGGGAGTTCGTCGACGGCCGGCACCGGGGGCGGCTCGTCGGTGAGTTGTTCGACGCGGGCCGCGGGTACGGAGCCCTCGCTCCGCCGGTCCGTGGTGGTGACCGTGTGCTCGGCCCGCGCGGCGGCGCGGCGCTGAGTTCCGGGGAGCCGGGCGCTCCAGCGCGTGAAGTTCACGAATCCTTGCCTCGTGTAGTCGTCGTCGGCCGGCTCCGGGCCCGGCCTGGGCTCCGGGGGCCGCGCGGCGGTGACCGCACATTGTTGCAGCACCCGGGATGTGGAGCACGGGGGAACAGCCTCGTGGGTTTCGCGGGGCGGGCGGTGGCCCGCCGGGGCTCGAAAGGGGGGCTCGGGAAGGGGCTCGGGAGGGGCTGGTGAGCAGGGAGCAGTCTGGCAGTGTGGCCGCCGTCCGGGCCGACATTCGTCGTCCGTCAGACGCAGCGGCGGCCGGGGGAGTTCCTGGATCCGGTCAGGACGACCCCTTCGGGTCGTCGGAAGACTCGTCGGAAGGCTTTCCACCGGCAGCGAGTTCGAACTCCGCACGGGGATGTTCGAGGGACCCCAGGGAGACGATCTCCCGTTTGAAGAGTCCGGCGAGGGTCCATTCGGCGAGCACGCGCGCCTTGCGGTTGAAGGTGGGCACGCGGCTGAGGTGGTACGCGCGGTGCATGAACCACGCCGGGTAGCCCTTGAGTTTGCGGCCGTAGACGTGTGCGACGCCCTTGTGCAGGCCGAGGGAGGCGACCGAGCCGACGTACTTGTGGGAGTACGTCCGCAGGGGCTCGCCGTGCAGGGAGCGGACGATGTTCTCGGCGAGGACCTCGGCCTGGCGGACGGCGTGCTGGGCGTTGGGCGCGGTGTTGGCGCCCGGTTCGGCGGCGGTGACGTCGGGGACGGCGGCGGCGTCTCCGGCCGCCCACGCGTGCGTGGCGCCGTCGATCGTCAGCTCGGGGGTGCACTTCAGCCTGCCTCGCTCGTCGCGCGGGAGGTCGGTGGCGGCGAGCAGGGGGTGGGGTTTGACGCCGGCGGTCCACACGACCGTACGGGTGGGGAAGCGGGCTCCGTCGCTGAGGACGGCGACGCGGTCGGCGCAGGACTCCAGCCGGGTGTCGAGGCGGACCTCGATGTTGCGCCGGCGCAGTTCGCTGACGGTGTAGCGGCCGAGGTCGGGGCCGACCTCGGGCAGGATCCGGTCGGAGGCCTCCACCAGGATCCACTTCATGTCCTCGGGCTTGACGTTGTGGTAGTAGCGGGTGGTGTAGCGGGCCATGTCCTCGAGTTCGCCGAGGGCCTCCACGCCCGCGTAGCCGCCGCCGACGAAGACGAAGGTGAGGGCGGCGTCGCGGATCGCGGGGTCGCGGGTGGAGGAGGCGATGTCCAGCTGTTCGATGACGTGGTTGCGCAGCCCGATGGCCTCCTCGACGGTCTTGAAGCCGATGGCGTGCTCGGCGAGACCCGGGATCGGCAGGGCGCGCGAGACGGAGCCCGGCGCGAGGACGATTTCGTCGTACGTCAGCTGCTCGGGCCCGGTGCCCTCCTCGTCGGTGGCGAGGGTGGTGAGGGTGGCGGTGCGCTTGGCGTGGTTTACAGCGGTGACCTCGCCGACGACGACCCGGCAGTGCGGCAGGACGCGGCGCAGCGGGACGACGACGTGCCGGGGGGAGATGGAGCCGGCCGCCGCCTCGGGGAGGAACGGCTGGTAGGTCATGTACGGATCGGGGGTGACGACGGTGATCTCGGCTTCGCCCCGCCCGAGTTCCGGCTTCAGCTTCCGCTGGAGTCGCAGTGCCGTGTACATCCCGACGTAGCCGCCGCCGACAACGAGAATGCGCGCACGTTCCTTCACCTTCCCATGACGCACCGGGCGCCGGTGTTTGTCCACAGCCACGACAAATTGTGTGACCGGTGGCCGGGCGGGCAAAGGGTTGTCCGAAAGACTGGCGTGCAGGACAGGCGTGCAGGTCAGCGGGTGTGCGCCGGGGTACGGGAAGTGGCGCAATAGGGACGTATGCGGCCCGTACTCCGATCGGGGGGCGCTCCGTGCGGAACCTGCCCCTTCTGAATTGACTGCCTCTCAACTATGTTCGTGTCGACGGGGTGTAGGGGGAGTTGCGTCTTCGGAGCCGCGAGGTCCCGCGGGATCCTGCCCTACGGCGGGAATCATGGGACGGTTCCGGGTGAATGCTCCCCGGTTCGATGCGCTCCGGCGTTCAATGGCGGGGAAAGTCTCCGGGGGGAGACGTCATTACCGGGGGATCATTCATGCATATTCAGGACACGCATTGGTCGTCCGCCACGGCGCTCGCGCACGGTGGCGGAATGAGCGCGGCGGTGGGCAACGGACGCGGGGACGGCCCGCGGACCACTCCGCTGCGCGTGGACGCACAGCGCAATCTCGAACACGTGCTGCGGGCAGCGCGTGAGGTGTTCGGCGAGCTGGGTTACGGCGCGCCGATGGAGGACGTGGCGCGGCGGGCGCGGGTGGGTGTGGGCACTGTCTACCGGCGGTTCCCGAGCAAGGACGTCCTGGTGCGGCGGATAGCCGAGGAGGAGACGTCCCGGCTGACCGACCAGGCGCGGGCGGCGCTGGGCCAGGAGGACGAGCCGTGGTCGGCGCTGTCGCGCTTCCTGCGGACGTCGGTGGCGTCCGGCGCGGGGCGGCTGCTGCCGCCGCAGGTGCTGCGCGTCGGGGCCTTCGCCGAGGACGGCACCGAGGACCCGGCGGCCGAGGCGGCGCGGGTGCCGCAGCAGCGCACCCAGCCGGGCGCCGGTGAGCTGCGGCTGGTCAGCGAGGACGGCGGCACGACGGCGGGCGGGTCCGTGAGTGCGTCCGCAGGTACCTCTGCGGGTGTCGCTCTCGGCGCCTCCGTGGGTGCTTCCGTGGGCGACGACACCGGGGCCGAGGCGCTGCTCGACGTCGTGGGCCAGCTCGTGGAGCGGGCGCGGGCGGCGGGCGAGCTGCGGCCGGACGTGTCGGTCTCGGACGTCCTGCTGGTGATCGCGACGGCGGCGCCCGCGCTGCCGGACCCGGCACAGCAGGCGGCGGCGTCGGCACGGCTGCTGGACATCCTGCTGGAGGGTCTGCGGTCCCGGCCTGCTTCGTAGGAAGCCGGGTCACGGTTGCTCGAGAGGGTGACGGGGAGTGGGAGTGCGTGGGCACTCCCACTCCCCGTCACCCTTTCAGGACATTTCGGGTACTGGGATGCGACAAGTGCCCACGGACGAGTGGATGACTCGTCCTGTCGGGTCCTGACCAAAAGCCAATATGGCACTCTGAGCCGGTGGTCGGGACTGGTAGGTCGGGCGACGGCGGGGGCTGTGCGCGATGAGCGTTGACGGGCGCGACGAGCAGGTGCCGAGTCAGGGCGGACGCGGGGGCGTCCCGGCGCAGTGGGACCGGCTCGACGACGGTGTCCTGCCACCGCCGCGTGAGCTGCCGACCGCCGACGCCGACCTGATCGGCCGGATGCGCTCCGGCGACGACTCGGCGTACGAGGAGCTGTACCGGCGCCATGCCGACGCCGTCCGCCGATACGCCCGCACCTGCTGCCGGGACGCCCACACCGCCGACGACCTGACCGCCGAGGTCTTCGCCCGCATGCTTCAGGCGGTCCGCGGCGGCTCGGGCCCCGAGTACGCCGTCCGCGCCTACCTCCTCACCTCCGTGCGCCGGGTCGCCGCGGGCTGGACCCGGTCGGCCGGGCGCGAGCAACTCGTCGACGACTTCGCGGTCTTCGCCGCCCAGTCCGCCCGCTCCTCGGAGGTGCGGGACGACGACACCCTCGACCTGGGCGCCGATGTGCGCGCGATGCACGAGGCCGATCAGTCCATGGCGATGCGGGCCTTCCGATCGCTGCCCGAGCGCTGGCAGGCCGTGCTCTGGCACACCGAGGTCGAGGACGAGTCGCCGAGCGAGGTCGCGATGCTCTTCGGCCTCGACGCCAACGGCACGCGCGTGCTCGCCAGCCGCGCCCGCGAGGGCCTCAAGCAGGCCTACCTGCAGGCCCATGTCAGCACCACCCTCACCAGCGACGAGGAGTGCGCCCGCTACGCCGACCAGCTCGGCTCCTACGCCCGCCGCCGGCTGCGCACCCGCGCCGAACGGGGGCTGCGCAAGCACCTGGAGGAGTGCGCCAAGTGCCGGCTCGCCGCCCTCCAGATCGAGGAGGTCGCCAGCAGCATCCCCGCCGTGGTGCCGATCGCGGTCATCGGCTGGTTCGGCGCCGCCGGGTACGCCAAGGCGCTCGCGCTCATCGCCGGCGGCGCCGGAGCGGGCGCGGGAGTCGCGGGCGCGGCGGCAGCGACGAGCGGAGGCGCCTCGGGCGGGACGGGAGCGGCCGGGGGCAGCGCGGTGGGGGCGGGGGCGAGCGGCGGGTCCGCCGGGGGTGCGGTGGGTGCGGCCGGGGGCGGGGCCTCTGGTGGGGCAGGAGCTGCCGGGGGCGGGGGCTCCCGCGGGGCAGGCGTGGCCGGGGGCGGCTCGGCGGGGGCGAGCGGCGGGGGCGCCGGGAGTGCGGCGGGCGCGGGCGGTAGCGGCGCGGGGGGCGGGGCCGCGGCCTCCTCACGGGTGGGGGCGCCGGTGAAGGCCGGGATCGCCGCCGGTGTGGTCGCGGTGGCGGCTGCGGCGGTGGCCTTCGCCCTTGTCAACAACGACCACCCCGCCAAACACCCCGAGGCGAGACCCCAGGCCTCCGCACCGGTCGTCAACCCCGAGGAACCGACGCCCACGCCGACGCGTACGAAGAAGTCGCCCGTTCCCGGGCCCCCGGCGGTCGTCCCGGCTGCGGCATCCACGCCCACGCCGACGCCCACTCCCCGGCGCACCCCCGCGCCGACGCCGACACCGACACCCACGCCCACCCGGAGCCCCACCGCGACACCCACGCCGACGCCGAGGCCCACTCCCGCCCCACCGGAGGCCCCGACGCCGACACCCACGCCCACTCCCCCGCCCGCCCGCGTCGTCTTTCCGCTGAACACGCTGTCCTACGACGTCCACGGCGACGGCACCGGCCCCGAGATCCGGCTGCGGGACAGCAGCTGGGTGTGGCAGCGCTACGGCCTCTCCGTCGCCGACCGGCGGTACACGAGCGGGGTGACCGTGCACGGCGCCTCCTCCGTGACCGTCGAACTCAACCGCGCGTGCAGCTCCTACGACGCGCTGGCCGGCGTCGACGACCTGACGCTCAAGCTCGGCCGGGTCTCGTTCTCCGTCTACGCCGACGGGGCCCGGCTGTGGTCGTCCGGGATCGTCGCGGGCGGCGACCAGGCCGTGCCCGTCCATGTGGACCTCACCGGCCGTAGGACCGTCCGGCTGGTGGTCGAGCCGGACAGCCGCTTCGACGCGGTGGCCCTGGCGGACTGGGCCGAGTCGAAGTTCACCTGCTCGTAGAGCGCGGCAGGTCCACGGGGTCTGCCGGTTCCGCGGGTCTCACGGGTCTCACGTTTTCCGCAGCGTGGTCGTCCGCTGTTCCCGCCGGGTTGTCCCGTACCGCGTCGGCGAGTTCCCGCAGTACCTCGGGCGCCGTGAGCCTCGCACCCCGGGCGCGCTCGGCCGCGTGGCGTGCGGCGCCCAGCGCCTGCCTCGCCGGGGCGTCGGCGCGTCCGGCACGTGCCTGCTGCGGGCCGGGGCGGGGGTGCGGGCCACGCAGGGCGTCGGCGGCGGCCAGCATCCTGACCGTGCGCGGAAAGTCCCCGAGCCGGGACAGCAGGCCCGCCGCGCCGTCCACGACCGCCGACACGACACCCTCGGCGCACTGCTCGGCCACCGCCCGGCCGAGCGCGTCGGCCACCAGCGGCAGGGCGTGCTCCGGACCGCGCTCGACGGCCGTGATGTCCGCGTCGACCAAGTTCAGCATCGCCGTGAACTGCGGCGGCGGAGTGCCCCGCCGTGTCTCCGCGAAGGTCGCGTCGCACAGCTCGCGTGCCCGGGCGACATCGCCGTCGTCCAGCGCGATGTGGGCTCGCAGCAGGATCACGAACGACCGGGCGTCCGGAACTCCGTAGCGGTCGGCCGCGGCGCTCGCCTCGTCCAGTGCGGTCCTGGCGGCGTCGAGGTCGCCGGAGCGGTAGGCGATCTCGGCGAGCCTGGCGATGAGGAAGGGCGTCTCGGCGAACGAACCGACCTCGTAGGCGAGCCGCAGTGCCTCCCGGTACGCCTCCTCCGCCGCCGCGAAACGGCCGCGCGCCATGTCCGCCTCGCCGCCCGCGCTGCACACCTGGGCCCGCATCCAGCGGTCGCCGATCCGCAGGCTGATCGCCCTCAGCTCCGCCAGGTCCGCGTCCACGCCGACCAGGCCACCGGGCGAGTCGACGGCCATGTGCGTACGGAACATCAGGATGCAGCCGATCTCCCAGTCGCCGCCGTGTGCCCGGCAGTTGGCGACGGACGCGTCCAGGACGCGGCGGACGTCGAGCGTGTCCCTCATATGGAACGCCGCCAGCGGCCAGACCATCCCGGGCATCCGCGCCGACCTCGGGCCGCCCGGTTCGAAGTGCGCCTGCAGGCGGTACAGGTAAGCCCGGTACCGGGGGTCGTCCTCGACCGTGCCGGGCTCGGACTCCGACAGCAGGAACAGATGCAGCATCCGCAGGTTCATCCGCTGCGTGTAGCGGGGGTCCCCGTCTTCCTCGGCGGGCTCGGCGAGGCAGGCGTCGACGGGGTCCAGGGCGGCCATGCGTGCCATCAGGTCGGCGGGCACGGAGAGGGAGCGGCAGGTGAGGGCGGGCGCCTCGGCGGAAGGGGGTGAAGTGTCCGCCGTCGGGGGCCGGAGTGTGTCCAGGACCGCGCCCAGGCGCAGGGTGCGGTCGGCCCATTCGGCGCCCTCGTGACGGTAGTTGCGCAGCCACCAGAACCAGCACATGGCCAGGCACAGGGCGGCGGCCTCCGCCTCGTCGGCCGCCGTGAGCGCTCGCGCGAGCGCCGCCCGGATGTTGTCCAGCTCGGTCTCCAGGCGGGAGATCCACGGGAGTTGCTCTGCCGAGCGGAGCAGGGGGTCGGCCCGCTCCACGAGCGCCCGTACCCACGCGCGGTGCCGCCGCTCCGTCGCGTCGCGCGCGTGCGGGAGCTCGGCGGCGCGCTCGGCCGCGTACTCGTGGATCGTCTCCAGCATGCGGTAGCGCATGTGGCCACCGTGAATGCCGTCACCGTGAGTGGCGTGGTGGTGGGTGGCGTCACCGTGAAGGCCGTTCCCATGGGTGCCGTACCCATCCGGGCCGTCGCTGTGAGGGCCGTCGCCGTGAGCGCACTCGCCGTGGCTCTCCGGCTCGTCCTGGGCGGCCACGACCAGGGACTTGTCGACGAGGGCGCCCATGAGGTCCGCGACCGGGCCGGTGCACACGGCCTCGGCTGCCTCCAGGTCCCAGCCGCCAGCGAAGACGGACAGCTCGCGCAGTGCCGTCCGCTCCGCCTCGTCGAGCAGGTCCCAGGACCAGTCGACGACGGCCCGCAGGGTCTGCTGGCGGGGCAGGGCCGTGCGGCTGCCGGAGGTGAGGAGGCGGAAGCGGTCGTCGAGGCGGTCGGCGATCTGCCGTGGGCTGAGCAGCCGGAGCCGGGCGGCGGCCAGCTCGATGGCCAGGGGCAGGCCGTCGAGTCGCCGGCAGATCTCCGCGACCGCCTCCTCGTCCCGCCCCAGCAGGGCGCCGGCCGCGTCGGGCCGGACGGCGGCGGCACGCTCCCTGAAGAGGCGGTGCGCCTGGTCGGGGAGGAGGGGCTCGACCGGGCGGACCGACTCGCCGGGGATGCCCAGGGGTTCACGGCTGGTGGCGAGGATCGTGAGCCCCGGGCAGTGGGTGAGGAGGGTCTCGGCGAGGGCGGCGGCCTCGCCGATGACATGTTCGCAGTTGTCAAGGATCAGGAGTTGGCTGCGCGGGGCGCAGTACTCGACGAGCAGGGCGACCGGGTCGTCCTGCGGGGTCGCCATATCGGTGGCCATCAGTACGGTCTCGCGCAGACCGAGGGCGCTGACCACTGCGCCCGGCACCGCCTCCGGCCGGTCGAGCCGCGCCAGCTCGACCAGCCACGCCTGCGGGTGCCCTGCGGCGGCCTCCTCGGCGAGACGGGTCTTTCCCGAGCCGCCCGGTCCGGTGAGAGTGACGAGGCGGGCCCTGTGCACTTCCGAACGGATGGCGTCGAGTTCGGGTTCCCGGCCCACGAAAGAGGTAAGCCGCGGACGGATGTTGCCGGAACGGTCGGGGTGGCGGGGTGGGGTGCCGGGCGTTGCCGCAGGGGCCGGGGCGCCGCTCGTGCGGGGCTGCTCCGGGCGGTTGAGGAGTTCGGTGTGGAGGGCGCGCAGGTCGGGGCCCGGGTCCGTGCCGAGCGCTTCGGCGAGGGTGCGGCGGGCCGTCTCGTACACGGCGAGGGCGTCGGCGTCACGGCCGGTGTCGCGCAGGGCGCGGATGAGGAGGACGTACAGCGTTTCGTCGTACGGGTGTTCGGCGGCGAGTTCTCTGAGGCGCGGTACGGCGTCGTGGGCACGGCCGAGGATCAGGTCGGCCTCGGCCCGGGCGCGGGTGGCGTCGAGGTGCAGGGCCTCGGCGCGGGCGGCCGGGGTGCGGTCGGGGAGGTCGGCGAGGGCGGGGCCGCGCCAGAGGGCGAGGGCGTCGTCCAGGGTGCGTGCCGCGCTCGCGGCGTCGCCCGCCCGGCGCCGGGCGGTGGCCTCGCGTACGAGCCGTTCGAAGACGTACAGGTCCACGTCGTCCTCGGTCGCGGCGAGACGGTAACCGCCGGGGGCCGAGGTGACGGTGTCCTTGCCGAGGGTGCGGCGGAGGCGGCCGATCAGTGCCTGGAGGGCGGCGGGGGCGTCCTGGGGCGGGGAGTCGGGCCAGACCTCGTCGATGAGGGTTTCCGGGGAGGTGAGGTGGCCGGGGCGGAGGGCCAGGGCGGTGAGGAGGGCGCGGAGGCGGGCGCCGGGGACGGGTATGGGGGTGCCCTGGCCGTCTGCTGTCTGGGTGACGCCCAGGATTCGGTACCGCACGGGTTCATTGTCGTCGGGGGTGGGGCGAACGGCTGTCTGTTTTCGCGGTGCGGCGGCGACGGGTCCGATGGGCACGGGATGCCGCTGCCGAAGGGGGCGCGGCCCGGCGCCGACGGGGAGCCGCTGCGCCCACCCGAGCCGCCTGAGGGTCGCCCCCCAGGCCCCCCAGGCCCTTGAGGCACTGGGGGAGCCACGATTGCCCGCAGTTGTGCGGAGACAGGCCCGGCACCGCCGCCGCCCGCAGCCGGGCCGGAGACCACCGAGCGCCACCACGCGCGCGGGTGGGTGACCGCGGTCCGGGCTGTCGTCGGCCGAAACGGGAGCGCGTGTCGCTACGCCCGGGAGGGCCAGCCCTCGCCGCCCGAGGAGACTGCTCGCCTCTGGGGGGCGATTCCCGCTGGTACCGCGCGGGCGCGGGCCGGGGTTCCCGTCCAGCAGGTGCCTCGGCGGGAGAGGAGGCGGCGGAGCCAGAGTTCCAGGGAGATGAGGTCGGCGAGGCCGTCGAGGGGCAGGGGTTCGCCGGAGGCGGCCGCTCGGACGGCCTTGCGGACGACCCTGGCCTCGATCAGGCCCGCCTCCGCGAGGAGGGGCGCGTCGAAGAGGGTGATGAGGGTATCGGTGGCGACACGGAGTCCGGTGCGGGCCGCCGCCGTGGTGGTGCCGTGGGTGGGTGTGCCCCAGCCGAGCGGGAGGTCGGTGATGCCGGCGCCCTTCAGGACGGTGCGCAGGATCGACGCGCGCGCCCCGGGCTGCACGCGCAGGGTCTCGGGGAGCGCGCGGCAGGCACGGACGACCTGGTTGTCGAGGAAGGGGGCGTGCAGCCGCTGGGAGCGGATCTCGGCGGCCTGTTCGAGGATGCGCAGGTCGGCCGCGTGCCGGGTGAGGGCGGCACGCGCGCGGTAGTCGCCGGGGCGCTGGCCGGGGCCGACGCCCGCACGATGGGCTGAATTCTGTAGAAGAACCGATACTTCAGCCAAGGCCTCCCCGGTGAGCCAACGTGCTGCGGGACCCGGCCCGCCCCAGGTCAGCGCCGCCAGCGAGGCGCCCACCGCACCGCCCGGGTCGTCGTCGAAGGTGCGGTGGAGGAGACGGTCGGCGAGGCCCTCGACGCCCGCGCGGTACGGCGTACGGGCGAGTCTTCGGGCGGCGCCGTACACGCGCGCGGGGACGAGCACCGAGCCGTCGGCCTTGGTCAGAGCGGCGACCGGGCGGACCAGGTGGCGGCGCTTGCGGTCCATCAGGAGGTCGGCCAGGCGGGCGGGGTGGGCGTCCAGGACCTGGCGCGCGCCGTAGCCGGTGAAGTGGTCCGCGCTGCCGGCGGCGAGGCGCGCGCGATGGCGGGCGGCGGTGACCAGGCTGGGGCCGGGCTCGTCGGTCAGCGGGCCGTCCAGGTCGGCGTACGGCAGGGTCTCCTCGCCGCCGGTCACGACGACGTGGTGCAGGCGCGGGTTGGCCGCGAGGGCGCCGGCCCGCTCGAGTTCCGCCTCGCGCCCGCCGACGGCGAGGTCGTTGAAGGTGACCGCGAGGAGCCGCTCCCCCGCGCCCGTGCCGTGGCCCAGGAGCGTGCCCGGCATGCCGGGCAGGCCGGCCGCGAGGAGCGCGAGCGTGCCGGAGGCCGGGCCGCCGGAGAGGTCGGCGCCGATGCCCGGGACCGGCATCCCGCGCGCGGCCCGCCGTTCGGCGGGGCCCATGCCGGGCACCGGGCCGGGGTCGATGTCGGGGACGTGCCTGGGCGCGGACAGACGCGCGCGTACCGCGTCGACGAGGGCGTCGCGTACACCGTCGACCGCGCTGTCCGGGTCGGCCGGCGGGGCCGCCACGGCGAGGGAGGCGACCGGGTCGTACCCGGCGATCTCACGGGCCCCGGCGCGAAGGATCAGCGCATGCCCCGGGGGCACACGTCGCACGCCGTCGTACGGCGTGGAGTCGTGCAGGGCGGCCGGTACGTCGGGGGCGGCCAGGAGGGCCGCGAGGTGGCCGAAGTCGAGGTTGGCCTCGATGAGGTCGGCCAGCGGCAGCGCGGCCGTCGCGTACGCCGTGCCGCCCGCCCACGGCACGTGGAACACCGGCCGCGCGCCCGCGAGGTCGCCGCAGACGGTGACCCGGCGGCCGACCTGGGCGACCGCCGTGTAGCTGCCCGGCCAGGCGGTCAGATGGCGGAGTGCGCCCCCGCGCGCGGCGAACAGTCCGACCCGCAGCTGCTCGTCGCTCGCCCCGCAGGTGCCGAGGACGGCGATCCGGGTCTGGGCGTCGGCCTTGACCACCCGCACCTCGTCGGGGCGCCAGTCGCCGACCGCCCACAGCGGATCGGGGTCGCCCCACAGGAGTTGGGAGCCGACCGGCTGCAAGGTCTCGCCGTCGTGGCCGACTTGGCCTCCGTATGGGGCCTCACGGCCGTCGACGACGGCTCCGCCCAGCGCGCCCGCGGCGGTGCTGCTCCATCCCACCAACCACCGCATCGTCGCCTCCACAGGCTGTGGACAACTCAGTGCACCGTACGAACGGTTCACATGCTGCCACGAAGAACGCGCCACAGAAGGAGGCGGCACCGCTTGTGATCCCCGGAACGCGCCCGCGTGAACGCGGCGGCGCCGGCTGGGGCACCTGTTTGCACCCCGGTGTCTGCGATGCGAATGCGCCCCCGGTACGCTCCCCAAGAACGCCCCGTGCGCCCTCGATTTCCATGGTCGGAGGCGTTGTCACCCATGGAACAGAGGGTCGGTTTTCGGCCAAATACCGGGCGTACGTCCAGTACTGACGATCTTTCGCGCAGGCTCCGCACACGCTCCGTGCACGCGCGCGTGCGTCAAAAGCGCCGCGCCGGTCCGGGAGGCGGACGACGCCCCCCGGACCGCTCCGCCGCCCGCGGGGATGAAGGCGGCGGTGTCCCCCAGCCCACTGGATCCAGTACAGCGGGCCGACCCACGCAGGACTCATGCAACCGTTCCGGGGGTGGCCGGAGAAGAGCGCACACGCAGGCGCACGGCCACACAGCGGGAGCACACCGCGACGGACCGTGCCGAAGGTCGCGCAGAAGTACGGACCACAATCCCGCCATCCGGCAGAATGCCCCTTAACGCTTGGGATGCGGCGAACTACGCTGGGTTTACGAATGCCGCGTGGTTATGCCAGCGCGGCAGCCGTCTGTGTCGAGGGGTGGCGCAATGTCCAGGGAGCAACGCGGGCCGAACGAAAAACTCGGCGCCGTTCTCGCCCTCGCGGGAATCAGCAACGCAGGACTCGCGCGTCGCGTCAACGATCTTGGCGCTCAACGCGGGTTGACACTTCGCTACGACAAGACGTCCGTGGCGCGCTGGGTGTCGAAGGGCATGGTGCCGCAGGGCGCCGCGCCGCACCTCATCGCGGCCGCCATCGGACAGAAGCTCGGCCGCCCGGTGCCGCTCCACGAGATCGGCCTGGCGGACGCGGACCCGGCGCCCGAGGTCGGCCTGGCGTTCCCCAGAGACGTCGGCCAGGCCGTGCGCTCGGCGACGGAGCTGTACCGACTCGACCTCGCCGGCCGCCGGGCCGGCTCCGGGGGCATCTGGCAGTCGCTGGCCGGATCATTCGCAGTAAGCGCATACGCAACGCCCGCCTCGCGCTGGCTGATAACCCCGGCCGACAGTTCGGTGGCGCGTGAGGCCCACTCCCTGGAGGGGTCCGGCGCACCGCTCAAAGTCGGCCACAGCGATGTGCAGAAGCTGCGGGAGGCCGCCGAGGACGCCAGGCGCTGGGACTCCAAGTACGGAGGCGGCGACTGGCGTTCGTCCATGGTGCCGGAGTGTCTGCGGGTGGAGGCGGCGCCGCTGCTGCTCGGGGCGTACTCCGACGAGGTCGGGCGCGCCCTGTTCGGAGCGAGCGCCGAACTGACCCGGCTGGCCGGGTGGATGGCCTTCGACACCGGCCAGCAGGAGGCCGCACAGCGGTACTACATCCAGGCGCTGCGCCTCGCCCGCGCGGCGGCGGACGTCCCCCTGGGGGGCTACGTCCTGGCATCGATGTCCCTGCAGGCGACCTACCGGGGCTTCGGCGACGAGGGCGTCGATCTCGCGCAGGCCGCGCTGGAGCGCAACCGGGGGCTGGCCACGGCCCGCACGATGAGCTTCTTCCGGCTCGTCGAGGCACGCGCGCATGCCCGCGCGGGTGACGCGCAGGCCGCGGGGGCGGCGCTGAAGGCCGCGGAGAGCTGGCTGGAGCGGGCCCGCGAAGGCGACCAGGACCCGTCCTGGCTCGGCTTCTACTCCTACGACCGCTTCGCCGCGGACGCCGCGGAGTGCTACCGCGATCTGAAGGCGCCCCGGCAGGTGCGGAGGTTCACCGAGCAGGCGCTGTCGCAGCCGACGGAGGAGTTCGTGCGCTCGCACGGGCTGCGGCTCGTCGTCTCGGCGGTCGCCGAACTGGAGTCGGGGAACCTCGACGCGGCGTGCGAGCAGGGGGTGCGGGCGGTGGAGGTCGCCGGGCGGATCTCTTCGGCTCGGACCACGGAGTACGTCAAGGATCTCTTGCATCGGCTGGAGCCGTACGGGGACGAGCCGCGGGTGGTGGAGCTGCGAGAGAGGGCTCGGCCCTTGTTGATGGCGCCTGCCTAGGCATCTGCGTGGTTGCGGCGTGTGCGCGAGTGCGGGGCCGTTGTGGCTTGTCGCGCCCACGCGGCGGAGCCGCAATATCGATACAGCTCCGCGCCCCTTTCGGGGCGCTGCTGCCTCCCCGCGTTTGAAGTGACTGTCAGTGGCGCAGTGCACTATCGAGGGTGGAGGTGGTGCACGTGGTGGCGTACGACTGTGACGTGCTCGTGGTCGGCGGCGGGATCGTCGGGCTGTCGACCGCGTACGCGATCACGCGCGCCGCGCCGGGGACCCGGGTGACCGTGCTGGAGAAGGAGCCGGGTCCCGCCCGGCACCAGACCGGGCGCAACAGCGGGGTCATCCACAGCGGGATCTACTACCGGCCGGGCTCGCTGAAGGCGCGGTACGCGGTGCGGGGCGCCGCCGAGATGACCAAGTTCTGCGCGGAGTACGGCATCCCGCACGCGGTCACCGGCAAGCTGATCGTCGCCACCGACCGCGCGGAGCTGCCCCGGCTGCACGCGCTCGTGCAGCGCGGCCGGGAGAACGGCATACCGGTGCGGGAACTGGGCGCCGCCCAGATCGCGGAGTACGAGCCGGAGGTCAGAGGACTCGCGGCGATCCACGTCGGCACGACCGGGATCTGCGACTACACGGAGGTCGCTCGCCGGCTCGGCGAGGCGTCCGGCGCGGAGATCCGCTACGGCGCTCAGGTCGTCCGTGTCGACCGGCGGCCCGACCGGGGCGTGGCCGTGCTCACCGCGCGCGGTGACATCGTTCGCGGCCGGGCGCTGGTGAACTGCGCCGGGCTGTACTGCGACGAGCTCGCGCGGCTCACCGGGGACGAGCCCGGGGTGCGGATCGTGCCGTTCCGCGGGGAGTACTACGAGCTGGCGCGGCCGGAGCTGGTGCGGGGGCTGGTGTATCCGGTGCCCGATCCGGCGTTCCCGTTCCTCGGGGTCCATCTGACCAGGGGAATCGACGGCGGCGTCCACATCGGGCCGAACGCGGTGCCGGCGCTG
The DNA here is from genome assembly GCF_042653945.1 of Streptomyces vulcanius. NCBI lineage: Bacteria > Bacillati > Actinomycetota > Actinomycetes > Kitasatosporales > Streptomycetaceae > Streptomyces > Streptomyces vulcanius. Next base: position 105,795 of record NZ_JBHSFK010000036.1, on the reverse strand, counting down.
GCCCGCGAGGGGTACGGCTGGGGCGTCGTACGGCCCCGGGAGGCACTGGCGACGGCGGCCTGGCCCGGGGTGTGGCGGATGGGGCGCCGGCACTGGCGGTACGGGGCCGGGGAGCTGCGGCGGTCGGTGTCGAAGGGGGCGTTCACCGACGCGGTACGGCGGCTGCTGCCGGCGGCGGAGGAGCGGGACCTGGTGCGGGCGGCGGCCGGGGTGCGCGCGCAGGCCGTACTGCGGGACGGCGGCCTGGTGGACGACTTCCTGATACGCGAGGGGGCCCGCGCGGTGCATGTGCTGAACGCGCCCTCACCGGCGGCGACGGCCTCCCTGCCGATCGGCCGCGAGGTCGCCCGCAGGGCACTACAGGCACTCGACACCCGCTGACCACCCGGCCGACGGCCCCGCAGATCCCGTCTCACCCCGTGCCCGGCAGGCTCAGCCTCCTCTTCCCTCCCAGTAAAATCGTCACCACTGTGTCTGATTCTGTGAACACCCCCGAAGTCTCCCGGCCCGCCCCCGGTGGCGCGCACCGGCCCGGCGAGTCCGTTCGGCGTACCCGTGCCAAGGGGGAGCCGCGCTTCCCCGACGGGCCGATGGCGGACCCCGCCGGATCGCACTTCGAGCGGCGGATCAGAAGTTTCCAGCCCCGGCGCAGCAGGGTGACGGCCGGGCAGGCCGACGCGCTGCAGCGGCTGTGGGCGACGTGGGGGCTCGACATCGACGGGCACCCGGTCGACCTCGGGGAACTGTTCGGGGAGGACCGTCCCGTCGTGCTGGAGATCGGCTTCGGGATGGGCGAGGCCACCGCGCAGATGGCCGCCGCCGACCCGAGGACCGGCATCCTCGCCGTGGACGTGCACACCCCCGGCCAGGGCAATCTGCTGAACCTCGCCGAGCAGGGCGGCCTGACCAACGTGCGGGTGGCGAACGGCGACGCGATCATCCTGCTGCGGGAGATGCTGCCGGCCGGCTCGCTGGCCGGACTGCGCGTCTACTTCCCGGACCCCTGGCCCAAGAAGCGGCACCACAAGCGCCGCCTCATCCAGCCGGAGTTCCTGGACCTCGTCGCGACGCGGCTGAGACCGGGGGCGATCGTGCACTGCGCGACCGACTGGGAGCCGTACGCCGAGCAGATGCTCCAGGTGCTCACCACGCATCCCGCGTTCGAGAACACACAGGCCGAGGGCGGTTTCGCGCCCCGTCCCGGGTTCCGGCCGCTGACCCGTTTCGAGGGTCAGGGTCTTGAGAAGGGTCATGTCGTGAACGACCTGCTCTTCCGCCGCGTACAGCACGAGGATCGCTGACCGAACGACCGACCCGACCGCTCGCTCCCCGTCCGCCTCAGCCCCTCCCTCGTTAGGGTCGATGCCGTGGCCATCAGTCCCCCGTATCCGCCGTATCCGCCGCACCCCGGCGGCCCAGCCGAGGGCGTGCCGCTGCGGCACGCGCACTGGTGGCGGCGGAGATCAGTCAGGTACGGGGCGCTGATCACGCTGCTCACCCTCTCCGGGCTGGTCATTCTTGCGCTGGTGCGGGAGCAGACCGGCACCGAGGGGTTCCTGGTCGGGCTCGGGCTCGCGGTGCTGCCGGTGCCGCTGCTCCTCGCCGCCTTCCGCTGGCTCGACCGGGTCGAACCGGGCCCCTGGCGCAATCTGGTCTTCGCCTTCGCCTGGGGCGCGTGCGCGGCGGCGCTGATAGCGATCGTCGCCAACAGCTTCGCCACCCGCTGGATAGCCACCGCGACCGCCGACCCTGCCCACGCGGACACCCTCGGGGCGACCGTGATAGCGCCGGTGGTCGAGGAGTCCGCCAAGGCCGCCGCCGTGCTGCTGGTCTTCCTCTTCCGCAGACGGGACTTCACCGGGCTCGTGGACGGCGTGGTCGTCGCCGGGGTCACCGCGACCGGCTTCGCGTTCACCGAGAACATCCTCTACCTGGGCAACGCCTTCGGTACCGACCAGCTCACCGGCGACAGCGGCATCGCGTCCGTGACCGCCGCGACCTTCTTCGTACGCATCGTCATGTCGCCGTTCGCGCACCCCTTGTTCACCGTGCTGACCGGCATCGGCTTCGGCCTCTCCGCGCTCTCCGCGGACCGCCGGCATCTGTTGCGCGTGCTGTTCCCGCTGGGCGGACTGCTCTGCGCGATGGGCATGCACGCCCTGTGGAACGGCTCGTCGAGCTTCGGCGACTTTGGGTTCTTCACGGTGTACGCGGTGTTCATGGTGCCCGCGTTCGGGGTGCTGACCTGGCTGGTGGTGTGGACCCGGCAGCGGGAACTGCGCACCGTGCGCGAGGAGTTGCCCGCCTACACGGCCGCAGGCTGGCTCACCCCGGCAGAGCCGTACGCGCTCGGCTCGATGCGGGCCCGGCGGCTGGCCCGCGACCACGCCCGACGGCACCTGGGCAGGCCGGCAGCGCGGGCGGTCGCCGAGTACGAGGCGTACGCGACCTCGCTCGCGTTCCTGCGGCACCGGGGGCGCGTCGGACGCGCCGACGCCGACTTCGTCGTACGGGAGCGGGAGCTGCTGAACGAGCTGTGGCGCCGCAAGGACGTGGCCCGGCCCGCGCTGGACCACGCGGCCCGGCTGACGGCTCCCCCGCCGATGCCGGTGCCCGTACAGATGCCCGTGCCCATGCCCGTGCCCATGCCCGTACAGCTGCCGACGCAGGGGTACGGGCATGGATACGGCAGCCCGCAGAGCTACGGGTATGGCATCCCCCAGGGCTACGGGTATGGGTACGGGTATCCGGCGGGGCCGCGTCCCGCACCCAACCCCTATCAGCCGTAGCCCAGGGCGGGCGTCAGGCCGACGCCTGGTTCAGCCGGGTGATCTCCTCGTCCGTCAGCTCCAGTTCCGCCACGCCCAGCAGGGCCGGCAGCTGGTCGACCGTACGGGCGGAGGCGATCGGCGCGGCGACCGTCGGCCGGGCGGCGAGCCAGGCGAGGGCGACCGTGGCGACCTCGGTGTCATGGGCGCCGGCGATCTCGTCGAGGGCGGTGAGGACACGTATGCCCCGCTCGGAGTCGAGGTGCTTCGCGGCGCCTGCCGCCCGGGCGCTGTCCACCGTCGTACCGGGCCGGTACTTGCCGGTGAGGAAGCCGGACGCGAGCGCGTAGTAGGGGACCGCGGCGAGCCCGGCCTGGGAGGCGAGGTCCTGGAGTTCGCCCTCGTAGGTGTCGCGGGAGACCAGGTTGTAGTGGGGCTGGAGGGCGACGTAGCGGGCGAGGCCCTCGCGGTCGGAGAACTCCAGGGAGGCCCGGAGGCGTTCGGGGGAGATGTTGGAGGCGGCGATGTGCCGCACCTTGCCGGCCCGGACCAGTTCGTCGAGCGCGCCGATGATCTCCTCGACGGGGATCTCGGGCCTGTCGAAGTGGGTGTAGTAGAGGTCGATGCGGTCGGTGTCCAGGCGGCGCAGGGAGGCGTCGGCGGCGGCCTTGATGTTGGCGGCGCTCAGGCCCTGGTAGTCGGGGTGCTGGCTGACCTTGGTGGCGATGACGAGGTCGTCGCGGTTGCCGCGCGCCTTGGCCCACTTGCCGATGATGGTCTCGGACTCGCCGCCGCTGTTGCCCGGCACCCAGGCCGAGTAGCCGTCGGCGGAGTCGAGGAAGTTGCCGCCTGCCGCCGCGTAGGCGTCCAGGACGGCGAAGGAGGCGGTCTCGTCGGCGGTCCAGCCGAAGACGTTGCCGCCGAGGGCGAGCGGGAAGACCTCCAGGTCGGAGGCACCGAGCTTACGAAGCGCAGTAGTCGTCATGCTCTGCATCAACAACGGCTTCCGAGCGGCCCATTCCGGTGCTCACGCGAAGAACACGTGAACACCGAGCAGAGGGATTCTCCGGAGGCTCAGGGGGTTGTCAGGGGGTTCTCAGGGGTTGAGGCCCTTGCTGCGCAGCCAGGACATCGGGTCGATGCCGGTGGAGCTGCCGCCCGGGTGGACCTCGAGGTGGAGGTGGGCTCCGGTCACGTTGCCGGTGGCGCCCACGCGGCCGATCACATCACCGGTGGCGACCTTCTGGCCGACACTGACGCTGATCGACGACTGGTGGCAGAACCAGAGTTCGGTGCCGTCGTCCAGAGTGAGGATGGTGCGGTAGCCGTAGGAGCCGGCCCAGCCCGCCTCGGTGATGGTGCCGCTGTGGACGGCCTTGATGAGCGTGCCCGTGGGCGCGGCGAAGTCGAGGCCGGTGTGGTACCCGGAGGACCAGAGCGAGCCGGCCTGGCCGAAGGTCCCGGTGATGGTGTACGAGGAGGTCGGCAGCGTGTACTGCTTGGCCAGCTGGACGAGCCTCGCGGCCTCGACCTTCGCCTCGGCGGCCTCCTTGGCCTTCTGCTTCGCCTCGGCGGCCGTGGCCTTGGCCTCCTTCTCGGCCTTGGCGACGGCGGCTGCCTGCGCCTTGGCCTGGGCCGCCTCGGCGGCCTGCTGGGCCTTGGCGGCGACCTGGGTCTGCTGCGACTCGGCCTGCGCCATGATCCGGCTGCGCAGCGCCTCACCGGCGTCGGCTGCGCCGCCCTGGGGGGTGTCGTCGGCCTCGGTGCCGAAGTTGGCGAGGGCGGGTGCGGTGTCCGGCGCGTCCTCGCCGGAGACGAGGGAGCCCACGGAGGGCAGGTCCGGCATGGAGATGGCGACCGGCGGCTTGCCGGTGTTGGCGCTGGCCATGCCGCCCGCGCTGAAGGCGGCTATGACACCGACGCCGAGGACGGTGGAACTGCGGGCGAATCCGCCGCCGCCGCGCTGCTTGGCGACCCGGTGCTTGCCACGGACCGGGGAAACGGATTCCGCGGTGGGATTCCATTCCTCCCAGGGGCCCTCGTCGGTGCGGTAGCTGCCGTAGCCGAAGGTCTCGGTCTCAGGAGAGCGCTGGCTCGGCACGAACGGGGCTTCTGGGGCAGGCCGGTTGGACGCCACGCGGGCGTACTCCTTTCCTTCCGTCGCCTACCGGGTTAGCTGACGGGTTCGGAGCGGGAAGGTCTCCTACGCGCGTAAACCGTTCGTCACTCTGCGAGTTCGAGTTGACGACGGTTGCCGCGCGATTCACCCCAAGTTGGTGGTTCCCCGGTTCCCTTACGGGATTCGGCAGGTGCACACGGAGCCGTCTCTTGTGACGGCTGGGACGACCGTGCTGCGTTATCGAACGTTAATAGACCTGGGGGCGCGTTTCCAAGCTCTTCCGCCTGTTCGCACAACATTTTTGGCCAGGACTTTCGGTCCATCAGCGGTGAAAAACGGGCGAGTTGGCTGGAATGTACAGCTGGCGCACAGTCAATGGAGAGGAAACACCGAGGGCCGGAACCCTTTCGGATTCCGGCCCTCGGCCTTCAGTAGCGGGGACAGGATTTGAACCTGCGACCTCTGGGTTATGAGCCCAGCGAGCTACCGAGCTGCTCCACCCCGCGTCGTTGACTCAACTCTATCACCCGGTCAGGTGCCGGTTGACCACTCGCGCCCGCTCCACGTATTCGGGGAGTACGACGACGTCGACGCCCTCGGCCGCGAGGAGACCGTTGCCGTCCGCGGCCGTCACGAAGGTGTCGGGTTCCTGCCAGGCGGTGACCACCCGGCGGACGCCCGCGTCGAGGATGAGACGGGCGCAGGGGGCCGGGCGGGAGGCGCGGCGGGCACAGGGCTCCAGGCTGCTGTAGACGGTGGCCGTGGCCAGCCGGGGGTCGGCGGGGTCGATCTTGGCGAGGGCGGCCTCCTCGGCGTGCACCACCGGGTCGCCGGCCTCGCGGGAGTGACCGCGGGCGAGTTCCGTGCCGTCGGCGGCCACGACCACCGCGCCGACGCTGAACGCGGTCTGCGAGGGCGGGCACTCGGCGGCGAGGTCGCAGGCGAGCGCGAGCCAGCGGCGGTCGGCGGCGGAGGGGAGCGGGCCGGTGCCGGGGGCGGTGGGCTCGTAGCGCATGAGGACGACGTCCTGGATCCGCCGGGTGTCGGTGAGGCGCAGGCGTCCGCCCTGGTAGGCCCCGGGGCCGAAGAGACGGGGGGCGTCCGGGTCGCCCACGAGGAGGGGGGCGAGGACGAGCTGGAGTTCGTCGGCGAGGCCCTGCTGGAGCAGCTGGGTGTGGACGGTGCCGCCGCCCTCGACCATGAGCCGGCGTACGCCCCGCTCGTCGTGGAGATGGGTGAGGATCCGGCGCCAGTCGAGCTCGGGGCCGAGCGGGACGACGTCGGCCGCGATCCCGAGCGCGCGGGCCCGCTCCGCGCCCTTCTCGGTCGTGTAGACGGTCTTCTCCCCGCCCGTGTGCCAGAAGTTCGCCGCCGGGTCGAGGTCGCCGGAGCCGCTGACGGTGACCTTGAGGGGGTATTCCGGCTTTCCGGCCGCCACGCGCGCGGCGCGGCGGTCGGCGGAGTTCACCAGCAGACGGGGGTTGTCGGCGCGGATGGTGCCGGCGCCGATGAGGATGGCGTCCACGGAGGCCCGTACCTCGTCGACGCGGTCGAAGTCGGCGGGGCTGGAGAGCAGCAGGCGCTCGGAGGTGGTGTCGTCCAGGTAGCCGTCGAGGGAGACCGCGGCGGACAGCAGGACGTACGGGTACGACATCGGCGCGGCTCTCCTGGAGGACGAGTGGGGGCTTGGATCGCGTGGGGCTTGGATCGCGTGGGGCTTGGTTCAAGTTTGAAACAAACTTACACTGGGTGCATGACGACCCGCTGGCTCACTCCCGAGGAGCAGCGCGCCTGGCGCGCGTACATCGCCGCGACCCTGCTCGTCGAGGACGCGATCGACCGGCAGCTCCAGCGGGAGGCCGGCATGCCCCATCTGTACTACTCCATTCTGGCGAACCTCTCCGACGCGCCCGAGCGGCGGATGCGGATGACCGATCTCGCGGAGTCGCTGAAGATCACCCGCAGCCGGCTGACCTACGCGGTGACCCGGCTGGAGAAGGACGGGCTGCTGGGGCGCGAGGACTGCCGCTGGGACAAGCGCGGCAGCGTCGCGGTCCTGACGGACGAGGGCATGGCGGTCCTGGAACGCCTGGCCCCCGGCCATGTCGAGACGGTCCGCGCCACGCTCCTCGACCGGCTCACCCCCGAGCAGGTGGGACAGCTGGAGGAGATCTTCACGCAGGTCGCGCACGGTTTCCAGGGGGATGCCGGGGAGGCGGCGCCGGAGGAGCTGCCATGGCGCAGGCGTTCGTCTCCCTGTTCCGGATCTTCGTGAGCGGATCTTCGTGAAGCGGGCCACAATCCCGTTGCTTCAAATTTAAAGCATGGGGTAGGGTCTCACCCGGCACACTGCTTCAAATCTGAAGCAGCTGCCCGTACCGACCGCACACGGACCGGGAGACCCGCATGCCCGACACCCCCGCCGCCACCCAGCGCGCCCGCGTCCGGGTACCGCTGCGCTTCCCCGACGGCTACTCCGTCGACGCCGAACTGGTCACCTTCCACGGCCTGGCCGACGGACAGGAGCACATCGCCGTCGTGCTGGGCAAGCCGGGGCCCGTCCCGCTGGTCCGGCTGCACTCCGAGTGCCTCACGGGTGACGTCTTCGGCTCCGCCCGCTGCGACTGCGGTCCCCAGCTGCGCGAGGCCGTCGAGCGGATAGCCGAGCGCGGCGGCGTCCTGCTCTACCTCCGCCAGGAGGGCCGGGGCATCGGCCTCTACAACAAGCTCGACGCGTACGCCCTCCAGGACCAGGGCCTGGACACCTACGAGGCGAACTCAGCCCTCGGGCTGCCCGAGGACGGCCGGGACTACACCGCCGCCGCCCAGATGCTGCGCGCCCTCGGCGTCACCGAGCTGGACCTGCTGTCCAACAACCCCGACAAGGCGGACCAGCTGCGGACCCTGGGCATCGACGTCCACGACCGCGTCCCGACGGGCGTCTTCACCACCCCGCACAACGTCCGCTACCTGCGCGCGAAGGTGCTGCAGACCCAGCACACGCTGCCGCTGGCGGAACTCAGCGTCGGCTGAACGGCCCGTGCAGGGCGGCCCACTGGAGCAGCATGATGGTCTTCGCGTCGGCGATCCCGCCGTCGCGGACCAGCTCCAGGGCGTCCGCGAAGGGAATCTCGACGACGGCGATGTCCTCGCCCTCGGCCGCCACCCCTGCCGTCTCGACGCCGGGGGCCGAGCCGTCGTAGGGGGCGGCGAAGAAGGAGAGCCGCTCGGTGACCGATCCCGGGCTCATATACGCGTCGAACACGTGCTCGACATCATGGACGGTACGTCCGGTCTCCTCGGCGGCCTCGCGCCGGATCGCCTCCTGCGGGTCGTCGCCGTCCAGCAGCCCCGCCGCGGTCTCCAGGAGCATGCCGTCGGGGTGGCCGTTGACATAGGCGGGCAGCCGGAACTGACGGGTCAGCAGGACGGTACGGCGTACGGCGTCGTAGAGCAGGATCGTCGCGCCGTCACCGCGGTCGTACGTCTCGCGCCGCTCACGGCTGACGTGGCCGTCGCTGTGCCGGTAGTCGAAGGTGGTGCGGCGCAGCACCGCCCAGTCGCAGGCGAGGACCTCGACATCGAGGACCCGGACGCGCGGGTTGCCGGTCAGGTCCCGGCCCTGGAGATGCAGTCCGGTACGGCCACGGGCGTCGGGGGCGTCGACACCGGCGGTCATACGGGGTTCCCCTCGGGGGCCGGGATGTCGGCGAGGTCGGTGTAGACGTGCTTGCCCTGGGCGCGGGCCAGTTCGGCCATCCGGTCGGCGCCCGCCGAGGGTCCGCCGATGCGCAGCACCGCGTCGCAGCGGGCCAGGAGGCGCTCGGCGGCGGGGTGGAAGATCTCCTCGAACCTCTCCTCGAACGTCCCATCGGACGCCCCATCGGACGTCTCCTCGAACTGCGGGTCGCCGGGGCCGGTGCTCCCGGCGACCTCGAGGAGGGGCAGTGCGACCGCCTCGCCGGTGACGGGCAGATGCCCGGCCCGGAACAGCACGAGGGAGGTCTCCTGCATGGCACGCACGTTGGCGGCCAGCTTGGCCGGGTCGTCGCCGGTGCCGGAGCGGTAGGGGCCGGCCACCAGGATCATCAGCGGCGTCACGTAAGTCGTCTCCTCGCTCCGGGGTTCACACCAGATGGATCTCGACGCCCGCCTCACGCAGGGCGTCCAGGGTCTCGGGGCCGCGGGGGTGGGTGCCGGCGTCGGCCGCCGCGACGTCGGTGACGAAGACGTGCGCGGCGGCCGGCGGAGCGACCTGACTGAAGGCGCGGACGCCCAGCTTGGTGGCGTCGGCCACGGCGACCGTACGGACCGCCTGGGCGAGGCCGGCCTGCTTGACGGCCGCGTCGTCCAGGGAGAACTCCGACCAGCCGTGCGCCGCGTGCACCCCGCCGATCGACATCACGAAGACGTCGAAGGCGAGCGCTTCGAGGGTGCGCAGGGCGAGCGGCCCGACGAGGGAGCGCTCACCGGGGCGGGACCGCCCGCCGACGACCAGCAACTCGATCCCGGGCACGTCGGCGAGCCGCAGCGCGGCCTGCAGACTCAGCACCGCGACGGTCAACGGCCCCCGGGCGGCCAGGTGTTCGGCCACGTGCACGGTGGTCGTCCCGGCGTCGAGCAGTACTCGCGACCCCGGCTCGACGAGCCCGGCGACGGCGGCCCCGAGCCGGTCCTTGGTCGCCGCCTGCCAGGCATCCCGCGCGTCGAACCCCGCGCCCTCCTCCCGCGCCCGCCCGGCCACGGCCCCACCGTGCACCCGCCGGACCAGCCCCTGCCGCTCCAGCAGGTCCAGATCCCGGCGCACGGTCATCTCCGACACCCCGAGCCGCCGCGCGAGTTCGACGACGGGGACCCGCTCACCGGAGGGCTGCCCCTGGACGAGCCGCAGAGTCAGATCGAGACGGTTGGCGACACCCATGGGGGCATTTCTACCACACCGATGTGCGAACGAACACAACGATGTTCACCGGGTGGTCTGCCCAGCACTGGGGTTTGGAGGTCGCGTACCAGCCGCCCCACGTGTAGGTCGCGCCGTAGTCGTTGGCGGTACCCGAGTAGCCGAAACAGCTGACGGGCCCCGCGGCGGCCGCGGGCGAGGCGGACAGCCCCACGGCGCCTGCGGGACGCCGTCGAGCAGCAGCCGCAGGACACGCTGGAGCCGCACGACGCGGGCGACGGCCATCGGGGTGAGGCCGAGGTGGTGGCGGAAGGCGTTGCCCAGTCTGCGGGGGCTCCAGCCGACCTCGGCGGCGAGGTCGGGGACGGCCGGCCGGCCGCCCGAGACGGACAGACGGCGCCAGGCGTGGACGGCCTCCGGGGCCCAGGCGGGGCCGTCCCGCGGCCCGGACCAGCAGGGCGCGGTCCAGCAGGGCGAACCGGGCGGGCCAGCCTGGGCCTCGGCCAGCCGCTCGGTCACCCGGCTCCAGCCCCCGGGCAGGTCGCGGGCGTCGACGAGGTTGCGGGAGGCCTCGGCCATGTCGATGCCGAGGAGCGTGAAAGCGCCCCGCCGTGCCCCCCAAACCCCGGGGGGCACGGCAGGGGATGACTGGATTCACGGAGCCGGAAACGCCGCAGCGCCCGAGCCGACCGAAGCCGACCCGAGCGCTGCACCGCAGGCCTGAGGGGTTTCCCCCGCCCGCGAACCGTAGGCCGTGTGGGACTCGAACCCACAACCAATGGATTAAAAGTCCACTGCTCTGCCAATTGAGCTAACGGCCCAGGCGATGTTGCCTCCCCGAGCATAGCGGGACGCGGCCGTGTCTCCGATCGGGTATCGGGACACGGCCGCGTCGAGGGGTCGCTCAGGGGGTCTTCTGTGTCCGCGCCGCCTCCCGGGCCGCCGTGCGCGCGTGGTCGGGGTTGAGGAACCACTTCCGGGCCGACAACTGCCACCAGGCCCCCGCGAAGCCCAGGACGACGAGGACGGCCACCGGCGCGTAGTTGAACGTCTCCCAGGTGACCGGGGAGACCTGGGGCAGCATGAACAGCACGGTGATGACCGCCACCCACGCCACCGCCACCACGCCGATCACCCGGGACCAGCGGCCCAGGTGCCACGGCCCCCGCTCGAACGCCTCGCCCTTCCTGAGCCGCAGCAGCGTCGGGATGACGTACGCGATGTAGAGGCCGATCACGGCGATCGACGTCACCGCCGCGTAGGCCGTGACGTTGATCAGGTACGGCAGGCCGAGGACCAGGGCGCCGATCACGGCCAGCCAGACCGCGGCGACCGGGGTGCGGGTGCGCGGGCTGACCGTGTGCCAGAGGTCGGAGTACGGCAGCGCGCCGTCCCGCGAAAAGGCGTAGATCATGCGGCTGTTGGCCGTCACCGAGGCCATCCCGCAGAACAGCTGGGCGCCGATGACCACCAGCAGGAGCAGTTTGCCGGTGGTGGCGCCGAGCGCGTCGAGGAGGATCTGGGCGGGCGGCGCGCCCGTCGAGGAGCCGAGGGCGCCGTCGTAGGACTGGATGGCGAAGGTGAAGCCGAGGAGCAGCACGAAGCCGGCGATCCACGACGTCCAGATGGACCGCACGATGCCCTTCGGGCCCGCCGTGGAGGCGTCGTGCGTCTCCTCCGTCATATGGGCGGAGGCGTCGTAGCCGGTGAAGGTGTACTGGGCCATCAGCAGGCCGAGCAGGACGACGTACACCCCGCTGCCCCAGCCCGTGTTGTTCACGAACTCGCCGAACACGAAGGACGCGGACTGGTGGTGGTCGGGGACGAAGGTCAGCGCGCCGACGATCACCGCGACGCCCAGCACGTGCCACCACACGCTGATGTCGTTCAGCAGGGCGATGATCCGGACGCCGAAGGTGTTCAGCAGACCGTGCAGCAGCAGGATCGCGGCGAAGAGCAGGACCGTGCGGCCCGGGGTCACCTCGAAGCCGAACTGGAGGTTCAGGTACGCGCCCAGGAAGGACGCCGCGCCGAAGTCGATGCCCGCGGTCACGGCCACCTGGCCCAGCACGTTGAACCAGCCCGTGAACCAGGCCCAGGCCGCCGCCGAACGGGGCGGCGCGAGGCGGTGGGACCAGAAGTACAGGCCCGCGGAGGTCGGGTACGCCGAACAGATCTCGGCCATCGACAGGCCGACGAACAGCGTCATCAGGCCTACGGCGACCCAGCCCCAGGTGATCACGGCCGGTCCGCCCGTGTTCATGCCGAAGAGGTACAGGGTCAGACAGCCCGACAGGACCGAGATGATCGTGAAGGAGACCGCGTAGTTGGAGAACGCCGACATGCGGCGGGCAAGGACCTGCGTGTAGCCGAGCTGGGCAAGCCGTTCTTCGTCCGAGAGGCCCGAAAGGTCCGAGCGCCCGCTCGCTGTGACGTCATCTGTCATGCCCCCAGCAATTCCCTTGCCGGGGGCGTGACATGCCTCACAGGTTGGCTAAAAAATGCCCTTGTAGCCCTTCCAACCCGTACTGATCTTCACCCGGGCGCCGAAGGACCCCTTGCCGTTGCCGGGCAGCCGGTACAGCACACCCGCCGTGTCCCGCGCCACCAGGTCCGCCTTCGCGTCCCCGGTGATGTCCCCGACGCCGACGACCACGTTGTACGACGAACCCCACTTCGCGGCGATCTTCACGCGCGCGGCGAACGTGCCGTTGCCCTTCCCGTAGTACCGGTACAGGTTGTTGGCCTTGTCCTGCGCGACCAGGTCCCCGACACCGTCCCCGTTCAGATCCCCGACACCGACGACCTTCTTGTACGTCTTCCAGTTGGCGTACAGCTTCACCCGCGCGGAGAGCTTCCCGGCACTCGTGCCCTTGTAGAGGTACACGGCGCCGGTCTTGGTGTTGCGGGCGAGAAGGTCGGGGCGGCCGTCCTTGGTGACATCACCGGGCGAGGTGAGGACGTCGTACTGGTTCCAGCCGCTCGTGCCGACCGTGGTGTACGGCGTCGACGGTTCCAGCTGGTCGGCGCACTCGGGCTTGTAGAGGCGCAGGGCCCCACTTCTGGGCCGGATCAGGACGTCGTTGCAGCCGTCGCCACTCAGGTCGCCGAACGGCACCGGGGTGATGCCCGTCGACCAGCCGGTGCCGGTGGTCCTTCCGGAGAACGTGCCCTTGCCGTTCCCCTCGTGGAAGGTCAGCTCGTACCCGGACGGAGAGAGGGTCATCAGGTCGCCGATACCGTCCGGGTACGACAGGACCGGGCCACCCAGGTAGTCGTGGCGCACCACGCTGCCGCTCACCAGCTGCGCCGTCCCCTGGGTCGTCAGGGCAGCGCCCGCGCCGTCCGCCGGCGTGACCGACAGCGTCCAGTTGTACGAGCCGTTGGGAAGGACCTTCGCCCCGTTGACGCCGTCCCAGCCGACCTTCAGCTCGCCGCGCGCGGGGCCGCCGTTCGCGCTGTCCACGACCTTGCCGGTCGCCTTGTCGCGGACGGTGAGCTGCCAGCTCGCGGCCGGCTTCGACAACAGCACGGTGGCGAGGGGGTAGAGGGCCGGATCGGTCTCGCGCGTGTCGACCGCGCCCGCGCGCTGAACCGGCCCGAGCAGGCGCAACGGCTGCTGGGCCACACCTGACGGCACAAGGTGCACCTGCTCCTTGGCGTCCACGTAGGCCGCGTTGGCGCCCGACTCGTCCACCGTCCAGCGCACGTCGCGCTGCGAGACCCCGGTGTCGGGAAGGTCCCCGATCACCCGGCTCGCGGCGCTGCCGTCGGTGACCGTCGTCAGCGTCAGCTTCCCGGCCCGCCTGTCGTGCGTGACGACGTACCCGTCGCCGAGCTTGGCCTCGTCGGCCGGGACCGGCAGGGACTTCTTCGCCGTACGGTCGTAGACCCCGGCCTTGTCGCCGCAGTTCCAGTAGAGCCAGCGGCCCAGTGCCTGGAGTTCGGTGGGCGCGCAGCCGGCGTCCGTGGTGACGGTCTCGATGGTCTTCCGCTGCGTCAGGTCGTACGCGGTGACGGTCCCGGGTGTCGCACCCGCGGTCCACAGCACGTCGCCGGACAGGGCGGCGGGGCCCGGAGCGCGGGTGAGAACGGGGAGGAGGGTGTCGCTGAGGCCGATCTCGTAGACCGACTGCCGGTCGGGCGCCGTGTGGATCAGATACCTGCCGGAGACGTCGGTGATCTGTCCCCCGGCGGGAACCTTGCCCTCCCGTTTGCGGCCGGACCCGACGACCCGCATCACGTCGTACCCGCCCGAACCGCGCTGCAGCCACGCACTCTGCCCGTCGGGCGCGCCGAACAACTGGGAGCAGCCGAGGTCCGTCACCGGGCAGGAACCCAGCCGGGTGGTGATCCCGTCGATCGAAGTGCGCGCGCCGAACGTCGGCGCACCGGTCGCTGCGACGGTCCGCGCGTACGCGTCCCGGATGTTCGAGACACTCGGATCGGCGACGACGAGCCGCCCCTGGTCCAGGGACAGCCCCTGGATCTTGTACGTGGGCTTGGGCAGCGCCTTGACCTGGGTGACGACCGGGCTGCCGTCCGGGCCCGGCTGGATGCGCTGGACGCCCCAGTCGTCCTCCGTGGCGGCGGTACGGCCGACGGCCACGGCGGTGCCGTCGGGCGGGGCGGAGATGCCGGGATTCGACGCGGGCAGCAGGGCCTTCGACGGCCCGCCCGCGATGGGCTGGGCGCGCACCGCCGTACCGGGCCGGGTCAGCAGCCAGTCGCCGACGACGGCGAGGTCCTGCGCCGGGTTCGTGGCGCCGCTGTCGAGCGTGACCTCGACCGGGGTGGCGGACAGGTCGGAGCGGGAGAACACCTGGACGGTGGGGTCACCGACCGCGAAGAGGACGACGTGGTCGCCGGTCACCTGGGCGTTGGGATAGACCTTCGAACGCGGTGGGGTCCAGCCCCGCACCTCTCCCGTCCGCCGGTCCACCATGACCGACACGTACGGGCCGCCCGACCGGCCGGCGTGGAACAGCAGCCCATCAGCGTCTCCGCCCTTGGGCTGGCCGAGGATGAACCCCTCGGGTACCCCCGTCACCGGCATGTCACGCGTGCTGCCGTCGTTCTGCGGGAGCAGCAGATGCATCTCCCGGCCGACCGTCGCACCGCTCTCGTCCAGCACCGGCCGGAAGGCGACCGCCAGATCCCCGTAGACGGTGAGCAGCGTCAGCCCCTCGGGCGTCCGGACCGTGCGGGTGGTGCCGTCGGCCGCGTTCCACAGGTCGACCCGGCCGTCCGCGTAGCGGTACGCGAGGACATCGCCGCCGGCCGTCCCGTAGCTGGAATAACCCGTGGGGTGAACCACCTTCACGGTGGTGCCGTCCGCATAGCGCGTCCACACCAGCCCTGCGCCCTCCAGGCTATGGAACACGCCCTGCGCGCCGGCCCCGTCGCGGCCGTCGTACGACGACCCGCCGTAGACGGAGCCCGAGGTGTACGTGGAGCGCTGCGCCGCCGGCACCACCGTCTCCTGCGGGGTGTCCGCCGCGGCGGTCGACAACGGCAGCAGCGGGCTCAGGCCCGCCGCCAGGACGGCGCACGCGGCGACGAGACGCAGACGTGCGGAACCATGGCGAACCAAGAAAAGTCCCTCCCCGGGAACGCGGAGACGGGAAGGACGCCACGCACGGCGTCCACGGGCCCCCCGGCCTTCACATCCGTCTCACAAGTCGGCTGATTCTACAGGGAGTTCACAGCTGTGGAGAAAGCCTTTTCCAGCCCCTCGCGCATGAGAACGCCGTGGCCCCCACCGGTATGTCGGTGGGGGCCACGGCGTTCGTTCACATCACGGTGTGTCAGCCGTTGCGCTTCCAGCGCGGCTTGTCGTCGCGGCGGCCGAAGGAACCGGTGCCGGTGCCGGTGCCGGTGCCGGTGCCGCGGTGGTCGTCACGACGGCCGTACGGGCGGTCGTGAGCGGCCGGACGGAAGCCCGGGCGGTCGCCCTGGCGGTCGCGGTTGAAGGGACGGTCGCTGCCCCGGTGGCCGGCCGGACGGTCGTCGCGGCGGAAGCCGCCACGGTCGCCGCCGTCACGACGGTCGTCCCGACGGAAACCACCCGACGGACGCTCGTCACGACGCTCGAAAGTACGGCCACCGCGGTCACCGTCACGGCGGTCGTCGCGGCGGTCGTCACGACGGTCGTCGCGGCGGAAGCCACCGGACGGACGCTCGTCACGACGGTCGAAGGAGCGGGCACCGCGGTCGTCGCGGCGGTCGTCCCGGCGGAAGCCGCCCGACGGACGGTCGTCGCGGCGGAAGCCGCCACGGTCGCCACCGTCACGACGGTCGTCCCGACGGTCGTCCCGACGGAAACCACCCGACGGACGGTCATCGCGACGCTCGAAAGTACGGCCACCGCGGTCACCGTCACGACGGTCGTCGCGGCGGAAGCCACCGGACGGACGCTCGTCACGACGGTCGTCACGACGGTCACGGCGCTCGTAGTTGCCCCGCTCGTCACGCTGCTGACGCGGACGCTCGTACGAAGAGGACTCCTGGCGAGCCGGCGCCTCGGCGGCCGGCTGCACCGCCACCACGGCCTCGGCCTCGGCCTCGACCACGGCGGCGGCCTCGGCGATCGCCGTCTCCGGGTCCTCACCGCGCTCGCGGGCGGCGCGGGCGACCAGGCGGTCGGCCTCCTCGCGCAGCTCGGACGCGCGGCGGGTGGCCCGCTCCAGCTCCTTGGTGAGCTGGGAGACCTCGCGCTCGGCCTGCTGGGCCGCGTTGCCCGCGGACTCGGCCTGGACCTCGGTCATCGAACGGGCGCCGGTGATCTCGGCGACCTCGGGCTCGAAGGCCGTACCGGAGTTGATGATGTGACGGCCGGCGTCGACGCCCGCGTCCTCCATCAGCCGGAAGATCTGGCGGCGCTGGTGCGGCAGCGACAGGGAGACGACGGTTCCGGTACGACCGGCACGGGCCGTACGTCCGGCGCGGTGCAGGTAGTCCTTGTGGTCGCCGGCGGGGTCGACGTTCAGCACCAGGTCGATGCCGTCGACGTGGATGCCGCGGGCGGCGACGTCGGTCGCGACGAGCGCGTTGACGTAGCCGTCCTTGAAGTCGGCCAGCGTCCGGGTGCGGGCGCCCTGGGTCATGCCGCCGTGCAGCGCGTCGGCCTTCACACCGGAGTCGCGCAGCTGCTCGGCGATGCGGTCGGCGCCCAGCTGGGTGCGGACGAAGATGATCGTGCGGCCCTTGCGGGAGGCGATCGCGGCGGTGACCGGCGCCTTGTCCTTGGGCTTCACGATGAGGATGTGGTGGGACATCGTCGTGACGTTGCCCTGGGCGCTGTCGACCTCGTGCGTGACCGGGTTGCTCAGGTAGCGCTTGACCAGCGTGGAGATCTCGTTCTCCATCGTGGCCGAGAACAGCATGCGCTGGCCGTCGGCCGGGATCTGGTCGAGCAGTTCCGTCACCTCGGGCAGGAAGCCCAGGTCGGACATCTGGTCGGCCTCGTCGAGCACGGCGATCTGCACGTCCTCGAGGGAGCAGGCGCCGCGGTTGATGATGTCGCGCAGCCGGCCCGGGGTGGCGACGAGGATGTCGACGCCGCGCTCGAGGGCGTAGATCTGGTTGCCCATGGACGTACCGCCGCAGACGACCTTCATCTTCAGGCCGAGGACGTCGCCGTAGGGCTGGAGGGCGTCCGCGACCTGCATCGCCAGCTCACGCGTCGGCGTGAGGATGACGGCGCGGGGACGCTTCTTCTCGGTGCGCCCGCCGGCCAGCGTGGCCAGGGTCGGCAGACCGAAGGAGAGGGTCTTGCCGGAGCCGGTGCGGCCACGGCCGAGGATGTCCTTGCCGGCCAGGGCGTCCGGGATGGTCGCGGCCTGGATCGGGAAGGGGACCGTCACACCGTTCTGCGCGAGCTTGCGCACGACGCCCTCGGGGAGCCCGAGTTCGCTGAAGGTGAGCTCGGGGGTGTCGTCGCCGGCCTCGGTGGCGTCGGTGGCGTCGGCGTCGATGGCCTCCACGGAATCGACAACGACACTCTCGTCGAGCTCGACGAACTTGATGATCTCGTCGCCCGCCTCGGTGTTCTCGGGCAGGACGGTGTGATCAGTGCTGGAAATGGACATGCGTAAGCGAAACCTTCCGGAGTCTCTTCGGCACGCGCCCGTCAACTCCGTGTTCGCATTACGACCGCCTCTATGCGGTCCAGCCACGGCAAGGGAGAGTACGCGCCACACGGCGCGCTCTGCGGTGGCGCCGGGCTCATGGGATCAAACGATCTACCACCATACGCACCCTCCCCACCCCAAGGCAAATCCGCTCCCTGAGACGCCGATCACGACCCTCCGGGAACCCCCTACGCCGGTGCCCCCGCCTCAGGCGCCGGTTCCCGCTGGACCAGCTGCGGTGCCGTCCCGTCACCCTCCTCGTGGGCCGAGGAGGACGGCTCCGCGACCGTGGGCTCCGGTGTGGGCGACGGCGGCTCGGGCGTCGGTGCCGGCGGCTCCGGATCCGGCGAGCGGGTGGGCACCGGCGGCTGCGACCCCGTCGGGGTCGGCACCCCCGGCTTCTCCGTCCGCCCCGGCTGCACGGGCCCGGCCGAGGCCGACGCGCTCGGCCCCGCCGACGCCGGGGCCGAGGCACTCGCGGCCGGCGCGCTCGCCCCGCGCCTGCCCTTGCCGTGCCCGCGTTTGCCGTCCTCACCGCCGGCCGCGTCCAGATGGCCGCCGCCCGTGCCCGCGGGACCCTCGCCCGGCGCGTCGGCACCCTGCCGCCCCGCCGAGTGCGAGGGCTTGGCCTTGCCGCCCTCGTCATCCCCCACGCTCATGCAGCCGGCTGCCGCCGCGACGACCATGACGGTGGCGGCCAGGCGAACGGGTACGTACAAGGGGCGCACGAGGCCACCTCCGGTGCAGGCACAATGAGTCGACATCCCCAACTCCCGCCGCCCGCAAGAGGACACGCGGCCTCTTCGCGAAGGGGTCAGCCGTAGCCCAGGGCGTGCAACCGCGCGTCGTCGATCCCGAAGTGATGCGCGATCTCGTGCACCACGGTGACCTCGGTCTCCTCGACGACCTCCTCCCGCGTCTCGCACATCCGCAGCGTCGGCCCCCGGTAGATCGTGATCCGGTCGGGCAGCACGCCCGCGTACCACTCCCCCCGATCGGTCAGCGGAGTCCCCTCGTAGAGCCCGAGCAGCTCGGGATCGTCCGCCGACGGCTCGTCCTCCACGAACACCGCGACGTTGTCCATCAGCCGCGTCAACTCCGGCGGAATCCGGTCCAGCGCCTCGGCGACCAGTTCCTCGAACTGCTCACGCGTCATCTCCAGCACACGCCCATTGTCCGGTACGACGGCCGAGCCGGGAGGTCACGAACACTCACCGCGAGAACCGGCGAGGGCAGGCGAGGGCAGGCGAGGGCAGGCGAGGGTCCGCATACCCGTCCCCGCACCCGGGCATACGGCACCAATGGCCCGCGCCCGTCCCCTCGCCCTCCTGCCCGACCTCCACTCCCGCACCCGCCCCTGGCTCCGCGCCCTGGGGCTCGCCGCGGTCGTGCTCTTCGGCGCCTGGCTCGGCCTGCTGGCCGTCGGGAACGTACGCGTCCCGGTCGGCCCGATGAACACCACGATGACGCTGCGGCCCTCCCTCACCGGCGGCACGAAGATCAACGTCTCCCCGCTGGGCGCCCTCTCCCTGGACAGCCACACCGCGCCCGTCCGCCTCGACGTGAACGTCGACCAGCTCGACCCCGTCCGCTCCCAAGCCCTCGTCGACCACCCCGAGCGCCTCTCCGGCCTCCAGGACGAGGTCGCCCACGACGTCGAACACGGCACCCTCGACCTCGCCGTCCGCTCCGGCGTCGCCGTGGTCTCCGGCGCCACCGCCCTCGGCCTCGCCGTCTACCGCCGCCCCCGCCGCGCCCTCGCCGCCGGCGGCCTCGCGCTCACCCTGCTGGCCGCCTCGGGCGCCACGGCGTACGCCACCTGGAACCCCGAGTCCGTCCTGGAACCCCGCTACTCGGGACTGCTCTCCTCCGCCCCGTCCGTCGTCGGCAACGCCCGCAGCATCGTCACCGACTTCGACGTCTACCAGCAGGAACTCGCCCGACTGGTGACGAACGTGACCAAGCTGTACGACGTCACGTCCACGCTTCCGGCCTACCAGCCGGACCCCACCACCGTCCGCGTCCTGCACGTCTCCGACATCCACCTCAACCCCGCGAGCTGGAAGATCATCGCCTCGCTGGTGGAGCAGTACAAGGTGAACGTGATCGTCGACTCCGGCGACACCATGGACCACGGCACGGCCGCCGAGAACGGCTTTCTGGACCCCGTCGCCGACCTCGGGGCGCCGTACGTCTGGGTCCGCGGCAACCACGACTCCCGCAGCACCCAGAGCTACCTCGAACGCATGAAGAACGTTCACGTCCTGGACGACGGCCGCACCGTGAACGTCGCCGGGCTACGGTTCGCGGGCATCGGCGACCCCCAGTTCACCCCCGACCGCTCCGCCGCGCCCGGCGCCGACGCGACGCAGGAGTCGGCGGGCGACCACCTCGCCGCCGCCCTGCGCGCCCAGACCCGCGCGGACACCCCCGTCGACGTGGCCGTCGTCCACGAACCCTCCGCCGCCCGCCGCACCGACGGCACGGTCCCCCTCGTCCTGTCCGGCCACCTCCACCACGAGGAGATGGAAGTCCTGCCGAAGGGCACCCGCCTCCGCATCGAGGGCTCCACGGGCGGCAGCGGCCTGCGCGCCGTCGAGGGCAAGTACCCCGACCCGATCGAGGCGTCGATCCTCTACTTCGACCGCGACAGCCGGCGCCTCCAGGCCTGGGACGAGATCAAACTGGGCGGCCTGGGCCAGACGACGGCCGAGGTCAGCCGCCACCTCCCGAAGGACTGACGACTGCGTCGCGCGGGGCTCCGTAAACCGTTTTGGCGATCCCTCCCGCCATCCCATATGCTTCGGGTGTCCCCGACGCGCTGCGAAGCGCCCAGGCGGGCCGATAGCCCTCATCGTCTAGCGGCCTAGGACGCCGCCCTTTCAAGGCGGTAGCACGGGTTCGAATCCCGTTGGGGGCACGTAACACCGTGTGCGACACTGTCGTACGCAACAGCTTGGTCCTGTGGAGCAGTTTGGAGTGCTCGCCACCCTGTCAAGGTGGAGGCCGCGGGTTCAAATCCCGTCAGGACCGCTGAGGTTTCACGTGAAACCTCGTGGCTGGGTAGCTCAGTTGGTACGAGCGATCGCCTGAAAAGCGATAGGTCGCCGGTTCGACCCCGGCCCCAGCCACAGCGAAGGCCCCAATCCTCGGATTGGGGCCTTGTTGCATGTCGTACGGCCGACACAGGGTGGGACGGTATGGGCGGGGACATCGAGCTGGAGAAGGCTCGGGCGCGGTTCGGGCTGTTGGCGGTGGTGGTGAGCAATCTCGCGATCGCGGCGATCGCCGCCTTCGGGGTGTGGCAGCTGGACGGGGACAAGTCGGTGATCGTCGGCGTACTGACCGCGGCGTTCACGGCGGTGAGCGGTACGACGACCGCGTACCTGGGGATCAAGGCCGTCTCGAACACGGCGAAGTCGATGGCCATGAGCGAGTCGCAGCGCCGTGCGGAGTCGGCGGCTCCGGCGCAGCCCGCCTCTCCGCCGGGTCCGTAGCGCGCGTTGGGCATGTGGGTCAAAAGGGTTCGCCAGGAATTTCGGCGAGGTGAGATCCTGGTTCCCGTATGTCTACGCACCCTGCCCCCGCCCTCGGGGCCCTCGCCCCCCGCCTGACCGAGTTGTCCCTGCGTGACGCGCACCGGCTCGGGCGCAGGCTCGAAGGCGCGCGCAAGATCCGCAAGCCGGAGACGCGTGCCGCCGTCCTCGCCGAGATCGAGGCGGAGGTCGCCCAGGTCGAGGAGCGGATGGCGCTGCGGCGCGGCCGTGTTCCGGCCGTCACGTATCCCGAACAGCTCCCGGTAAGCCAGAAGAAGGACGACATCGCGGCGGCGATCCGCGATCACCAGGTCGTCATCGTCGCCGGTGAGACCGGGTCCGGCAAGACCACCCAGATCCCGAAGATCTGTATGGAACTGGGGCGCGGCGTCCGCGGGATGATCGGGCACACGCAGCCGCGTCGTATCGCGGCCCGTACGGTCGCCGAGCGGGTCGCGGAGGAGTTGCGCACGCCGCTGGGCGAGGCCGTCGGCTGGAAGGTGCGGTTCACCGACCAGGTGAACCCGGACGCCACCTTTGTGAAGCTGATGACGGACGGCATCCTGCTCGCGGAGATCCAGACCGACCGTGAGCTGCGCGCGTACGACACGATCATCATCGACGAGGCCCACGAGCGGTCCCTCAACATCGACTTCCTGCTGGGTTATCTGGCCCGGTTGCTGCCCCGCCGCCCGGACCTCAAGGTCGTCATCACCTCCGCGACCATCGATCCGGAGCGGTTCTCCCGGCACTTCGGCGAGGCCCCGATCATCGAGGTCAGCGGGCGGACGTATCCGGTGGAGGTGCGTTACCGGCCCCTTCTGGAGGAGGACGCCGAGGACGCCGACCGGGATCAGATCACCGCCATCTGTGACGCCGTCGAGGAGCTCCAGGCCGAAGGGCAGGGCGACATCCTCGTCTTTCTGTCCGGTGAGCGGGAGATCCGGGACACGGCCGACGCGCTGGAGAAGAAGAAGTACCGGTTCACCGAGGTGCTTCCGCTGTATGCCCGGCTCTCGCACGCCGAGCAGCATCGCGTCTTCCAGCCGCACACGGGCCGCAGGATCGTTCTGGCGACCAATGTCGCCGAGACCTCCCTCACCGTCCCCGGCATCAAGTACGTCATCGACCCCGGTTTCGCCCGGATCTCCCGCTACAGCCACCGGACCAAGGTCCAGCGGCTGCCGATCGAGGCGGTCTCGCAGGCCAGCGCCAACCAGCGCAAGGGCCGTTGCGGTCGTACGTCCGACGGCATCTGTGTCCGGCTGTACTCCGAGGACGACTTCCTGGCCCGTCCGGAGTTCACGGACGCGGAGATCCTGCGTACGAATCTCGCGTCCGTGATCCTGCAGATGACCGCGGCCGGTCTGGGCGACATCGAGAAGTTCCCGTTCATCGACCCGCCGGACCACCGCAACATCCGTGACGGTGTGCAGCTGCTCCAGGAGCTCGGTGCGCTCGACCCCACGCAGAAGGACCCGCGGAACCGGCTGACACAGACCGGCCGGAAGCTGGCCCAGCTGCCCGTGGACCCGCGGCTGGCGCGCATGGTGCTGGAGGCTGAGAAGAACGGCTGTGCGCGAGAGGTCATGGTCATAGCGGCAGCGCTGTCCATCCAGGACCCGCGCGAGCGCCCCGCGGACAAGCAGGCCCAGGCCGACCAGCAGCACGCCCGGTTCAAGGACGAGACCAGCGATTTCCTCGCGTACCTGAACCTGTGGCGGTACGTCCGTGAGCAGCAGAAGGAGCGGGGGTCGTCGTCGTTCCGGCGGATGTGCAAGCAGGAGTACCTCAACTTCCTGCGCATTCGCGAATGGCAGGACATCTACACGCAGCTGCGCACGGTCGCCAAGCAGATGGGGATCGACCTCAACGAGCAGGACGCCGGCGGGGACAGCATCCATGTCTCGCTGCTGGCGGGACTGCTGTCCCACATCGGTATGAAGGATGTGAAGGACGGCGCGAAGAACGAGTACCTGGGTGCGCGGAGTGCCAAGTTCGCGATCTTCCCGGGCTCGGCGCTGTTCAAGAAGACCCCGCGTTTCGTGATGTCCGCCGAGCTTGTCGAGACGAGCCGGCTCTGGGCGCGGGTCAACGCGAAGATCGAGCCCGAGTGGGTGGAGCCGCTCGCCGGTCATCTCCTGAAGCGGACGTACAGCGAACCGCACTGGGAGAAGGACCAGGCGGCGGTGATGGCCTTCGAGAAGGTCACGCTGTACGGCGTTCCGATCATCGCCCAGCGGAAGGTCAACTACGGCCGGATCGACCCGGAGGCGAGCCGCGAGCTTTTCATTCGCAACGCCCTGGTCGAGGGTGACTGGCGTACGCACCACAAGTTCTTCGCCGACAACCGCAGGCTGCTCAGCGAGGTCGAGGAGCTGGAGCACCGGGCCCGGCGCCGGGACATCGTCGTGGACGACGAGACGCTGTTCGACTTCTACGACCAGCGGGTGCCCGAGGATGTCGTGTCCGGGGCGCACTTCGACTCCTGGTGGAAGCGGAAGCGGCACGAGGAGCCGGAGTTCCTGGACTTCGAGCGGGCGATGCTCATCCGGGAGTCGGCGGAGGCGGTCACCAAGGACGACTATCCCGACTCGTGGCCGCAGGGTCAGCTGAAGTTCCGGGTGACGTACCAGTTCGAACCGGGTGCGGACGCGGACGGCGTCACGGTCCACATCCCGCTCCAGGTCCTCAACCAGGTCACGGACGACGGCTTCGAGTGGCAGATCCCCGGCCTGAGGGAAGAGGTCGTGACGGAGCTGATCCGTTCCCTGCCGAAGCCGATCCGCCGCAACTACGTGCCGGCGCCGAACTTCGCGAAGCGCTTCCTGGACCAGGTGGTGCCGCTTCAGGAGCCGTTGACGACGGCCATGGCGCGCGACCTGAAGCGGATGGTCGGTGTGCCGTTCGAGGCGGAGGACTTCGACTGGTCGAGGCTCCCGGACCATCTGAAGATCACCTTCCGGATCGTCGACGAGCGGCGCCGGAAGCTGGCCGAGGACAAGGATCTCGAGGCGCTGAAGCTGCGTCTGAAGCCGAAGGCGCGTCAGGCCCTCTCCCAGGCCGCGGCGGCGACGGCCGAGCGGCAGGGCGGCGAGTCCCTGGAGCGCAGGGGTCTGACGGACTGGACCATCGGCTCCCTCTCCCGTGTCTTCGAGGCGCGCCGCGCGGGCCAGCCGGTGAAGGCGTACCCGGCGCTGGTGGACGACGGCGACACGGTCTCCGTACGTCTCTTCGACACGGAGGCGGAGCAGGCGGAGGCCATGTGGAAGGGCACCCGGCGGCTGATCGTCCGCAACATCCCGGTGAACCCTGCGAAGTTCGCGTCCGAGAAGCTGACCAACGCGCAGAAGCTCGCGTTGTCGGCCAATCCGCACGGTTCGATACAGGGTCTGTTCGACGACTGTGCGATGGCCGCGGCGGACAAGCTGATCGGTGACTTCGGCGGGCCGGCCTGGGACGAGGAGTCGTACCGGAAGCTGTACGAGAAGGTGCGCGCGGAGATCGTCGACACGACGGTGCGTACGGTCGGGCAGGTGCAGCAGGTGCTGGCCGCCTGGCAGGCCTGTGAGCGCCGGCTGAAGACCGTGCGCAGCCCCACGCTGCTGGCGAACCTGACGGACGTGCGCAAGCAGTTGGACGCCCTGGTGAAGCCGGGCTTCGTGACCTGGGCGGGGCTGCGGCGGCTCCCTGACCTGATGCGTTACCTGGTCGCCGCCGACCGGCGGCTCCAGCAGATGCCGACGAACGTCCAGCGGGACACCACGCGCATGGAGAAGGTCCATGAGATGCAGGACGAGTACGCCTGGCTCCTGGAACAACTCCCCCAGGGTCGGCCGGTCCCCTCCTCGGTGCTGGACATCCGCTGGATGATCGAGGAGCTCCGGGTCAGCTATTTCGCCCACGCGCTGGGCACGGCGTACCCGGTGTCGGACAAGCGGATCGTGAAGGCGATCGACGCGGAGGTGCCGTAACGGGTCCGGTACGGAGGGTGAGTTCGACCAGCGGGCGCGCCCTCCTGTACAGTCCTTCTCGCAGCACAGCGCAGCACAAAATGCCGCAAAACCTGGTCCTGTGGAGCAGTTTGGAGTGCTCGCCACCCTGTCAAGGTGGAGGCCGCGGGTTCAAATCCCGTCAGGACCGCAGTAACGAAGGGCCCGTATCCCGGTGAGGATGCGGGCCCTTCGGCATGCCGCCGCCCGCACAGGCCAACCTGCCACCCTGTCAAGGTGGAGGCCGCGCCCGCGGCGCAGCCGCAATCGGGTACAGCAAATCCCGTCAGGACCGCAGTAAACGAAGGGCCCGTATCCCGGTTGAGGATGCGGGCCCTTCGGCATGCCATCGCCCGCGCGGCTCACACCGCAGGTTTCCAGGTGGTTGCATACCCGTCGGTTCCCTTGACGGCGTCACTTTCCCTCGGTACCCAGAACTCAGGGCCCGTTCCCCGCGTGGTCCGGCTGGAGGTGTCGTATGGCGGCGTCGGCTAGGCACGAGACGCGGGCGTTGCTCCGCGCGCATCTGTCGGCCGCGTCGTCGTATCGGCATCTGACCCGCCACTGCCCGATCTGCCACCGCTTACTGCGGCTGGCGACGGACGGGGCTCCCCTGCCCTCCCAGGCCCCCGTGGAAGGCTCCGCGCAGGTCTCCGGGAGTGAGAGCCGCCCGGCCGGCCCGCCGGCGAGCTGAGCTCGCGTGAGATCACCTGACCCTCACCCTCAACAGCCGTACGGGGCACGGGCGATGGATGCAAGCGCTCCCCCGCCATCCCCTTTAGCGCACCCAAGCCTTCGACGACAAGGACACTGGCATGTGACAGGTGTCACGGCATAAGTTTTGGAACCGGGCCTTCTTACCAGTCTCCTACAACTAGTCAATTTAATATGTGCAATTGCACCACTCTGGAGGATGCCCCCAGCAACCCTCCCAAGAGCCTCCCCAGAGCTTCCCCACACTCCGACAAGGACGCTCACAGAGCGACGCGAAACCCTCCCGGAACCGACTCCCAGCGCACAAAAAAGATCGCGCTGGACCCGGCGGAGTCCAGCGCGATCGACGACGTTCCATGTGGGCGAGGGACCTGTTGGGGCAGGACCCACGTCGCTTGGAGCTAGGTTTCGGGCGGCCCGACAGGTTGGGGGACCTGGCGTTTTGCCCTGTTATTCAGTTGTTCAGGCCTCGCTGCGCTGCTGCGGAATACCCGCCAGCAGGGCACGGACCTCTGCCTCGCGGTAACGGCGGTGTCCGCCGAGCGTGCGAATCGACGTGAGCTTGCCGGCCTTCGCCCACCGCGTGACCGTCTTGGGGTCGACGCGGAACATTGTGGCGACCTCAGCCGGGGTCAGCAGCGGCTCAGCATCAGGGGTGCGAGCGGTCATGAGCGGCCTCCTCGGGAGAACCGAACCTTCTCGGTTCTTTCCTCTAAATTCTGCACCTTGACCCGCGTTGCCCGAAATGGCGGACGCGAGTCGAGTCGGTTATAGGACGAACGGCTTGTCCTCGGCACTACAACTACACCATCTGTCCAGCCGCGTCGGCCAAACCGATGGAATTGCCCCCCAGGTGTTCATCGGCGACGGAAGCCGATGGACCATGCCATAGCGGACAGTCACGTCACTGTGACGATCAGTCACAGGGGCGCTCAGGAGTCACCAGACCCCCCAAAGCGTGCAATGCAGAGATTCCCCCCACCATGGAGCATAAGTAGGCGGATGGAGCCCTCCCCGGACTCCTTGTCCTATTTTGGCACGAGGAGGGGCAAGCGACGCAAGGGCCGTGTACGTGCGGTCCGTCACCCTTGGGACAAAAGCCCGGATCGGGACCTACGTCCCGTCAGTTCCGTGAAGTTCCGCCGACCGTACGCTGTTCGACCCATTTCGGCCGTGACGCACGTCACTTACGAAAGCGCTGTCACGTCTGCCACATCATCAGTTCACAGCATCAACATACCGGTCGGTCGGCCGACCGGTATGCCAGATCGGTCGGGGATCAGTGGGGGGCGGTCGGGGATCAGTTGGCGGACCGGCGGTCCCGGACCGACCGCCACCGTTCCACGAGCCGCTCGTACGCCTCGCCCGCCGCCGCCCCGTCCCCGGTCCGCAGCGCCTGGATGCCCGCGGCCACGTCGGCCGCCGAGTGGTCGTCCTCCAGATCGCCGGCCGGGAGGGTGTGCACCAGGCCGCCGTAATCCAGTTCCACAAGCGAACGCGGATGGAACTCCTCCAGCCACCGTCCGACGTCCAGCAGCCCGTCGATGAGCGGCCCCTCGTCCATGGCCTCCTTGAGCGCGCGCAGCCCCCGGGCCACCCGGCGCCGCGCCTGCACCATCGGCGTGCGGTAGCGCAGCACCGGCGCCACCTCGGCCGTGCCCTTCTCGTACGCCCGTTCGTCGTCCGAGACCAGCACGAACCAGTCCAGCGGCACCTGCCAGGTCGCCGTGCGGATCCAGGGGCGGGCGTCGGGGTTGCGCTCGCGCCAGCGCTCGTAGTCCTTGGCGGCCTGCGCCCGGACGACCTCGGGCAGCACCGCCTCCAGGACCGGCCGGGGCAGTTCGTCGCCCAGCTCGGCCAGGGCCTGCCAGCCGCGCAGCCGGGTGCGCCAGGGGCACACGCACAGCACGCCGTCCACGTCGAGCACGAACGCGTCGCTGCTCTCGTGCACCGGGACCGCGACCGGCGGGATGGGCAGCAGGTCGGCCAGCGAGCGGCGCAGTTCGTCCTGGTAGGAGGGTTGGTCGGGGCGGCGGGCGTAGCGCGCCCAGTGGCTGCGCTCGGGCTCCGGGAAGGCGGCCAGTGGCTCGTACACGCGCAGGTACGACGCGTACGGGACGATCACCGAGGACACCTTGGGCACGCCTGCTCCCTCCCCCGCCACCGGGCCGGGAAACCTGATCACTCGGGCGACCGATCCAGCCGGAGGAGCACGACCGATCCATGCCGGAAGGCCACGAAACCGATCCACGCCGGAAGACGCGGCCACCCAGGGAAAATCAGGGAAATCGTCGCATGGGCGCCATGCGGGCGTACTCCGGTAGGAGGTGATCCCGAACACTGCCGGTTCGTCCGGCCGTCCAGGGCCTACGCTCGTCCCACAGGCCCCCGCCACCCCTTGGGAGCCTGTGTCCCGACCGCCGCAAGTTACCCAGGAGTCACCACCGTGACCGTCGTAGACAACGGCGTCCTGCACTCCCTGTTCCACTCGGACCAGGGCGGTCATGAGCAAGTCGTGCTCTGCCAGGACCGTGCCAGCGGCCTCAAGGCCGTCATCGCCCTCCACTCCACCGCCTTGGGCCCCGCGCTCGGAGGCACCCGCTTCTACCCGTACGCGACCGAGGCGGAGGCCGTCGACGACGCGCTGAACCTTGCGCGCGGGATGTCGTACAAGAACGCCATGGCCGGGCTGGATCACGGCGGCGGGAAGGCCGTGATCATCGGGGATCCCGAAGGGATCAAAACCGAACAGCTGTTGCTCGCCTACGGCCGTTTCGTGGCCTCGCTGGGCGGGCGGTACGTGACCGCCTGCGATGTCGGCACCTATGTCGCCGACATGGACGTCGTGGCCCGTGAGTGCCGCTGGACGACGGGGCGGTCCCCGGAGAACGGGGGCGCGGGCGACTCCTCGGTCCTGACCGCCTTCGGTGTCTACCAGGGCATGCGGGCCAGCGCGCGGCACCTGTGGGGCGACCCGTCGCTGCGCGGCCGTACGGTCGGCGTCGCGGGGGTCGGCAAGGTCGGCCACCACCTCGTGGAACACCTGCTGGCGGAGAACGCCCGGGTCGTGATCACCGACGTGCGCGAGGACGCCGTACGGCGGATCGCCGACCGGCACCCGTCCGTGGCCGTCGTCGCGGACACCGAGGCGCTGATCCGGGTCGACGGGCTCGACATCTACGCCCCCTGCGCACTGGGCGGAGCGCTGAACGGCGAGTCGGTGCCCGCGCTGACGGCGCGCATCGTGTGCGGCGCGGCCAACAACCAGCTCGCCCACCCGGGTGTCGAGAAGGACCTCGCGGACCGCGGGATCCTCTACGCGCCGGACTACGTGGTGAACGCCGGCGGGGTCATCCAGGTCGCCGACGAACTGCACGGCTTCGACTTCGAGCGGTGCCGGGCGAAGGCCGCGAAGATCTTCGACACCACGCTCGAGATCTTCGCACGTGCGAAGGAGGACGGGATTCCGCCGGCCGCGGCGGCCGACCGGATCGCCGAACTCCGGATGCACGAGGCGGCACGCGCGCGTGGATGGTGAGATTCCGGTGGCGGCCCCGCGCGGGGCCGCCCCGGGTTTGGTCGGTACCGCCGGGTGGAAAGTTAGAGAGAACTCTCACTCTTCCCGGCGGGTCGTCCGCCGATAAGTGGTTAAAATCGCCACTGACCAGCGAGGACGGGGCGTCTCAAAGGTCCTGCGCACACGCGCTTCGTACGGGCGACGTACCGTACGGGCGTGGGCTCAGGTACCGTGGGAGCCCTACGGCGGGCTCTCCGAGGAGAGACCGTTCTGGATCATGAACGCGTGTCAACCTGGGGCCAGCGAGCCCCGTCGTTGAGGGGGTCGAGCCATGGGGCGCGGCCGGGCCAAGGCCAAGCAAGCGAAGGTCGCCCGCCAGCTGAAGTACAACAGCGGCGGGACAGATCTCTCACGCCTGGCCGAAGAGCTGGGCGCATCGCCATCGAACATGCCGCCGAATGGCGAACCGTTCGAGGACGATGACGATGAGCAAGACGACGACCCGTACGCACGGTACGCCGAGTTGTACGGGGACGATGACGACGAGGACGAGGACTCCTCGCACCAACAACACCGTCGCGGCGCTTGACCTTGTTTGAGCATTCACCCGGTCGGTGACTTCGGTCACCGACCGGGTCTTGTGCTGTCCACAGGACTCAGCCGGCGTAGTCACCGACCAGTTCGGCTCCGGTGGTGTGCTCGCCGCGCTCGGTGATCTCGCCGGCGATCCAGGCCTCGACGCCTCGGTCGGCGAGTGTGGCCAGGGCCACGTCCGCCGACTCCTCGGGCACGATCGCGATCATGCCGACGCCCATGTTCAGGGTCTTCTCCAGCTCCAGCCGCTCGACCTTGCCGGTCCTTCCGACGAGGTCGAAGACCGGCGCCGGGGTCCAGGTGGAGCGGTCGACAATCGCGTGCAGCCCGTCGGGGACGACCCGGGCCAGGTTGGCCGCGAGTCCGCCGCCGGTGATGTGCGAGAAGGCGTGCACGTCCGTCGTACGGGTGAGGGCGAGGCAGTCCAGCGAGTAGATCTTGGTGGGCTCCAGGAGCTCCTCGCCGAGCGTGCGGCCGAAGTCCTCCACGCGCGCGTCCAGCGACAGTCCGGCCTGGTTCAGCAGCACGTGCCGGACCAGGGAGTACCCGTTGGAGTGAAGGCCGGAGGCCGCCATGGCGATCACCGCGTCACCCGTACGGATGCGATCCGCGCCGAGCAGCCGGTCGGCCTCCACGACGCCCGTACCGGCGCCGGCGACGTCGAAGTCGTCCTCGCCGAGCAGGCCGGGGTGTTCGGCCGTCTCGCCGCCGACGAGGGCGCAGCCGGCCAGCACACAGCCTTCGGCGATGCCCTTGACGATGGCGGCGACCCGCTCCGGGTGGACCTTGCCGACGCAGATGTAGTCGGTCATGAACAGCGGCTCGGCGCCGCACACCACGATGTCGTCCATGACCATGGCGACCAGGTCGTGGCCGATGGTGTCGTAGACGCCCAGCTGCCGGGCGATGTCGACCTTCGTGCCGACGCCGTCCGTGGCGGAGGCGAGGAGCGGACGCTCGTAGCGCTTGAGGGCGGAGGCGTCGAAGAGGCCGGCGAAGCCGCCGAGGCCGCCGAGGACCTCGGGGCGCTGCGTCTTCTTCACCCACTCCTTCATCAGCTCCACCGCGCGGTCGCCCGCTTCGATGTCGACGCCGGCGGCCGCGTAGGAGGCACCGGATACACCGGATGCACCAGATGTACCGGAAACGCCGGATACGTGGGTCTCAGACATTGCCTGGGATCTTTCGGGTTGGTTTCTGGGAGGCCTACGAGGCTTACGGGCGACGGATCGCGTCGGCCGCGGCCGTGGCTGCCGGACCGGCCGCCAGTTCGGTCTCCAGGAGCTGCTTGCCGAGCAGTTCGGGGTCCGGGAGCTCCATCGGGTACTCGCCGTCGAAGCAGGCGCGGCAGAGGTTCGGCTTGGCGATGGTGGTCGCCTCGATCATGCCGTCGAGGGAGATGTACGCCAGGGAGTCGGCGCCGAGCGAGGTGCCGATCTCGTCGGTGGTCATGCCGTTGGCGATGAGCTCCGCGCGCGTGGCGAAGTCGATGCCGAAGAAGCAGGGCCACTTGACGGGGGGCGAGGAGATCCGGATGTGGACCTCCGCCGCGCCCGCCTCGCGGAGCATCCGCACCAGGGCGCGCTGCGTGTTGCCACGCACGATCGAGTCGTCGACGACGACCAGGCGCTTGCCCTTGATGACTTCCTTGAGCGGGTTCAGCTTCAGACGGATGCCGAGCTGGCGGATGGTCTGCGAGGGCTGGATGAAGGTCCGGCCGACGTAGGCGTTCTTGACCAGGCCGTTGCCGAAGGGGATGCCCGAGGCCTCCGCGTAGCCGACGGCGGCGGGGGTGCCGGACTCCGGGGTCGCTATGACCAGATCGGCGTCGACGGGTGCTTCCTTGGCGAGCTTGCGGCCCATCTCCACGCGGGAGAGGTACACGTTCCGGCCGGCGATGTCGGTGTCGGGCCGGGCCAGGTACACGTACTCGAAGATGCAGCCCTTGGGCTTCGCTTCCGCGAATCGAGAGGCGCGGAGGCCGTTCTCGTCGATGGCGATGAACTCGCCCGGCTCGATCTCCCGGACGAAGCTGGCGCCGGTGATGTCGAGGGCGGCGGTCTCGGAGGCGACGACCCAGCCGCGCTCCAGGCGGCCGAGGACCAGCGGACGGATGCCCTGCGGGTCGCGGGCCGCGTAAAGGGTGTGCTCGTCCATGAAGGCGAGCGAGAAGGCGCCCGCGACCTGCGGGAGCACCGCGTGGGCGGCCTCCTCGATGGTCAGCGGATTGCCGTCCTTGTCGACCTGGGCGGCCAGGAGGGCCGTGAGCAGGTCGGTGTCGTTGGTCGCCGCGACGCGCGGGGTGCGGCCGTCCTGCTTGGGCAGGTCGGCGACCATCTCGGCGAGCTGGGCGGTGTTGACGAGATTGCCGTTGTGGCCGAGCGCGATCGAGCCGTGCGCGGTGGCGCGGAACGTCGGCTGGGCGTTCTCCCACACGGAGGCGCCGGTGGTCGAGTAGCGGGCGTGTCCGACCGCGATATGACCCTGGAGCGAACCGAGCGAGGTCTCGTCGAAGACCTGGGAGACGAGGCCCATGTCCTTGAAGACAAGGATCTGTGAGCCGTTGCTGACCGCGATTCCCGCGGATTCCTGGCCTCGATGCTGGAGGGCGTAGAGCCCGAAGTAAGTGAGCTTGGCGACCTCTTCACCGGGAGCCCAGACTCCGAAGACGCCGCAAGCGTCCTGGGGGCCTTTCTCGCCGGGGAGCAGATCATGACTGAGTCGACCGTCACCACGTGGCACGCTTCCGAGTGTAGGCGAGGTCGACCACTGGTCCGAATTGGGGATACCTGCCGGTAACTGGATCATCGTCCGGTGGACACGTCCATGATCGACTGATTTCCGCAGGTCACATGCGCTATACGGCAATCCGTCGGCGGTCGGCCCGACAACGCGGACGCGCGTGGACGGTCGCGTTCTGTATTCACGAGTGAGGTGTCGCACACCAATCGGCGGACTGCGGGGCGGGAGATGGGCGGATTGCGGCTGCCGCCGCTCAGGACATGACGGGCAGGAGTCCTTCCAGGTCGGCTCGTTCGCCGCTCGCGGTCACCTTCCCCTCGGCCACGGCCTCCCGCCAGGTCAGCCGGCCGGTGGCCAGCCGGACCCAGGTGAGCGGGTCGGTCTCGACGACGTTGGGCGGGGTGCCACGGGTGTGCCTCGGCCCCTCGACGCACTGCACGACGGCGTACGGCGGCACCCGCACCTCGGTCGCGCCGCCGGGCGCCGCCGCGGCGAGGGTGTCGGCGAGGAGGCGGGTGGCGGCGGCCAGTGCCTGACGGTCGAGGGGGACGTCGAGTCCGGGGACGGCGGCGTTCAGGTCGTCGGTGTGGACGACGAGTTCGACGGTGCGGGTGACGACGTAGTCGTCGAGCGGGAGGGGACCCGCGTTGGTGTCGAGCAGCCGGGTGCCGGGGTGTTCGGCGAGGGCGGCGGTGAAGTGCCGCTCGGTGTCGGCGAGATGGGCCACCGGGTCCGGGTGGTGCTCGGCGAGGTCGCGGGCGCGGTCGGCGATGGCCGGGGCCTCCGGGCCGATCGCGGGCGGCCAGTCGACCAGCGCACCGGCCTTGCCTTGCGGCTCGGGCCGGCCGAGCAGCAGGGTGACGGCGCCGAGGGCCATCCCGAAGTGCGCGACCAGATCCCGTACGGTCCACTCCCCGAGCCGCGTCGGCAGCGCGAGCTGCGCGGGGGTGAGGCCGCCGACGGCCTCCCGAACGTTCCCGAACTGCGCCAGGACCGCGGCCCTGGTCCTACCGGGGTCATAGGTACGCGCACGCTTCTTGACCGGAGGCATGACGGGGAGCCTAGTGGGCGGGGGTGCGGGGCCGAGAGGTGGGCGCGGGGAGCCGGGGCGCGTAGATGATCGGGGCGCGGCAGGCAGCTCGGTCGGGCGGGCCAAGGCGAGCCGGTGAGTCCCGTCGGCCTCCCACTCACTGCCGACGGGCGAAGTCCCGCAGGCCGTTCTCCACCAGGGCGAAGGCGTCGCGGGCGCGATCCGCGGCGTCGCGGGCGACCTCATCGACGGTCTCGCCGGCGTCGATGCGGCGGTGATGTTCCTCGACCAGGGCATTGCGGGCCGCGCTGAGGGTGGCGGCGGCGATGAGGGCGAGCGTGGCGTCGCCGGTCTCCTCCGTGAGCTGGTCGGCGAGCGCGCGGGCGCCCTTCTCGGAGGTGAGGTACGCACGCTCCATCAGTACGGGTGTGTCGATGATGAGCTGGCGGATCCGGCGGGCGTACGGCTCGGCGTGCAGGCCGACCGAGGGGTCCCGGGTCTCGACCATCTCCAGGAACTGGCGCCGCACGGCGGCCACCGCGGACTCGCCGGGCGCACGGTCGCGCACGGCGCGGGCGGCGTCGGAGAAGTGCTCCTCGATGGGCCGGAAGACCAGATCTTCTTTGCTCCCGAAGTAGTTGAACACGGTCATCTTCGAGACCTCGGCGGCGTCCGCGATCTCCTGCACCGAGACCGCGTCGAAGCTCTTCTCCAGGAACAGCTCCACCGCGGTCCGGTAGATCCGCAGCGCGGTCTGCAGCTTCTTGCGCTCGCGCAGCCCCATCGTCGCCTCAGCCCCAGCAGCCATGACACTACTGTACCAAGACGAAATTTAAGCCCAGGCTATTTTTCATCGTGGATCAAAAGTCATACCGGATAAAACATTGACCCAGTCCACCATTGGCGGTCATCGTGGTGCCATGACCGAGACCCAACGCCGGATCGGCTTCCTCGTCTGCCTCGTGACGATCGTGCTGGCCGTCCTGGACATGCAGATCGTGTCCGCGGCCACCGTCCCGATCGTCCGCGACCTGGACCCCGATCACGGCATCGACAAGATTCCCTGGCTGGTCAGTGCCTTCGCGCTGGCCTCGGCCGCGGTGCTCCCGCTGTACGGCAAGTTCTGCGACGTCCTCGGCGCGAAGCGGGTGTTCCTGGGCGCCGTCGGCACGTTCCTGCTCGGCTCGGCGCTGTGCGGGGCAGCCCAGTCGATAGGCCAGCTGGTCGCCGCGCGGGCCGTGCAGGGCGTCGGCGCCGGAGGTCTGATGAGTGTCACGATGGTGGTGATCGCCCAGCTCAGAGGCCCCGGCGAGAAGGACGCCAAAGGCGCCGGCATGGGCGGGATCGTCTCCGGCGGCGGCATGGCGCTCGGCCCGTGGATCGGCGGGCTGCTCGCCGACCACGCGAGCTGGCGCTGGATCTTCTACGTCAACCTGCCGCTCGGCCTCGCCGTCCTGGTCCTCGGCGGCCTGGTCCTGAAACTGCCCCGGCACACCGAGCGCCGGCGCATCGACTTCCTCGGCGCGGCCCTGGCCGCCGCGTTCTCCACGACCCTGCTGCTGGTCACCGAGTGGGGAGGCAAGCAGTACGCCTGGTCGTCACCGCAGATCGTGTCCCTGGCCCTGGCCTCACTGGCAGCCCTGGGGCTGTTCCTGTGGCGCCAGGTCACCGCCGCGGAGCCGATCCTCCCGCTGTCCATGTTCCGGGTGCCGGAGCTGCGGTGGGGCTTCGCGATCCAGGGACTGATGGGCGCGGCCATGGTGGGCGCCATGTACTACGTGATGGTCTATCTGCAGGTCGCCCGAGGCATCGAGAGCTCCTCGGCGGGGCTGTATCTCATCCCCATGGCCATCGGTATGACAGCCGTCGGCATCGGCTCCGCAAAGCTCGCCGAACGGGGCTGGCCCGAGCGGACCTTCACCGTCGCAGGCTCGGCGATCGCCGCGGTCGCCTTCCTCCTCCTGTCCACACTCGGCGCCGACACCTCCCTGTGGCTGCTGCGGGCCTATCTGCTCCTCGTCGGCATGGGCTTCGGCACCCTGATCGGCCAGCTCATCCAACTGGTCCAGGAGGCGGCACCCCGCCACCAGCTCGGCGTCGCGACCACCGCCATCCGCTTCTTCCAGACCCTGGGCACAGCACTGGGCGCGGCCCTCTTCGGCACCCTGACAACCCGCCTGTACGACGGCCCGGGCCCCCTCGCCTCCCTTTCGGGCGCGGCCAGGACCACGGGACTGGAGTCGTACGTGTCCGCCCTCGACACGGTGTTCCTCTGCGGGGCCGCCGTCATGACCCTCTGCCTGATACTCGGCCTCCTGCTGCCCCGCCCCCGCCCGGCCCGGAACACTCCGGAACCGACAAGGGAACGGGTGACAGCGGCGTAGGCGAGAGGAACCAGGGAACGGCTGGAAACGGCGAAGGCCCCGGCCGGTTCGGTGGGCGGCGGGGCCTCGGTCGTCGTACGACTCACCTGCTACTAACTACTGCTACTGCTGGTTACGCGAGCAGCGCCGGGATCGTCTGCTCGTGGATCTCACGCAGTTCCTCCAGGGAGAGGGTGAACTCGCCCTGGACGTCCACGGTGTCGCCGTCGACGACACCGATGCGGGTGACCGGGAGGCCCCGGGCGCCGCACATGTCGTTGAAGCGGAGCTCCTCCGAGCGCGGGATGGCGACGACGGCGCGGCCGGCGGACTCGGAGAGGAGAAAGGTGAAGGCGTCGAGCCCGTCCGGTACGACCAGTCGCGCGCCCTTGCCGCCGAGCAGCGCGGACTCCACGACCGCCTGGATCAGACCGCCGTCGGACAGGTCGTGCGCGGAGTCGATCATGCCGTCGCGGGACGCGGAGATCAGGATCTCGGCCAGCAGGCGCTCGCGTTCCAGGTCGACCTTGGGGGGCAGTCCGCCGAGGTGGTCGTGGACGACCTGCGACCAGGCCGAGCCGCCGAACTCCTCGCGGGTGTCGCCGAGGAGGTAGAGCAGCTGGCCCTCCTCCTGGAAGGCGACCGGGGTGCGGCGTGCGACGTCGTCGATGACACCGAGGACCGCGACCACGGGGGTCGGGTGGATGGCGATCTCGCCCGTCTGGTTGTAGAGGGAGACATTGCCGCCGGTGACGGGCGTGCCGAGCTGGAGGCAGGCGTCGGCGAGACCGCGGACGGCCTCGGCGAACTGCCACATGACCGCGGGGTCCTCGGGGGAGCCGAAGTTCAGGCAGTCGGAGACGGCGAGCGGCTTGGCACCGGTCGTGGCGACGTTGCGGTAGGCCTCGGCGAGGGCCAGCTGGGCGCCGTGGTAGGGGTCGAGCTTGGCGTACCGGCCGTTGCCGTCCGTGGCGATGGCGACGCCGAGGCCGGACTCCTCGTCGATCCGGATCATGCCGGAGTCCTCGGGCTGGGCGAGGACGGTGTTGCCCTGCACGAAGTGGTCGTACTGGGAGGTGATCCACCGCTTGGAGGCCTGGTTGGGCGAGCCGACCAGCTTGAGAACCTGCTGCTTCAGCTCGTCCGAGGTCGCCGGCCTGGGCAGCTTGTTCGCGTCGTCGGCCTGGAGGGCGTCCTGCCAGGACGGGCGGGCGTAGGGGCGCTCGTAGACCGGGCCGTCGTGGGCGACGGTGCGCGGGTCGACGTCGACGATCTTGCCGCCGTGCCAGTAGATCTCCAGCCGGTCGCCGTCGGTGACCTCACCGATGACGGTGGCGATGACGTCCCACTTGTCGCAGATCTCGAGGAAGCGGTCGACCTTCTCGGGCTCGACGACCGCGCACATGCGTTCCTGCGACTCGCTCATGAGGATTTCCTCGGGCGAGAGGGTGGAGTCGCGGAGCGGGACGTCGTCGAGGGTGACGCGCATGCCGCCGGAGCCGTTGGACGCCAGCTCACTCGTCGCGCAGGACAGGCCGGCCGCGCCGAGGTCCTGGATGCCGACGACCAGCTTCTCCTTGAAGGCCTCCAGGGTGCACTCGATGAGGAGCTTCTCCTGGAAGGGGTCGCCGACCTGGACGGCGGGGCGCTTGGAGGGCTTGGCGTCGTCGAAGGTCTCGGAGGCGAGGATCGACGCGCCGCCGATGCCGTCGCCGCCGGTGCGGGCGCCGTACAGGATGACCTTGTTGCCCGCGCCGGAGGCCTTCGCGAGGTGGATGTCCTCGTGCCGCATGACGCCGATGGCGCCGGCGTTGACCAGCGGGTTGCCCTGGTAGCAGGCGTCGAAGACGACCTCGCCGCCGATGTTGGGCAGGCCCAGGCAGTTGCCGTAGCCGCCGATGCCGGCGACGACGCCCGGCAGGACGCGCTTGGTGTCGGGGTGGTCGGCGGCGCCGAAGCGCAGCGGGTCGACGACGGCGACCGGGCGGGCACCCATGGCGATGATGTCGCGGACGATGCCGCCGACGCCGGTGGCCGCGCCCTGGTAGGGCTCGACATAGGAGGGGTGGTTGTGCGACTCGACCTTGAAGGTCACGGCGTAGCCCTGGCCGACGTCGACCACGCCCGCGTTCTCGCCGATGCCGACGAGCAGGGCGTCGCTCTGCGGGGCCTTCTCGCCGAACTGGCGCAGATGGACCTTGGAGGACTTGTACGAGCAGTGCTCGGACCACATGACGGAGTACATGGCGAGTTCGGCGCCGGTCGGGCGGCGGCCGAGGATCTCCACCACCCGCTCGTACTCGTCCTTCTTCAGGCCGAGTTCGGCCCAGGGCAGCTCGACGTCGGGGGTCGCGGCCGCGTGCTCGACCGTGTCCAGAGGCGTCCGGCTCATACGTTGACCAGCTTCTTGAGGATCGAGGTGAAGAACGGCAGACCGTCGGTGCGGCCGGAGCCGATGAGGGGCTCGACGGCGTGCTCCGGGTGCGGCATCAGGCCGACGACGTTCCCGGCCGCGTTGGTGATGCCGGCGATGTCGTTGAGCGAGCCGTTGGGATTGAAGTCCAGGTAGCGGAAGGCGACGCGGCCCTCCGCCTCCAGCTCGTCGAGCGTGTGCTGGTCGGCGACGTAGCGGCCGTCCATGTTCTTCAGCGGGATGTGGATCTCCTGGCCGGACTCGTAGTCGGCGGTCCAGGCGGTGTCCGCGTTCTCCACCCGCAGCTTCTGGTCGCGGCAGATGAAGTGGAGGTGGTCGTTGCCGAGCATCCCGCCCGGAAGCAGATGGGCCTCGGTGAGGATCTGGAAGCCGTTGCAGATACCGAGGACCGGCAGGCCGGCCTTCGCCTGCTCGATGACGGTCTCCATCACCGGGGAGAAGCGGGAGATGGCGCCGGCGCGAAGATAGTCGCCGTAGGAGAAACCACCGGGGAGGACGACGGCGTCGGCCTGATGGAGGTTCTTGTCCTTGTGCCAGAGAGCGACCGGTTCGGCGCCCGCGAGACGGATCGCGCGCTGAGTGTCACGGTCGTCGAGGCTGCCCGGGAAAGTGACGACGCCAATACGAGCGGTCACTTCGCTGCCTCCGCGACTTCATCAACGCGGACCGTGAAGTCCTCGATCACGGTGTTGGCGAGGAAGGATTCCGCAAGATCATGGATGCGGGCGAGGGCGGCCTCGTCGACCGGACCGTCAACTTCCAGTTCGAATCGCTTTCCCTGACGTACGTCGGAGATGCCTTCGAAACCCAGCCGCGGCAGTGCGCGCTGCACCGCCTGGCCCTGGGGGTCGAGGATCTCCGGCTTGAGCATGACGTCGACTACGACGCGTGCCACTGGCACTCCCGGTGGTGTGGTGCTGAGCAGGCTCCTGCGGTGTCTCCGACAGGTACCTTCAGACTACCCGTACAAAATTTCTACGCGAGTAGAGTTGTAGGAAGGTACGTGAGCGCCATCACGATCAGGTATCGGACCAGTGCCTTCACGAAAAGTTCAGGGAAAGATCCGGGGGTAGATCCCGGCCGGGTATTGCGCCGGGACACGCGGGGAGATTTAGTCGGGCTTCACATTCGATTGCCGGGCACTGTACAAATGAATTGGCAATAGCCGATACTTTGCCCCGTTACTGGCGAACAGCCGACATCTCCGTGACGTCCTGGCACGTCATCGCAGAGCTGTCGCACGAAGGGACCGATATTCGTGGCGCAGAAGGTCGTGGTCACTCTCTTTGACGACATCGACGGCTCGGAAGCGGCGGAAACGATCGCCTTCGGACTCGACGGCAAGTCGTACGAGATCGACCTGAATGAAGCCAATGCCAAGAAACTGCGTAAGGCGCTCGCGCCCTACGTGGACGCCGGCCGCAAGCGGTCGCGGTCCGGCAAGGCGTACAAGCAGACGGAGATCGCCCCCGACCCGGCGGCGGTCCGCGCCTGGGCGCAGGCGAACAAGATGGAGGTGCCCGCCCGCGGGCGCATCCCCAAGAAGGTCTACGAGGCGTTCTCCGAGGCGCAGTGAGCCGTAGGCTCCTCCGGTTGCCCCCCGGGTCCGTCAGCGGGCCCTGGGGACAACCGACTTGCGTTACCCCCCACATGGTCGGCTAATGTCTGGAGCACGCCGCCGGGCAGGGCCGAAAAGCCCAGCTCACGGAGGCCACGCGGGTGTAGTTCAGTAGCAGAACATCCCCCTTCCAGGGGGAAGGCGCAGTGTGCGATTCCTGTCACCCGCTCTGCATCGCCGTCCTGACCACGGTTGTGGATCAGGTAGGCTGGTGCTCGCGCCGGTCGGTGAAAGCCGGTCGGATGCAATGCGGACGTAGCTCAGTTGGTAGAGCGCAACCTTGCCAAGGTTGAGGTCGCGAGTTCGAGCCTCGTCGTCCGCTCCAGTGAAGACCCCGGTCCTGCAGGACCGGGGTCTTTTCGTGTGTGCCCTATGTCGGTTGTCCGTCTGACATTTGTCATGGGGAGTGGTGACACCTCGCACTGCCGCCAGACCTCGTCTGCCGGGAGCCTTGAGGCATGGACACGAATGAACACGTGATTGAGGTCACCGACCTCCGGCGTGTGTACGGGGGCGGGTTCGAAGCGGTCCGTGGGATCTCCTTCCACGTCGGCCGCGGCGAGGTCTTCGCGCTGCTCGGTACCAACGGCGCCGGAAAGACATCGACCGTGGAGCTTCTCGAGGGGCTCGCGCGCCCCGACGGCGGGCGGATCCGCGTCCTCGGCCACGATCCGTACGCCGAGCGGGCCGCCGTACGGCCGCGCACCGGCGTGATGCTCCAGGAGGGCGGTTTCCCGTCCGAGCTGACCGTCGCCGAGACCGCGCGGATGTGGGCGGGCTGCGTGAGCGGAGCACGGCCGGTCGGGGAGGCGCTGGCCCTGGTCGGGCTCGCCGCGCGGGCCGCCGTACGCGTCAAGCAGCTGTCCGGGGGTGAGCGGCGGCGCCTCGACCTGGCGCTCGCACTGCTCGGCGATCCCGAGGTGCTGTTCCTGGACGAGCCGACCACCGGCCTGGACGCCGAGGGCCGCCGCGCTACCTGGGACCTGGTCCGCACTCTGCGCGACTCCGGTACGACCGTGCTGCTGACCACCCATTACCTGGAGGAGGCCGAGCAGCTCGCCGACCGGCTGGCCATCCTGCACGAAGGGCGGGTCGCGGCCACCGGGACTCCCGCCGAGGTGACGGCCGCCCAGCCGTCCCGGATCACGTTCGAGCTGCCCCAGGGGTACTTCGTGGGCGACCTGCCCCCGTTGAACACCCTCGGGGTGTCCGGTCACGAGGTCGAGGGGCGCGTCATACGGCTGCGCACGCGGGAGTTGCAGCGGGCGGCCACCGGGCTGCTCGTGTGGGCCGAGGAAGCCGGGGTCGAGCTGCGCGGGCTGGACGTGCGGTCGGCCTCGCTGGAGGAGGCGTTCCTGGGGATCGCCCGGGAGGCGTCGCAACGTACGGCGGTCGAGGGGGTCGCGGCATGAGCGGGGACACGGCAGGCGGGAACACCGTCGGCGGGAAGTCCGCCGGTGATAAGTCCGTCAGTGGGAACACCGTCGGCGGGAAGTCCGTCAGTGGGAACACCGTCGGCGGGAAGTCCGTCGCCCGGGAAGCGACCGCGGTGACCACACCGGCCGGTCGGATGGCCGCC
The DNA here is from genome assembly GCF_042653945.1 of Streptomyces vulcanius. NCBI lineage: Bacteria > Bacillati > Actinomycetota > Actinomycetes > Kitasatosporales > Streptomycetaceae > Streptomyces > Streptomyces vulcanius. The sequence goes on along the minus strand of NZ_JBHSFK010000036.1, from coordinate 63,757 downwards.
CTCGCGCGGGCCGAGCTGACCCTGCTCGGGCGGAGCAGAAGCACCCTCCTGACGGCGGTGCTGGTGCCGCTCGTGCTGCCGGTCAGCCTGACCTCGGTGGTCGACGACATGGACGTGGCGGACGCCGGTCTCACCACCGGTCTGGTGCTGCTGCCCGCGGCGATCGGCTTCTCGCTGCTGTTCGGGGTGTACTCGGCGCTGGCCGCCATCTACACAGCACGGCGCGAGGAACTCGTGCTGAAGCGGCTGCGCACCGGCGAGCTGCGGGACGCCGAGATCCTGTCCGGCACGGCGCTGCCCGTCCTCACCACGGGCCTGGTGCAGTCCCTGGTGCTGGTCGCGGGATCCACCGTCCTGCTCGACATACCCGCGCCCGAGGCGCCCCAGCTCGCCGTCCTGGGGCTGCTGTTCGGGCTGGTGCTGTGCGCGGCGCTGGCGGCGGTCACCGCGGCCTTGACCCGGACCGTGGAGAGCGCCCAGGTCACCACCATGCCGATGGTGTTCGTCTCGATGATCGGCTCCGGGGTGACCGTCCCCCTGGAACTGCTGCCAGACAACCTGGCGTCCGCCTGCGAACTGCTGCCACTGACACCGGTGATCACCCTCGTGCGCGGTGGCTGGACCGGCGACCTGGGCGTGCACGACGCTCTGGGAGCCATCGGCACCGCGCTGGCCTGGACCGCACTGGCGGTGTTTGCTGTACGACGGTGGTTCCGGTGGGAGCCCAGGCGCTGAGAACGGGGGGCGACGGGAACATGCGCGGTCCGGGGGGCTGGTGGCGGCGGAAGAGCACGCCGGAGAAGTTCGAGACGTACACGCGAGGGTCGTTCCACTTCTTCGGCGTGAGCGAGGTCGCGGGGATCGGGCTGCCGTCCCTCGGCGCGCTGGGACCGGGGCTCGGCGGAACGCTGCTGGCCCTCGTGGCACTGCACGCCACGGTCTCCATGCTCACGGCGTCCCGGGCGCTGGACTGGACCCGGGGGCGGCGGGCGCGGCCCGTGCGGCTGCTGTGGACGCTCGCCACCCTGACCATCGCCATAGCCGTCCTGGCCATCGGAATCGCCGAGCACGGGCCGGACCACGACAGCGTCGCCGCCACCGCGGGCGGGGTCTTCGCAATCGTCATGATCGTCGGGCCCGGGGTCATCACGCTCGGCGTGCGCGAACGACGGCACGTGTACGCGATCGTGGGCGGATTCGCCGTCGGCACGGGAGCGGTCTCGTTCCCGCTGGGAGTCCCCGCGCCGGCCGTCGCGCTCAGCGTGCTCGGCATCTTCCTCGGTTGCGGGCTGCTCGCCTTCACCGCCGTCTTCTCCGTCTGGCTGCTCGACGCCGTCTACGAGCTCGACGAGGCCCGGGATACTCGTGCGCGGCTCGCGGTCGCCGAGGAGCGGCTGCGGTTCGGGCGGGATCTGCACGATGTGATGGGGCGCAACCTCGCGGTGATCGCCCTCAAGAGCGAGCTGGCCGTGCAGCTGGCCCGGCGTGGGCGGCCGGAGGCCGTGGAGCAGATGATCGAGGTGCAGCGGATAGCGCAGGAGTCGCAGCGAGAGGTACGGGCCGTCGTACGGGGCTATCGGGACGCCGATCTGGGCGTCGAACTCGCCGGTGCACAGGGGGTGTTGACGGCTGCCGGGATCGTCTGCGAGGTGCGTGGGGAGGCCGGGGGGCTGCCCGGTGAGGTGCAGTCGGCACTCGGGTGGGTGGTACGGGAGACGACGACGAACGTGCTGCGGCACGGGGATGCCGGGCACTGTTCGGTGGGGCTGCGGGTGACGGAGGAGCGCGTGGTGCTGACGGTGGAGAACGACGGCGCGGAGGCCACCGGAAGCGGGGGCGGGGGTTCCGGGCTCGCCGGGCTGCGGGAGCGGTTGCGGCAGGTCGACGGGACGCTCCAGGCCGGCTTCGCCGGGGCGGGGCTGTTCCGGGTGGTGGCCGAGGTGCCGCTGAGCGGGAGAAACGAGAAGAGCGGGAGGAACGAGACGAGCGGGAGGAACGAGACGAGCGGGGAGTCCGAGACTGGCGGGAAGAGCGTGCAGAACGTGGTGGGTGAGGTCGCTTCATGACGGTTCGGGTGCTGCTGGCCGACGACGAGCACCTCATCCGGGGTGCGCTGGCCGCGCTGCTGTCCCTGGAGGACGACCTGGTGGTCGTCGCCGAGGCGGCCACCGGGCCGGAGGCGCTCGCGATGGCGCGGGCCCATTCACCGGACGTGGCGGTGCTCGATCTCCAGATGCCGGGCGCGGACGGTGTGAAGGTCGCCACATCGCTGCGGGCCGAACTGCCCGCATGCCGCGTGCTGATCGTCACGAGTCACGGCAGGCCGGGGCATCTGAAGCGGGCGCTGGCGGCTGGGGTGCGGGGATTCGTCCCGAAGACGGTGAGCGCCCAGCGGATCGCGGAGATCATCCGGACCGTGCACGCGGGAAACCGGTACGTCGATCCCGAGTTGGCCGCCGACGCGATCGCCGCCGGGGATTCCCCGCTGACCTTGCGCGAGGCGGAGGTACTCGAACTCGCCGCCGACGGGGCGCCGGTCACGGAGATCGCCGAACGGGCCGCGCTGTCACCGGGGACGGTACGGAACTATCTCTCGTCGGCCGCCTCCAAACTCGGGGCGGAGAACCGTCACGCGGCAGTACGTCTCGCCCGCGAGCGGGGTTGGGTATAGTTGGCTTCGCGCTTCGGCGCACTGCGGACGTAGCTCAGTTGGTAGAGCGCAACCTTGCCAAGGTTGAGGTCGCGAGTTCGAACCTCGTCGTCCGCTCCAGTTCGAGAGTGCAACTCCAGTGAGGCCCCCGGTTCCCCGGGGGCTTTTCGCGTTGCGCCCAACGCGTTGAAGGCGTTACGCCCAGGTGGTGCTTGTCAGGCGTTCGTATGCCTCGACGTACTTCGCGCGGGTCGCCTCGACGATGGGCTCGGGCAGCGGCGGCGGGGGCTGCTCGCTCGCGCGGTCCCAGCCCGACTCGGCCGAGGTCAGCCAGTCCCGGACGAACTGCTTGTCGTACGACTGCTGCGCGCGGCCCGGCTGCCACTGGTCGGCCGGCCAGAAGCGGGAGGAGTCCGGGGTGAGGACCTCGTCGGCGAGGACAAGGCCGTCGTCCTCGAAGCCGAACTCGAACTTGGTGTCCGCGAGGATGATGCCCCGGTCGCGGGCGATGTCCCGGGCCCGGCCGTAGACGGCGAGGGTCGCCTGGCGGAGCTGGGCGGCGGTCTCGGCGCCGACCTGGCGGGCGACCTCCTCGTAGGAGACGTTCTCGTCGTGCTCGCCGACGGCGGCCTTGGTGGCCGGGGTGAAGATCGGGGCGGGGAGTTCGCTGCCGTCGACCAGGCCCTCGGGGAGGGCGAGGCCGCAGACCGTGCGGGACGCGTCGTACTCGACCAGGCCGGAGCCGGTGAGGTAGCCGCGGGCCACACACTCGACGGGGACCATCCGCAGCGACTTGCAGACGAGCGTGCGGCCGGCCCAGTCGGCGGGGGCGTCGGCCGGGAGTTCCGTGCTGAGGACGTGGTTCGGGACCAGGTCGGCGAGCTGGTCGAACCACCACAGGGAGAGCTGGGTGAGGATGCGGCCCTTGTCGGGGATCTCGGTCGGCAGCACCCAGTCGAAGGCGGACGTGCGGTCGCTGGCGACCATCACGAGGTCGCCCGCCTCGTTCTGGTACAGCTCGCGCACCTTGCCGGTGTGCAGATGCACCAGGCCCGGCACCTCGAGGGGCTCGGGCTTTTCTACGAATCCGGACACGGTTCCTCCCCGTGATTCTGTCCTGGGGCTTGATTGTCCCGTATGGGAAACCAAGCGGAGGCAGCGGGTCAGTCGCGTTTGCAGATGCGGTCGAGGAGGTTGGCGGTGGCGCGCTGGATGCGGGGGTCGACGTGGCCGGGGCGGTCCAGGGCCGGGGACCAGGCGAAGGTGCCGGAGGCGAAGACCAGGGCGCCGGAGGGGGCGCGGTAGAGGGAGGTCTCCTGGTGGCGCGGACTTCCGTCGGCGTCGGAATAGGGGGAGTGGGCGAGGAGGATGCGTTCCTCGTGGGGCGGGAGCGGGGTGCGCGGGAAGTAGCGGTCGGCCTCGCCCGCGACCAGGCCCTCGATGCGCTCACCCTCGTGCGCCCCGGTCGCCTCCCACAGCCAGTGGTCCGCGTTGCGCACGATCAGCGGGTGCGGCTCCGGGACCCGGCCGGCGTACTGGATGCCGACCAGCTGCTGCTCGGCGCGGTCGATCTCGCGCCAGAGCACGGACTTTCCGGGCCCCCTGCGCTTGCGGCAGGTGAGCAGCCGGCCGGGGACACCGGACGGCGAGGGGCCCAGCTCCACCTGCCAGTACAGGGTGTTGGCGGAGAGGAAGACGAGGGAGGTGCCGCTGTCGCGGGCGAGTTCGACGGTCCGGCGCATGGTCGTCGACCAGTACTCGTCGTGGCCGGGGAAGACCAGGCCGCGGTAGCGGGTGGGGTCGATGTGCCCCGCGTGCAGGTCGCGGGCGTCGGCGTAGGCGAGGTCGTAGCCGTAGCGCTCGGCCCAGCGGATGAAGTCGTAGGCGTGGCCGACGTGGAGGGGGAGGCCGGCACCCGCGTACGGGCGGTCGAAGGAGACCGTGGTCGCGGCGTCGGCCTCGCCGAGGAGCCGGCCCTGCGCGTCCCAGGCGTGGTAGAGGCTGGCGCCGGTGCGGCCGTCCTCGGGGTAGAGGTTGTAGGCCTGCCAGGTGACGTCGGGGAGGAGTAGGAGCAGGTCGGCGGGCCGGTCCTCGCGGACCGTGAAGGGGATGTGGGAGCGGTAGCCGTCGGCGGTGGTGAGGACGGCGACGTATGCGCCCGCGTTCCAGTACGACGGGATCTGCAGCCGCCAGGAGAGCCACCAGTGGTGGCAGGAGACCGTGCGGTCGGCGGTCAGGGGCGGGGGCTGGACTATGCCGGAGAGTCGCGGGCTGGTGGTGATCTTGGCGGCGCCGTCGCCGTCGTAGTGGCCGATGCGGTAGATGTCGACGCCGAACTCCTGGGGCGGGTCGACGGTGATGTGGAAGTCGGCGGCCTCGCCGGGGGCGACCGCGCCCGTGGAGACGAAGCCCTTGATCTGACGGCGGACGTCGTCGGCGGAGCGGGGGACGCTAGCGTCGGGTGCGGGGGTGTTGCGGGTGCGGGCGGTGCGGGGGCCCGGGATGCGGGGGGCGCCCCCGGTCGGGGCGGGCGCCGGGTCGACGTACCAGGGGACTACGTGGCCGGTGTCGTCGAAGTACGTCTCGCTGCCGCGCAGCCAGGGGACAGGACCTTGGCCGAAGGGGTCCGATACGGCATGGGCCAGTGCTCCCGACTCCCAACGGCGGATGTGCTCCGGTCCCGGTGCCATGGCGCTCCCCTCCCTGGTGCCCCCGTGGTCGGCTGTCGGTACCTGACCTGTCCTATGTCGTACGCCCATGCCATGGGCGTGAGCCAGTACCAGCACATCACATAACGCGCGCAGACAGTCACTATTCGTTGCGAATTGGCCGAAAGTGGAACCAGGGGGTCCGTTTCGGGCTTCAGCCAAGCCGTACGGGCTTCTCGGGGCGTATGCCGAGTTCCACCAGCCAGGCGCGGAGCGGACGCGCGTCGCCGTCCTCGACCAGGCTCAGGACGCGGGGCCCCAGGTCGGCCACGCGCTCGCCGTCGACGAGGAGGATCGGGCCGTCCAGCCAGTCCAGGCCGGGCGCCGCGCCGACGGTGTCCATCGCGGCGCAGCACACCATCGCCGTGACGTGGTCGGCGAGGAGTTCGCGGTCGGTGCGCGGGGGCTGGAGGGGGAAGAGGGGCAGCGTGCCGTCGTCCCAGAAGGGGTTGTCGGGGCCGCCGCTCTGACCTCCGGTGGGCGCGGGGGGCGGGGCCGCGGCCTCCTCACGGGCGAGCTCCGTGCCCAGGCCGGCGGCGAGGGCGGTGCTGCGGGGGTTGGGGGCGGGGAGGGCGTCTTCGCCGTCGCGGTCACCGTCGCCGTTCCCGTCGTCGCCGTCGTCGCCGTCGTCGCCGCTGCGGTTGCTCTGGTTCTCGACGGCGTACGGGGTGAGGGCGAGGGGTGCGAGTTCAGCAACGCTCTCCGGCGCTGCGGCGCCCCCGGGTTCCTGAGCGTCCCGCGACGCCTTGGCGGTCTTCGGCTCCCTGACGGCCTCCGAATCCCCGGCAGGTTCCGGCTCCCCGGCAGCGACGGGCTCCTCGCCGGCGCGCGGCTCCCTCGCGGCCTCAGGCGCCTGAGCGCCCTCCAGCTCCCCGGTGGCCTCCGGCTCCCCGGCAGCGACGGGCTCCTCGTCGGCACGCGGCTCCCTCGCGGCCTCAGGCGCCTGAGCGCCCTCCAGCTCCCCGGTGGCCTCCGGCTCCCCGGCAGGTTCCGGCTCCCCCGCAGCGACGGGCTCCTCGTCGGCGCGCGGCTCCCTCGCGGCCTCAGGCGCCTGAGCGCCCTCCAACTCCCCGGTGGCCTCCGGCTCCCCGGCAGGTTCCGGCTCCCCGGCAGGTTCCGGCTCCCCCGCAGCGACGGGCTCCTCGCCGACACGCGGCTCCCTCGCGGCCTCAGGCGCCTGAGCGCCCTCCAGCTCCCCGGTGGCCTCCGAATCCCCGGCGGCGCCCGGCTCCCCCGTGACCGTCAGGTGGTCCAGTACCCGGGCCAGCGTGGGGCCGGTGGAGTGGTGGGACGTGAGGGCCGCTGAGGCGGGGGCCCCGAGGTGTGGAGGTGCGGCGTGGGGGGTCGCGCGTTCCGGGGTCGGGCAGACGCCGAGGGTGTCGAGGACGCGGTGGAGACGGGCGGCGTCGGTGCGCCACTTCCGGTCCACGACCTCGTACGGGTACTCCTGCCAGTCCACCGGCGCCCAGTCCGGGCCGGCCTCCGCCGGGCCGCCGTGGAAGAGGCGGGCGGCGAGCAGGGAGGCGGCCTCGTCCACGGCGCCGGGCTCTTCGAGCAGGTCGCAGGCGGGACGCTCGCCGAGCCGGGACGCGAAGCCCTCGGCCAGGCGGTCGCGCCGGGACAGTTCGGTGAGGGCGGCGACGACACCCGCGTCCAGCCGGGACGGCCAGCGGCCCATCCGCCAGGCGGGCAGCGCCACCCGGGTGAGCAGCCGGTCCCAGCCCGCGTACGCGAGCCCCACCTGTTCCTGGGCGACGATCCGCAGCCCGTAGTCCACAGCCTGTGCACGCTCGGCAGCCGCCGCGGCCACGCCCCGCTCCATCTCGGCGGCATGCACCTGGCAGCCGCGCAGCATCAGCCGCGCGACCCAGCCGATGCCCACGCAGACCAGACGGACGCCGGGACAGCTTCCGCGGCCGTCGGACACGGCCACCGCGGCGTCCAGCCCCCGCACGAAGCGCCGGGCCGCGGCTATGTCGGGGTGCGCGGAAGGGCCCGTACCCGCGACGACCGGGGCGAGGACGGCGCGCAGCTCGCCGACACGCATCCACCACAGGAACGGGGAGCCGATGACGAGGACCGGCGCGGTCGCCGTACGACGGTGGAGGTGGTGGCCGGAGCCGGAGCCCGCGCCGGCTATCTCGTCGCCGGAAAGGGGCGGGGGCGGGCCGTGGGCCGGGTGGGTACGGTCCTCCAGCCAGCTGTCGCAGTCCGGGGTGAGCGCTATCGCGGAGGGCGCGGGGACGTCGAGCCGGTCGGCGAGGTCACGCACCAGCCGGTACAGGTCGGGGGCCGCCTCCTCGGCGACGGCGACCGTGGGACTGAGGGCGGGCCGGGCGCGCGCGACGACGAGCGCCACGATCCCGGCGGCGAGCAGGACGACGACCGCGACCGCGGAGACCGCCCAGCGGGCGGTGTCCCAGCCCGGGCCCACGAGATGCCCGGTGGAACCGCCGGCGAGCAGGATCACGGCGGCAGCCGCGGGCAGCAACGCGACGGCCAGCGCCCGGCTGCGCAGGCGCAGTACCGCCAGCGCCCGGGCTCGCGCGGCCTGCGCGCCCGCCTCCACTCCGATACCGGTCACGACTCGGCTCACCCCCTCCCCGTGCTCGTAGCCCTGCCTCGCCTGTTCTTGCTCACTCCCCCACTGTGGCACCCGCCACTGACATCGCAATGCCGGTGGGCCAAGTGCCCGAATGCTTGCGCCGCACCCTAGTTGGCGCTCCGGCCCCCGTCAGCCGGATGGGCCACCGCTCACTCGATGGAATGGCTTTGGGGAAAGGTGGATGACAGTGGGCAAGCATCAGGCCCCGGATTCCACCGGAATTCCGTGAGGGAGTCCGGGTGGGCCGGGGCCTGGAAGGTGTCGGGGCGGGATGGCTGCTCGGGCTCGGCTATGCGCCGCGCGCCGCCTTCTCCGCGATGTCCGTACGGTGCTGGGAGCCGTCGAGGCCGATGCGCGTGACGGCCCGGTACGCCCGTTCACGGGCCTCGACGAGGTCGGCGCCGGTCGCGGTGACGGACAGGACGCGACCGCCGGCGCTGACGACGGCGTCGCCGTCCTGCCTGGTCCCGGCGTGCAGGACGTAGGCGTGCGGGGCGTCCTCGGCGACGACCGCGCCGAGGCCGGTGATGGGATCGCCGGTGCGCGGGGTGTCCGGGTAGTTGTGCGAGGCGATGACGACGGTGACGGCCGCGTCGTCCTTCCAGCGCAGGGGCGGCAGGTCGGCGAGTTCGCCCTCGGCCGCCGCCAGCAGGACGCCTGCCAGCGGGGTCTTGAGGCGGGCCAGGACGACCTGGGTCTCCGGGTCGCCGAAGCGGGCGTTGAACTCGATGACGCGGACGCCGCGGGAGGTGATCGCGAGACCGGCGTAGAGCAGCCCGGAGAACGGGGTGCCGCGGCGGCGCAGCTCGTCGACGGTCGGCTGCAGAACCGTCTCCAGGACCTCCTCCACCAGCTTCGGGTCGGCCCACGGCAGCGGCGAGTACGCGCCCATGCCGCCGGTGTTCGGCCCCTCGTCGCCGTCGAGCGCGCGCTTGAAGTCCTGGGCGGGCTGGAGCGGGACGACCGTGTCGCCGTCGGTGATCGCGAAGAGGGAGACCTCGGGACCGTCGAGGAACTCCTCGATGACGACCCGGTCGCAGGCGGCGGCGTGCGCCTTCGCCGCGTCGAGGTCGTCGGTCACGACGACGCCCTTGCCGGCCGCGAGACCGTCGTCCTTGACGACGTACGGCGCACCGAAGGCGTCGAGCGCCTCGGCGGCCTCCTCCGCGTTCGTGCAGACATACGAACGGGCGGTCGGGACGCCGGCCCCGGCCATGATCTCCTTGGCGAAGGCCTTCGACCCCTCCAGCCGCGCGGCCTCCTTCGACGGACCGAAGGCCGGAATCCCCGCTTCCCGTACGGCGTCGGCGACCCCGGCGACAAGCGGCGCCTCCGGGCCTACGACGACCAGCCCGGCGCCGAGTTCCACGGCCAGCGCGGCCACGGCCCCGCCGTCCAGGGCGTCGACCTGGTGCAGCTCGGCGACCTCGGCGATGCCGGCGTTGCCGGGCGCGCAGTGCAGCGCGGTGACGGCGGGGTCGAGGGACAGGGAGCGGCACAGGGCGTGTTCGCGGGCGCCGCTGCCGATGACGAGGACGTTCACGGGGGTCAGCCTAACGGGAGGCGGCGAGGTTGTTTTGTGCGGGCTTCTGAAGGGGTGGGGGTCGGTGGTTCGTAGGTTCCTATGAGTAGGTGAGTTTGGTGCTGGTTCGGCTCACTCGTTGGTGAACTCCTCGACCACGGTCGCGCCCAGCTCGCGCACGATCAGTTCATGGCCGGAGAGGGCGGACTCGTTGAGGTCGGGGTCGTCGTCCTCCGGGGTGTCGTCCTCGGGGGCGACCGGGTCGGGGGCGGGGGCGGCGGGAGGCCGAGCCGGCGCGGAGGTGGGGACGGGGCTGGACGCGGCTGTCGGCGACGGGGCGGGCGCCGATGCCTGGGGTGGTGCGGCGGGGCCGCCGCCGTATCCACCAGTGGTGCCGCCGCCACCGGCCGGGCTGCCTCCGGGGGCGCCGCCGTAGGCCGAGGGCGCGCCACCGCCGAAGCCACCGCCGCCGCCGAAACCGCCGGTCGGCGGGGGCGTCGAACCACCGGACGGGTCGACGACGGCATCGATCTTCCACTGCACGTTGAACTGCTCGGCCAGTGCTTGCCGAAGGACTTCCTCGCTGCCGCTGCTGGCGAAGTTGTCGCGGGCACCGGCGTTGACGAAGCCGAGTTGGAGGGTGGTGCCGTCGAAGCCGACGACCTGGGCGTTCTGGCTGAGGAGGATCCAGGTGAAGCGGCGACGGTTCTTGACCGACTCCAGGATGTTGTCCCAGAGCATCCGGGGGTCGAGGCTGCCGGGGGGAGGGGCTTGTCCGGCGGGAGGCGCCTGTCCGGCGGGGCCGGAGGCGGCTGCGGGCACCGCGGTGGGAGCGGCGGCGGACGGGCCGGGGGTCGGGCCGGGGGGCGATTGGGGCGGTCGTTGCGCACCGCCGCCACCGGCGGGTGTGGCCGTGGGCCAGCCACCGGGCCGTCGTCCACTGCCTGCGGCGGTGGCGCTGGGCCAGGCACCGGGGGCGGCAGCGGCCGGAGCGGGTGCAGGGGTGGTGGGAGCAGGGGCCGGAGCGGGTGTCGGTGTGGGGGGCGGAGCAGGCGCGGGAGCGGGAGGTGCGGGAGGTGCCGACGGTTGGGGGGCGGCGGGGGCAGGCCCCGGCCCCCGCACCGCCGCACGCGCCGCGGCTGCCCCTCCCCCGGGCGGCATCGACGCACCGCCGCCGCCCATGTCGGCGCTGCCACCATGCGCCTCGGGCCCGGGCACGTACCCGATGGCGGGCATGGCAGGCGCAGCACCGGCACCGGCACCGGCACCGGCACCGGTGGAGAAGTTCACCCCCCGCTCGATCCGGTCGAGGCGGGCCATGACGGAACGCTCGTCGCCATAGGCGGCGGGGAGGAGGACGCGCGCGCAGATCAGCTCGAGCTGGAGGCGGGGCGAGGTGGCACCGCGCATCTCGGTGAGCCCCTCGTTGACGAGGTCGGCGGCGCGGCTGAGCTCGGCGGCGCCGAAGACGCCGGCCTGGGCCTGCATCCGTTCGATGACGTCGGCGGGAGCGTCGATGAGCCCCTTCTCCGCGGCATCGGGAACGGCGGCGAGGATGACGAGGTCCCGCAGCCGCTCCAGGAGGTCGGCGACGAACCGCCGCGGGTCGTTCCCTCCCTCGATGATCCGGTCCACGACCTCGAAGGCGGCGGCGCCGTCCCCCGTGGCGAAGGACTCGACGACGGAGTCGAGCAGCGAGCCGTCGGTGTAGCCGAGGAGGGAGGTGGCCATGGCGTAGGTCACACCGGCGTCGCCGGCGCCGGCGAGCAACTGGTCCATGACGGACATGGAGTCACGTACGGACCCGGCCCCCGACCGCACGACGAGCGGAAGCACCCCGTCCGCGACCGGGATCTTCTCCTTCTGGCACACCTCACCGAGGTACTCCCGCAGGGTGCCCGGCGGGACGAGCCGGAAGGGATAGTGATGGGTCCGTGAGCGGATCGTCCCGATGACCTTCTCGGGTTCGGTGGTGGCGAAGATGAACTTGAGATGCTCCGGCGGCTCCTCGACGACCTTGAGGAGCGCGTTGAAGCCTGCCGACGTGACCATGTGGGCCTCGTCGATGATGTAGATCTTGTAGCGGCTGCCGGCCGGCCCGAAGAACGCCTTCTCTCGCAGGTCACGGGCGTCGTCGACACCACCGTGGGAAGCGGCGTCGATCTCGATGACGTCGATGGACCCCGGCCCGTTCCTGGCCAGATCCTGGCAGGACTGGCACTCCCCGCAGGGTGTCGGCGTGGGCCCCTGTTCGCAGTTCAGGCAGCGGGCCAGGATGCGCGCGCTCGTCGTCTTGCCACACCCGCGCGGCCCGCTGAACAGGTACGCGTGATTGACCCGGTTGTTACGCAGCGCCTGCTGCAGCGGGTCGGTGACATGCTCCTGCCCGATGACCTCGGCGAACGACTCCGGGCGATAGCGGCGGTACAGCGCGAGAGACGACACGCCTACGAGGTTATAGGCGCCCACTGACAACCGAAGCCCGCGCGGAGACCGTGAACGCAAGCGCCCCCCACGCACCCGCCAGAGCCGACCTACCCTTGCTGCCTTCCGGCCCTGGGGGAGTTCAGTCAGATAGCGCCGCGTGAGGGGCTGCCCAAACAGTACCCGATCCCGACCGGCGAGAACGAGTTCGCGACCACTCCTCCGGTTCATGTAATGTTCCTGGCGGAGGATTCGCCTAGAGGCCTAGGGCGCACGCTTGGAAAGCGTGTTGGGGGCAACCCCTCACGAGTTCGAATCTCGTATCCTCCGCCAGTGCCTCACCGGGCACGATGTCGAAGGGCCCCGCTGTTCGCAGTGGGGCCCTTCGTCGTTGTCCGTCTCACTTTCCCGGGCAGGCCGATGGTTTTGACGTATCCGGCGGCGAGGTCGGCCTCTGGCGCCAGGGCGACCCAGCGGGCGCTGTTGCGAAGTTCGGCAGAGGTCGAACGGAGCACCCTCCGACTCGGCACCGGGCCAGGCGGCGGTGACCAGTTCTCCCGACGCGTCGCAGTGTGCGCCCCATACAGTCCCTCGCATGGATTGGACTGCGCCCCTGAGCGCCATAGCCGGCGCCCTCGCCGGCATCGTCGCGACGTTCGTTGTGGACCGAGACCGCTGGAAGCGCGCGCAGCAGGCGGACGCGCAGACCGTTCTGCGCGAGACCTTCGTGGCCTACCTCTCCCATCTGGCCCGCACGACGGAGGGCATGCGCTTCGCCGCAGAGGCCGCCTATGACACACCGGAGGAGCGCAGGCGTGCGGTCCGCGCCTCGTTCTCGGAATCCGGACTCTTCGAGCAGCGCTTCAGCCTGACCATGCTCGCTCCGCCCCGTGTGGTCGAGCTGGGCGTCGAAGCGTTCCGCACTGTCCGCACGATGCGCGACCTGCTCGCGGACGGCGCACACGTCACGGACGGCACGTTCCAGACCGCACAGCACACCTATTTCAAGGCCGTCCAGGCCGCCGCAGCCGCCATGCGCCAGGAACTCGGCATTGCCGAACTGCCCTTCGTCCCCTTGGCCCCCAGCCACGACACCCACAACCAGCTGCGCCCCTGAACGCCCTATGCGAAGGAAGCCCGGCGTCGAGGGCTCGGCGACCGTGCGCCACAGCGGTGCCGGGTGGGGGTGGCCTGTGATCCGGACGCCGGTACGCGCTCCCCGGCGTCTCGCCGCATCCTTCAGGAAGCCGGGCCGTGGGTGATGCGGATCTTGGACTGGCCGTGGGGGAGTTCCTCCCAGTCGGTCATGAAGCGGGCCGCCAGGCCGTGTTTCTCCGCCAGGGCGACGAGGGTCTCGGTGCGGTAGTAGAAGTCCTCCCGCAGCACCTGGTGTTCCTCGCCCTCGGTCCGGTCGAACGTGAAGTCGAACCAGCCGCCCGGTGCCAGCACCCGGCCGACGTTGGCCAGGCACTCCTCGATGACCGGGAGCGGGGAGTGCGAGAAGACGCTGTGCGCGTGGACGACGTCGAAGTGGGCGTCGGGCAGGAAACGCAGCGTCAGGTTGCGGACCGGCGTCAGGGTGGGCAGGCGCTTCTGCAACCCCATGGTCACCACCGTGTCCTGCGCGGCGGCGAGGATGTCGGGGGAGATGTCGATGCCGTAGTAGTGCCCGGGATCGAGGTGGCGGATGAAGCGCCAGCCCGCCCGCAGGTTGCCGCAGCCGATCTCCAGCATCCGGTGTTCGGGGCGCAGGCCGTGGCCGACCAGGTAGTCGAACTGCATCGCCCCCAGCGCCAGCCACCGTTCGTGGCTGCGGCTGCCGACCGCCGCGTCGGGGTCGGCGCGGGTGTCGGACCGCATCACCGCGCGGTAGTAGGAGATGTGGTCCGGCCAGCGGTGGCGCAGCCAGGCGTCCCGTGCGGCGCGCGCCACGTGGCGCGGCACGCGCTCGGGGTGGCGCAGTGCGTAGGCGATGCGGTGCCCGAGGGCGGCGCGGTTGACGGTGACGTTCCTGGCCGGCACGCGGATGGTTCCTCTCGTCGCGGGGGTGCGGACGTGACGGCCGTGCCGCCCCGCCTCGCGGTTCCTGGTACCAGCCTGGGTGCAACGGGCGGGTGCCGCACGCTGCTGAGCGGCTCCGATGCGGGGACGGTTCGGGGGATGCCGCTGTCGGCCGATTGGAGGTTGCGGTACCGCGTCGGGCACGGTAGGCACTCGGAGGTCGGAGGGGAGAGGCGGCCTCCTTCGGGAGGGTGGGGCGATGAAGGAGCACGGAGACGCGTACGGGGAAGGGGCGCGGGCCGATCCTGACGGGCGGTGGCTGACCGCGGTCATGCATGCCGCGTTCTTCCTGCTGCTGGGCTCGTCGCTCGTCCGTTTCCTGACCCGCGACCAGGGCGGTACCCGTACCGCGTGGGTCGTCGCGCTGTTCGCCGTCTTCTGGCTGGTCCACGTCCTCGGGCAGGTTCTGGCACCCGCCCCGCGTCCCGGTGCCCGGCCCACGGTCCGGCATCTGGCCTGGCTGGCTGCGGTGTCGGCCGTCTGGGTCGTTCTGCTCGCGCTCGCGCCGAGCGCCACCTGGTGCGTCATGCCGCTGCTGTTCGCCGGTCTGCACACGTTGCCCGCGCGGATCGCGGTGCCGGTGGTGGCCGGGCTCACCGCGCTGGTCGTGGCCTCGCAGATACGGGTGGCGGAGGGCCCGCTCAATCCCAACATGGTGGTCGCCCCGCCGGCCGTCGCCGCGGTGGCCACCGCCGTCCTGGTCCATCTGCAACGCCAGGCGGCCCGGCAGCGCGTCCTGATCGACGACCTGGTCCGCACCCGCCGTGACCTGGCGGCCACCGAGCGGCGGGCCGGCATCCTGGCGGAGCGGCAACGGCTGTCCACCGAGATCCACGACACCCTCGCGCAGGGCCTGTCCAGCCAGCAGATGCTGTTGCAGGCCGCCGAGCGGGTCTGGCGGGCGGATCCGGACGCGGCCCGCGCGCACATCCGGGGCGCGGCGGAGATCACGTCCCGCAGCCTCGTCGAGGCCCGCCGGTTCGTCCATGACCTGGCCCCGGCCGACCTCGCCGAGCACACCCTCACCGAGGCGCTCGGTGCGCTCGCCGATCGTGAGAGTGGTCCTGGGCTGATCGTGGAGTTCCGGCTCGACGGCACCCCGGGCCCGCTGCCGGAGCGGGTCGAGGCGGCGCTTCTGCGTATCGCGCAGGGCGCGCTGGCCAATGTGCGCGAGCACGCCGCGGCGACGCGGGCCGCGCTGACCCTGACCTGTCTGGACGACCAGGTCTCGTTGGACGTCGCCGACAACGGCCGCGGCTTCGATCCGGACGGCGGCCCTCGCCGAGCGTCCAACTCGTCCGCAGCGGACCAGGGGCGCGGGCACGGGCTGCCCGCCATGCGTATCCGGGCCCGGCAGTCGGGCGGCACGCTCACCGTGGAATCCACGCCGGGCGAGGGAACCGTCGTCTCGGTGGCCGTGCCCCTCACCCACGTTCCTGTTGTTCCCGACGCCCCGAGGGAGACCGCCCCATGAGCAGCACCACGGAGCCCTCAGCACCGGTCATCCGGCTGCTGCTGTGCGACGACCACGCGGTGGTGCGCGCCGGCTTGCGTGCGCTGCTGTCCAGTACCGACGGCATGGAGGTGGTCGGTGAGGCGGGCAACGGCGAGGAGGCCCTGGCCGTTGCCGCCCGCGTCCGCCCCGACGTGGTGTTGATGGACCTTCAGCTCGGCGGCGGCATGGACGGCGTGACAGCCACCCGGCATCTCTCCTCGGCCGACGGGGAGGATCCCGGCGCACCGCGACCCCGCGTGCTGGTGCTCACCATGTTCGACACCGACGCCGACATCACCCGCGCCATCGAAGCGGGCGCCACCGGCTACCTGCTCAAGGCCGAACAGCCGGAGGAACTCTTCGCGGCGATCCGCAACGCGGCGTCCGGCCGCACCGCGCTGTCGGCCCCGGTCGCCGACCGGGTGCTGGCCCAGCTGCGCAGCCCGCGCCCCGCCCTGTCCGAGCGTGAGCGGGACATCCTCCAGCAGCTGGCGAGCGGACTGGGCAACCGGGAGATCGCCCGAGCCCTGTTCATCAGCGAGGCCACGGTCAAGACCCACCTGGGCCGGATCTACGGCAAGCTAGGGGTGGAGACCCGCGCGGGGGCGGTCTCGGTCGCGAAAGAACAGCGACTGCTGCCTTAAGAGGTACGCACGCACGAGGTAGGCACGTACGAGGTGCGTATGAGGTGCACATGACTCGTTCGTTGCCCCACCACGGGACGGCTCTTCGCTGCCGCCCGCGCTCGACACGTCCGTACCGGACGAGGAGCCGACCGCCGTGGACCGGGTGACCGTGGTCGGCGCGCCTTCGGGCGACGGCCCCGATCCCACCACCTCCGTGCTCACCCAGGACCAGGTACGACCCGACCCCACCCCCTGCTGCGCCGACCACCCCTGACGCCCGCCGGTCAGTGAGCCACGGCAGGCGTGCGGAAGTAGTGCCCCTGGTCGAGGTCTTCGAGGAGGCCGGGGCGCGTGGGGCGCCAGCCCAGCAGTTCGCGGGTCAGGTCGCTCGACACGGGGACGTCGGCTGCGAGGAGCCCGCCCAGCCAGCCGAAGTGCTCGGCGGCCTCCCCGGGCGCCACGGAGGTCACCTGCACATCGAGGTGACGGCCGATCACCTCGGCGACGTCGCGGAGCGCGACGCCCTCCTCCGCGGCGCCGTGCAGCACCGCTCCGGCCGGTGCCTTCTCGGCCGCCAGCCGGAACAGCCGCGCCGTGTCGAGGCGGTGGACGGCCGGCCAGCGGTTGGCGCCGTCACCGACGTATCCGGAGACCCCCTTGGCGCGGGCCGTGGCGACCAGGGTGGTCATGAACCCCTGGTCCCCCTCGCCGTGGCAGGTGGGCGACAGCCGCACCACGGACGAGCGCACGCCGCGCGAGGCGAGACCGGTCACCGCCAGCGCGGTGGCCGCCCGGACGGACGTAGGTGAGCCGTCGAGCGTGGGCAGGTCCCGCTCGGTCGCCGTCCGCCCCGGTGTGAGGCCGACGACCCCGGAGGCGAGGACGAAGGGGCGGTCGCTGCCGGCCAGCGCGTCGGTGAGGGTGTCGACGGCGCGCCGGTCGGACTCCGCGGCGCCCTGGAAGTCGCCGGTGAAGGCGATGTCGTGCTTGAAGGCGAGGTGGATCACGCCGTCCGACGCGGCGGCGGTGGTGCCCAGGACGTCGAGGTCGTCGAGGGTGCCGCGGACCGCCTCCGCCCCGGCCGCGGTGAGGGCGGCGGCGGAGGCGTCGGAGCGGGCGAGCCCCACGACCCGGTGCCCCGCGTCGAGGAGTTCGGGAACGAGGGCGGAACCGAGCCAGCCGGACGCGCCGGTCACGAAAATACGCATGGGAGAGCCTCAAACCGTCTGTGATGTCAGTGACTGTCGTCATCGACGCTAGCACTGATGTCAGGGACTGTCATCGCGTAGGATCCGGTCATGGGCAGATGGGAGCCGAACGCGCGCGAGCGCCTGGCGCAGGCGGCGTTGGAGCTCTACGGCGAGCGCGGCTACGAACAGACCACGGTGGCGGAGATCGCCAGACGGGCCGGTCTCACCGAGCGGACCTACTTCCGGCACTACGCCGACAAGCGCGAGGTGCTGTTCGGCGGTTCGGAGGCGCTGCGGGAGCTGCTCGTGAACGCGGTGGCCGAGGCGCCGGAGCCGGCGGCGCCGATGGACCTGGTCGTGGCGGGGCTCGACGCGGTCTGCGCGGTGTTCACCGACCGCGAGTGGTGCCGGCGGCGGCAGGCCGTCGTCATGGCGAACGCCGAACTCCGGGAGCGCGAGCTGATCAAGCTCGCCTCCCTGGCGGCCACGCTCGCGGAGGCCCTGCGTGGACGCGGCGTCCCGGAACCGGCCGCGAGCCTGGCCAGCGAGGCGGGGATCGCCGTCTTCAAGGTCGGCTTCGAGCGCTGGGTCGCCCCGGCCGAGGAACGCACGCTGGCCCAGCTGGTGCGGGAGTCGCTGGAGGAGCTGCGGGCGGTGACCGCGGGCGGCGACTGACCGGCGGGCGCCGCTACGCTCACCGGTCATGGTCATGGTGACGGACTGGCTCGAGCGGACCGCGGCGCTGCGGCAGTGGGCCAGGGGCGGGGCACGCGCCCCGCACAAGCCGCTGCTGTTGCTGTACGCCCTGGGCCGGTTCCAGCGGGACGACCAGGAGGAACTGCGGTACAGCGCGGTCGAGGAGGACCTGAAGGGGCTCCTGGCCGAGTACGGGCCGCCCCACCGGACGACCCCCGCCTATCCGTTCCACCACCTGGTCGGCGACGGGGTGTGGGAAGTGCGCACCGACCGCGGTCCGGGCAGCCCGGGCACCGGGGTGCGGGAGCTGCGCGCGACGGGCGCCGCCGGACGGCTGGTGCCGGAGCTGCGGGCCGCGCTGCGACGGGAGCCGTCACTGCTCGGCCGGATCACCCGGCTGCTGCTCGACCAGCACTTCCCGCCCTCGCTCCATGCCGAACTGTGCGAAGCGGTCGGCCTGGAGCCGCAGCCCGAGTCGGAGCCGACGGAGACCGAGCGGTACTCGCCGGCCCGCGGACAGCGGCGCGACCGGCGGATGCGGGAGCTGGTACTGACGGCGTACGAGTACCAGTGCGCCTTCTGCGGCTACGACGGCCGGATCGGCGCAGTACCGGTCGGACTGGAGGCCGCACACGTGCGGTGGTGGGCGTACGACGGCCCCGACGACGTCGACAACGGGCTGTGCCTGTGCTCGCTGCACCACAAGCTCTTCGACAAGGGCGTCCTCGGGGTGGGCGAAGGACACCGCGTCCTGGTCTCCCAGCGCTTCGTCGGCCACAGCCCGGCGGCCCGCGCACAGGTCACGGCACTCGCCGGGCGCCCGCTGACCGGACCCCAGCCGGGCATCCGCCCAATCGCCGCGCCCCACCGCGCCTGGCACCTCACCCAGGTCTTCCACGGCACCCCACGCCCGCACGGCTGATCCACACTCTGCGACCACGGCAGCGACGGTGATCGACGGCTCCACCATCAAGGCCGTTCCTTCTCAGCGGACGATCTGCACGTCCCTCGTCACGCTCACCTGGTCGATGTCCGTCGCCCGTACCGTCGCCTTCATCTCCCAGGTGCCCTCGATCGGCAGGTTGACGTCGGTCGCGGCCCAGTAGCCGCCCTTGTCGACCAGCTTGGCGTTCAGGGGGCCGATGTCCTGGCTGGGGAGCGTGAAGGAGATCCGCAGCTCGGGGATGGTGACGAAGCCTCCGTCCGGGCCGAAGACCACGGCCTGGAGGGAGTTCTCGCCGACCTGGCCGGGGTCGAGGGTGACCTGCACCTTGCCGCGCAGTCCGGGCTTGCCGAGGTCGAAGGGGATCGTCGTCACGGAGGCGACCGGCAGCCCGGCGGACTGCTCCGTCGTCGCCGCCTCGGCCTCCGCCCGGCCCGGCAGGGTGCCGGTCAGGATGGTCGTCAGCACGAGTACGACGACCGAGACGGCGACCTCGGCGAGCACCGAGCGGCGCAGGGCCTGCTTGCGGGCGTCCTCGGCGGGGGCGAGGGGCCGCTCGGGCTTGCCCCCGACGGGCTCCGAGACCGAGCCGTCCTTCACCGAGCCGTCCTTCACCGAACCGTCCGTCGCCAAGTCGTCCGTCGCCGAGTCTTCCGCCATCGAGTCGCCCGTCACCAAGTCTTCCGTCACCGAGTCGTCCGTGGTCTTCGCCGCCAGGGTTCGGGGCGGGCCGCCCACCGGTTCGGGCACCCGGGTCTCCTTCGCTGCCGGAGTCACCGCCACCGTCCTCTCCTTCCGTACCTTCGTCGCCCTGCCCTGCTGCGTCACCGTCCGCCGTGACCACGAGCCCGCCATCAGCAGCAGCACCACCGCGACGAGCTTCGCGAGCAGGACGCGGCCGTATGTCGTGTCCGTCAGCGCGGCGGTGGAGCCGAGGCCGCGCCAGGACTGGTAGACACCGGTGACCACCAGGACGGTCACGGAGACACCGGCCGTCCGGGAGAAGCGGATGACCACCCGGGAGGGCACGGAGGCGCGGGGCAGCAGGGTGAGCAGGGCCACCAGGCCGCCCAGCCACACCGCCATCGCCAGCAGGTGCAGCACCGCGGAGGTCATCGCCACCGGGACCTGGATACCGGCCGACGCGTGTTCGGCGCCCGCCCAGGTCAGGGCGAGGCCCACGGCGAGTACGGCGCCCACCACGAGCGCGGCGCGGGAGGGCTCCGCGCGCCTGCGCTGTCGTACGAGGACGAAGACCGCCGCCGCGAGCAGCACCAGCCGTGCCACCAGGGCCAGGCCCGGACGGCCCGTCAGGGTGCGGGTCAGGCCGGACGGGTCGAGGGCGTCGGCCGGGCCGGTGCCCGCCTCGTAGGGGGCGCGCAGGAAGAACAGGAACACCGACGAGCCCGCCAGGGTCCAAGCGCCGGCCAGCAGCGGGCGGCGCAGCGGACGGGTGTCCGGCGGCCGGCAGACGGCCACGAAGGCCGCCGTGCCGACGAGCAGGGCCGCGGCGATGTACGCGAGGTAACGGCCGATGTTGTAGAGGCCGTCGGTGACGGGGTCCTCGGTGGCGTCGGAGGGCAGGACCGCCACGGTCGGGGAGGCCTTGCCCACCGAGAAGGTGAAGGCGCCGGAGACGGGGTGGCTGTCGGCCGACACCACGCGCCAGGCCACCGTGAAGGTGCCGTTCGCGAGCTTCTCGGGGACGGCGACCCGTACCGTGTCCGAACGGCCTTCCACGTGCCCCGACTTGCCCAGTTCGACGCGCTTGTTGTCCGGGTCGAGGACCCGGAAGGAGTCGTCGAGGAGACCTACCGACTCGGTGAAGGTGAGGGTGATGCTGCGGGGTGAGGTCTTGACGACGCTTCCGTCGGCGGGATCGGTGCTGCGGAGGGCCGCGTGCGCCGAGGCCGGTCCGCTGCCGAGGAGGAGCAGGACCAGCACGGTGCCCAGCAGCACCAGCCCCTGAAGTCCCCTTCGCCCGCCGCCGGATCCACCGCCGCTGTCACTGCCGTGTCGTCCGTCATCGCGCCCTTCGCTCACGTCACCGCTCCGTCTTGCTCGAGACTCGAGACTCGTTTGCTCGGAGATGTATACGGATGCACACAGCAGCGGGTTCACTCGAAGGGACGAGGGAAGGCCGCCTCTCTGCGCAGGAACGCCAGCTGGGCCTTCTTGGCGCAGGAAGCGGGCGATGGCCTTCTCGTTGCGCAGGTCCGGGTCCACGACGACCCGTCGCCGGTCCAGGCCCAGCAGGACGTACGTCGCGAGGGTGCCCATCAGCGCCGACGACCAGCCCGGGCGCGGGCCTTCGGGGCCGGCGGGGGCGAGGAGCAGGTGGATGCCGATGTCGCCGGGCTCGACCTCGTAGCACTCGCCGACCCGGTCCGCGGCGGGGTCGTAGGTCTGCAGAAGCGCGACCGGGGTGCCGTCCAGCTCCGCGAGGTGGGCGTGGTGGGTGTCGAGGCCGACCAGGTGGGCGTAGATCTCGGCGACCTGGTCGCGGGTCAGGCCGTTCATGCCCCAGAACACGGCCCGTTCGCCGCTCACCCAGCCG
This sequence comes from Streptomyces vulcanius, assembly GCF_042653945.1. Classification (NCBI taxonomy): domain Bacteria; kingdom Bacillati; phylum Actinomycetota; class Actinomycetes; order Kitasatosporales; family Streptomycetaceae; genus Streptomyces; species Streptomyces vulcanius. The sequence goes on along the minus strand of NZ_JBHSFK010000036.1, from coordinate 42,280 downwards.
TGGACGGTGTCCGCGTCACGCTCGGCGTCCAGGGGGCGGACGCGGACGGTGCCGAAGCCCGTCACGGCCTGTTCATGGACGTACATCTCGCTCCTTCGCATCGCGCTCCTTCGCATCTCGCTCCTTGACCTCGCTCTCCTTGGTGAGTCGTGTCCAGTCGGTGACGACCGGGGCCAGTTCGCCCCTGAGCCAGAGGGGCAGCTGGTCGTGGTGGTGGGGGCTGTCGGGGTGGCCGGACGCGCCGAGCGGGACCATCCACAGGCTGTCCTCGCGGCGGGCCAGGTCCCACACGTAACGGGCCGCCGGACCGCGCGCGGCGAGGTCGCTCCAGCCGGGCACGGAGGAGGTGCACAGCACGCAGTCATGGTCGCCGGAGAGGGCGGGGCCCCGGTAGGAGGGGTCGGGGAGGGCCCGCCAGGGGGCGTCCGGGCTGTCCCGGCTGCCCCTGCGGTCCTGGCCGTCCCGGCTGTCCGGCGGCCTCCTCGACCGCCTCGCGGACGAGCAGCGGCCGGTCCACGCCGTACGCCTCCTTTGCGCGCAGGAGGTGTTCGAGGGCGTAGGCGATACGGGGGACGAGGGCCAGCCAGGGGAGGAGGACCTCGGGGTAGGCGGGCGGGGCGGCCAGGGCGGCGAAGGAGGGGTGGGCGGCGAGGCGGCGGACGAGTGCGGCGCGGACGGCCGCGAAGCCCGCCGCGTCCGCGCTGTCGGCGTCCATGTGCCGGTCCCAGGCCAGCAGCCGGTCGCGGAGTGCGGCGGCCGGGGCGGTGAGGTCGTCGAGGGCGGCGAGGTGGTCGAGGAGCGCCCCGGCGGAGCCCAGGTGAGTGTCCGTGTAGAGGGCCGGCATGTCGGTCGCGGACCAGGTGGGCTTCGCGTCGAGCAGGTGCCGGATGCGGTCGGCGCGGTGCGGTGCCGCGAACTCGACGCCGAGGCTTGTGGCCAGGCCCCGCTGGTTGGCCATCACGGCGATGCCGTCGCCGTCGGTGAGGTCCGCGTGGGGCATGTCGTGCCAGCCGGTCCACTCGTGGCCGGGCTCCCAGGCGGGGACCAGCCGGGTGCCGTTGACCTCGGCACGTACCGGCACCCCGCCCGCGACCCGGTGCAGCAGCCCGCCCTCGGTGTCGGCGGCCTGGACGACATTGACCGGCTCGGCCCAGCGGTCGAAGGCGGCGTCGACATCGGGGACCCGCCGGGCCCGCAGAAGGGGCAGCAGAGGCCTGCACCCGGCCGACACCCAGGCCGACACCCGGCCGGCACGTAGCCCACCCGGCCGACACCCGCCCGGCGCCCGGTGGAATCGCGGGGACGGCGGGGATCGCGGGACCATGGACGCATGGACGTCAACGCCACCCTGCACCTCTCCCAGGACCCCGAGGCCGACGAACTCCTCGGCCGCTCCCCGCTCGCCGCGCTGGTCGGGATGCTGCTCGACCAGCAGGTCCCGATGGAGTGGGCGTTCAAGGGCCCCCGCACGATCGCCGACCGCCTCGGCGCCGACGACCTCGACGCGCACGACATCGCCGCCAAGGACCCGGAGGCCTTCGCCGCGCTGCTCTCCGACAAGCCGGCCGTGCACCGCTACCCCGGCTCCATGGCCAAGCGCATCCAGCAGCTGTGCCAGTACCTCGTCGAGCACTACGACGGCGACGCCGGCGCGGTCTGGAAGGACGCCGGTACGGGCGCGGAGCTGCTGAAGCGACTGGAGGACCTGCCCGGGTTCGGCAGGCAGAAGGCCCAGATCTTCCTGGCGCTGCTCGGCAAGCAGCTGGGCGTACGACCCACGGGGTGGCGGGAGGCGGCGGGCGCGTACGGCGAGGCGAAGTCCTTCCGGTCCGTCGCCGACATCACCGGACCGGAGTCGCTGGCGAAGGTACGGGCGCACAAGCAGGAGATGAAGGCGGCGGCGAAGGCCAAGAAGGCGGCCGGCTGAGGTTTCCACTGCTCCGAACGGGCGGTTCTCGCCGCCGGCATGCTGAACGCCTGGCGTGTCGCGGGCACATGACCTGCCATGAGCAGCACTGGAGGAATCGCCCGCGGCCGCACCTGGCCCCGGGTGCTCGTGCTGCTGCTCGCCCTGCTGATACCGGGCGCGCCCGCCGAGGCGTCCGCGCCCCCGGTCGTCATGGCCGAGATCTCCGAGTACGACGTCCCCGACACGGCGCTGCGGCCCACGTCCTGCGCCGCCCGCGCCGTCGCACCCCTGCGCCCCGCGCCCGGCCGCGCCCCGGCGCCGCGGGTCCCGGCGGACCGGCACCGGCCGACGCCGTCCGGGCCGCCGTACGCCCTCCTCGCCCGGCGCACCGTGGTCCTGCGCTGCTGACAGAACCCGCCACCAGGTCAGTCGGCACGACGCGAGGAGCACAGCCATGCCCATCGACCCCTACGCGGTCCTGCGCGCCCTGTTGCGCGCGGAGGCCGTGCGCAGCGCACCGAAACCGCAGGTGAAGGAAGGGACAGTGCAGCAGCCCGCCGTGAAGCGGGACCGCTGACCGGAGCGACCGCTGTCCGCAGCGACCGCTGTCCGGACGGCGGAGGCGGGGCCGACGGGAAACCGCCGGTCTACCGCCTCCGCCGGGCCGTACCGAAGAGGGAGCGGGTGATCTCCCGGCCGACCTGCGTACCGATGGACCGCGCGAGGGACTTGAACATGCCACTGCCGACGACCTGCTCGACGACGGAAGGCTCTTCGTCCCGCTTCTCACGCTTCTGCCGGGGGGCGGGCTCGCTCGGCCGCCGGGCCGCCAGCTTCTCGTACGCCGATTCTCTGTCCACAGCCTGTGCATAGCGCTCGTGGAGCGGGGACGCCTGTACCGCCTGGTCGAGGGCCGTCCCGTCGACCGGGCCCATCAGGGACTCGGGGGCGCGCAGCCGAGTCGCGGCGACCGGGGTGGGGGCGCCCTTCTCGCTGAGGACGGTGACCACCGCCTCGCCGGTGCCCAGTCCGGTGAGCAGCTCCTCGAGGTCGTAGGCGGAGTTCGGGAAGGTCTTCACGGTGGCCTTGAGTGCCTTCTGGTCGTCGGGCGTGAAGGCCCGCAGCGCGTGCTGGATCCGGTTGCCGAGCTGGGCGAGGACCTCGCCGGGTACGTCCTTCGGGGTCTGCGTGACGAAGAACACGCCGACCCCTTTCGAGCGAATCAGCCGGACGGTCTGGGTGATCGAGTCGAGGAACGCCTTGGACGCGTCGTCGAACAGCAGGTGCGCCTCGTCGAAGAAGAAGACCAGCTTGGGCCGGTCGGCGTCGCCGACCTCGGGGAGGTCGTGGAAGAGGTCGGCCAGCAGCCACATCAGGAAGGTGGAGAAGAGCTGCGGCTTGTCCTGGACGGCGGGCAGTTCCAGCACGGAGACGATCCCGCGGCCGTCGGCCGCCGTACGCAGGAACTCGCCGGTGTCGAACTCCGGCTCGCCGAAGAAGTCGGCCATGCCCTGGGCCTCGAAGGCGCTGAGCGAGCGCAGGATCACCCCGGCGGTGGCGGTGGACAGACCGCCGAGGTTCCTCAGCTCCGCCTTGCCCTCGTCCGAGGTCAGAAAGGCGACGACCGACCGCAGGTCCTTGAGGTCGAACAGCTCCAGGCCCTTCTGGTCGGCGTAGTGGAAGATCAGGCCGAGCGACTGCTCCTGGGTCTGGTTGAGCTGGAGGACCTTGGCGAGCAGGACGGGTCCGAAGCTGGTGACGGTGGCGCGTACCGGGATGCCGTGGCCGAGGCCGCCGAGGGCGTAGAACTCCGCGGGAAATCCGGCGGGCGACCATTTCTGGCCGACTTCGCCGGCCCGCCCGAGGACCCGGTCGTTCGACGCGCCCGGCACCGAGATACCTGACAGGTCGCCCTTCACATCGGCGAGGAAGACGGGCACGCCCTGTGCCGAGAGCTGCTCGGCGATCAGCTGGAGCGTCTTGGTCTTGCCGGTGCCGGTGGCGCCCGCGACCAGGCCGTGCCGGTTGAGCATGGGGAGGGGGATGCGGACCGGGGTGCCGGGCAGGCATGTGCCGTCCCACAGCAGGGCGCCCAGCTCGAGGGCGGGGCCGGTGAAGGCGTATCCGGCGGCGATCGCGGCGGCCTCGGCGACGTCCTGGGGCTCGGCGATCCCGTCGGCCGGACGCTCGGCAGCACGCTCGGACGAATGCTCGGACGGAGTCGGCTGCGAGCCCATCACAGATCCCTCACTCCCGTTTTGCCCGCGTTCATCACGGCTTTTCCAGCCTCGCACTCGGCCGCCATGGCTGCGCCCGGAAGGTGTGGGCCGGTAGGCTTTCCGTGTGATCTTCAAGCGCATCGGAAACGGCCGACCGTACCCCGACCACGGCCGGGAAAGCACCCGCCAGTGGGCGGACGTCGCACCGCGCCCGGTTCGCCTCGACCAACTGGTGACCACCAAGCAGCAGCTCGACCTGGAAACCCTGCTCGCCGAGGACTCGACCTTCTACGGCGACCTCTTCGCGCACGTCGTGAAGTGGCAGGGCGACCTGTACCTGGAGGACGGGCTGCACCGCGCGGTACGGGCGGCGCTCCAGCAGCGACAGGTGCTGCACGCGCGCGTACTCGAGCTGGACTGACCCTTTCGGGTTCTTTCCGGACTCCCGGCGTGGTGTCGGATGATCTGTTATTAGTCACGGCCGCCCGGGGCCACTACGCTGCGCCCATGAGCATGCTGACGCCCCCTGGCATGGGCGGCAAGTACCGGATCACGGGGGACAAGTACCCCCGCATGCGCCGGCGTCGGCGACGCGGCCGGCTGGTCGTCGCGGTCGTCGGCTGCGGTGCCGCGCTCGGTGTGGCCGGGTGGGGCACCCTGCAGCTCATCGACGTCTTCACTGGCGGCGGAGGGACGGCCTCCGCGGCCGATTCCGCCGCCTGCAAGGCGAAGTCCGCGACAGCGAGCCCCGCGCCCATCGCCGCACTCCCGAAGCCCGCGCAGATCACCGTGAACGTCTTCAACGCCACGACCCGCAGCGGCCTGGCCAAGACGACCGCCGACGAACTCGCGAAGCGCGGCTTCAAGATCGGCGACGTCGGCAACGCGACCAAGCAGTACGACAAGAAGGTCGGCGGCACCGGGATGCTCCTCGGCCCCGCCTCCTCCCTCAACACCTCGCTGCCGGTCCTCGCCACCCAGCTCTCCACGGCCGAACGGCGCACCGACGCCGCCCGCAAGGGCACGGAGGTCGACCTGATCCTCGGCAACGGCTTCAAGACCCTCACCAGCAAGGCGGACGCGACCAAGGCCCTCACAGCCCTGACCGCCCCGAAGCCGGCATCGAGCACAGCCCCGAAGAAGGGCTGCTGACCCCTCCGGCCCCGCCCCGCACACGAGCGGCGCCCCCGAGGGGGCAGAACCGCAGACGCCGCACACCGACGCCGCCCACCGAAACACCGACCTACGGCACCAACCCGCGGTACCGACCCGCGGGAGCCGCTCACGGAGACCAAGTCACGCGTCCGGCCTGCGGAGGCCGGGGCACGCGTCTGACCTGCGGAGGCCGGGGCACGGGGCTGATCTGCGGAGGCTGGGTCTCGGGCTATTTGCTGAGGCCTAGTCGCGGGCTGTTCGCGGACGTTGACCGGCGGCAGCCGCATCGCGGCGTTGACCTACGGGAGCCGCGTGGCCGGGGCTGACCTACGGGAGCTGGCCGGCGGGAGCCGCATGGCGGGACTGACCTGCGGGACTGACCTGCGGGCCGGGCCTGCGAGGGCCGAGCCGCAGGTCCCGGGCTACGGGAGCTGGCTTACAAGAGCCCGCGTAGCGGGTCCGAACTGCGGACGCTGATCGGCGGGAGCCGAGTTGCGGGGCTGCCCTGTGGACCGGACCTGCGAGGGCCGAGTCGTGGGTCCCGGCCTGCGGGAGATGACCGGTGGGAGATGACCCGGCGGCTGCCGGCCCCCGGGTGCCGGCCCGCGGGTGCCGGCCTGTGGGTGCCGGCCTGCGGGTGCCGGGTGTCCCCGCAGGTGTTGGTCCGGTGCGGGTGTGCACTCGGGGGGCCTGGGCTCTGTTACTCCGCCGCGCCGTAGAGGCGGTCGCCGGCGTCGCCGAGGCCCGGGACGATGTAGCCGTGGGTGTTGAGGTGGTCGTCGATGGCCGCCGTGACCACGGTGACCGGGCTGCCCGCCAGCTCGCGCTCCATGAGTTCCACACCCTCGGGAGCGGCCAGCAGAACCACCGCGGTGACGTCGTCGGCGCCCCGCTTGATCAGTTCGCGGATCGCCGCGATCAGGGTGCCACCGGTAGCCAGCATGGGGTCGAGGACGTACACCTGACGGCCGGAGAGGTCCTCCGGCATGCGCGTGGCGTACGTGGACGCCTCCAGCGTCTCCTCGTTGCGGATCATGCCGAGGAAGCCCACCTCGGCCGTCGGCAGCAGGCGGACCATGCCGTCGAGCATGCCCAGGCCGGCCCGCAGGATCGGGACCACCAGCGGACGCGGGTAGGACAGCTTCACGCCGGTGGTCGCGGCGACCGGCGTGACGATGTCGACCTGCTCGGTGCGCACGTCACGCGTGGCCTCGTAGGCGAGCAGGGTGACCAGTTCGTCGGCCAGCCGGCGGAAGGTCGCGGAGTCCGTGCGCTGGTCGCGCAGCGTGGTGAGCTTGTGAGCGACCAGAGGGTGGTCGACGACGTGGAGACGCATGTCCACAACATTAACCGGGCCGCACCCACCCGGCGCCTCCCCCACGCTCGACGACCGCGCGCCCCGCCCTTGAGCCGTTCGCCCGCATCAAACCCCCCGTCGGAGGGAAGGTGGAGAAAACGGACCTGGGTGGTGAGCCGATGCCTGACCTGCCGGAGCGCGACGCGCCGAAGCCGGAAGCGCCGCGGGAGACCGAAGCCGAGCGCCGCAGGCGCCGCGACCGCTTCCTGCGCGACCTCGCCGAGGCCCGCGAACTGCGCGACCGGGTACAGCCCCGACGCGCCCGAACTGCCCGGCTGCGCCACGCGATGCGAATGCGTACATTCCGCTGGTAGCCGAACCATCGGCTCGTGGCCGTACGGCACTTGGGACGTTCGGGGAAGATCGCCACGATCCCGGGTGACGCCGGGGGTATGCGTGCGTGGGCGCACGGGAAAGCCGCGTACGATCCGCAGGTGGCCGCAACGAGTGCGCTGGTGAGTTGCTGCGGACGGACTCAGGACGTGCGATCAAAACCACCGGACACAGGGAGCCGAAGACGTCCCCTGAACGCCTTGTTTCTGCCACGATTCCGAGTGGGTGGGGCTCGGAGCACAGCTCTCTCCGCCCGTAACCTCCGCCGGGGGGACCCCCAACCGGCACGCCTAAGACCAGTGGGAGAGTCACGGTGTACTTCGCCGCACTGCTCGCGCGCACCGAAGACGGGTGGGAAGCGAGCGACACAGAGCTCGACGATGTGGAAACCCTGTCGGATCTGGCCGACCTGGCCCGGGAGGCCTCTCCCGACGAGGACACGGTGCTCGTGCTCATCGAGCAGGAGGAATCGTGGTTCGGGGTCGTCCGCATCGATGGTGAGGAAGACCCTCGCATCTACGTCTCCGACGCCGCTGCCGCCGCCCGCAGCTCGTACGGCGAGCTCCTGCTCACCGACGAACTGCTCGGAAGGGATCCGGGTGACGAAGACGACCTGGACGCCCTCGACCTCGACGGAACCGAGGACGGTGAGGAGGAGGAGGACGAGGATGACGAGAAGGCCGTGGACGGCACGGGTACCGCCGAGGCGGTACCGCACGGCCCGGTCGGCGACCCCCGCATCCTCGACGACCTCGGAGTCGGCGAGAAGGAGCTGAAGTCGCTGTCCGACGACGCGCTCAACGAGATCGCCGACGCCCTGGGCGCCTCGGAGGTCCTGGAGACCGTCCGCTGACCGCACCCCAGTCACCAGAGCCCGAACAGCCACAACAACAGCCACAGTCACCGTCGGATCCCGTTCGCGACCCGTGGCGGGCCGCGATGCGGCTCGCCCTGGACGAGGCCGCCCTGGCCGTCCGGGGCGGGGACGTGCCCGTCGGCGCCGTCCTGCTGGCCGCGGACGGCACGACGGTCCTCGCGACCGGTCACAACGAGCGTGAGGCCGGCGGGGATCCGACGGCCCACGCCGAGGTGCTCGCGATCCGGCGGGCGGCGGCGCGGCTCGGCGAGTGGCGGCTCACCGGCTGCACGCTCGTCGTGACCCTCGAACCGTGCACGATGTGCGCGGGCGCGATCGTGCAGTCCCGGCTGGACCGGGTCGTCTACGGCGCCCGCGACGACAAGGCGGGTGCGGCCGGCTCCCTCTGGGACGTCGTCCGCGACCGTCGGCTCAACCACCGCCCCGAGGTGATCGAGGGCGTCCTCGCGGACGACTGCGCGCGGCTGCTCACCGAGTTCTTCCGCGCGCGCTGACCACCTCCCCGCCCACCCCGATCGCCCCGAATACCGATTTCAAACCACGCCCCGGCGTGCTGTAAGGTCTCCCTCGGTAGCGTGTCCGAGCGGCCGAAGGAGCTCGCCTCGAAAGCGAGTGTGGCGCAAGTCACCGAGGGTTCAAATCCCTCCGCTACCGCTCTCAGACAAGGGGCTCGGTCCGGTGGACCGGGCCCTTCGTCATGCCCGGTATCGCCTCGCGCGGGTCGGCGGGCTCGGGGCTCTTGCCGAAGTACGTCCAGACCAGGGAGCCGAAGAGCGGGGCCTGGACCATGAAGTACAGCCACAGCAGCTTCGGGACGAATCGGATGCGCTCCGAGGGCGTACGAACGCAGTCGATGAACGAGAACGCGACGATCAGCATGGCCAGGCCGATCACGACGATCAGCAGAGCGTTTGTGGCGCCTGAGTACATATGACTTCTCCCCTGTGGCAGGAACGACGGCAGGATCCCTTGCCCCTTCATCGGACGAGGGCCCGCGATCGGTTCACGCATCGGAAAAAAATCTGGCAGCCGTTGCGCCATAGGTCATACAAAACGATCTAAGGGTTACACTCGCGCCCGGCAACAGGCGCCCTCAGGGCAGGGCACAGACAGGGAGGCCAGGTGGCGGTGAACGCCAAGAAGATCGCCGTCTACGTACTCGTGGTCTTCGCGCTCTATGTGATCATCACGGACCCGCCCAAGGCGGCCGACTACGTCCAGATAGCCTTCCAGGGCATATCGGACGCCGCCAACGCCGTCGGAGACTTCTTCACCTGGCTCGCCGACGGGGCGAAGTAGCACGCACTGGGAGTGCCCATGATCCGCCACCTGGTCCTGTTCAAGCTCAACGAGGGCGTCGAGCGCGACGATCCCAGGGTCAAGGAGGGCGAGGCCGCCTTCCGGGCCCTCGGCGGCCGGATCGAGGAGCTGGCGTTCTGGGAGCTCGGCTGGAACATCAGCGAGCGGCCCGTGGCCTACGACTTCGCGATCAACTCGGCGGTCGAGGACGCGGACGCCCTCAAGCGGTACCTCGAACACCCCGCCCACCAGGCGGGCGTCACCCTGTGGCGGGAGTTCGCCACCTGGGTGGTCGCGGACTACGAGTTCTAGCGTCCCCGCGGGCCCCCACGGCCCACCGAGCCCTGCGAGCCCTCCGTCACGACGGCGGGGGGCTCTGGCATGTCCTGCGGATGTCTCGTAAAGGTCCTGCAGACCCGCCTTACAGGTCAACTTATACCTCAACACGGTGTTATGGGGTGCTTGCACACAGTGCACATGTCTTGTGATGCTATGACCGCTTTTGACGGATGAGTTGACCGATGTTGTTGACCTGACGAAGAGGTGGCGTTGACCGTGTCGGCCAGTACTGCGCCACCTCAGGAAGAAGCACCCACCCAGGCGTCCGTCCAGGCACCCGCACCGGCACCCGTCCAGGCACCCGCACCGGCACCCCCCGTCACCCCCGAGCGGCGGCGCGGGGCCGACACCCGGGCGCTCACCCAGGTGCTCTTCGGCGAGCTCAAGGAGCTCCAGCCGGGCACCCCGGAGCACAACCGGGTGCGCGGGGCTCTGATCGAGGCCAACCTCCCTCTCGTGCGCTACGCCGCCGCCCGCTTCCGGTCCCGCAACGAGCCCATGGAGGACGTCGTCCAGGTCGGCACCATCGGGCTGATCAACGCCATCGACCGGTTCGACCCCGACCGGGGTGTGCAGTTCCCGACGTTCGCGATGCCGACGGTGGTCGGCGAGATCAAGCGGTACTTCCGGGACAACGTCCGCACGGTCCACGTACCGCGCCGGCTGCACGAGCTGTGGGTGCAGGTGAACAGCGCGACGGAGGACCTCACCACCGCCTTCGGCCGCACCCCCACCACCGCCGAGATCGCCGAGCGGCTGCGCATCGGCGAGGACGAGGTGCTGTCCTGCATCGAGGCCGGGCGGTCGTACCACGCGACGTCCCTGGAGGCCGCCCAGGAGGGCGACGGGCTGCCCGGGCTGCTGGACCGGCTCGGCTACGAGGACCCGGCCCTGGACGGCGTCGAGCACCGCGATCTCGTCCGCCACCTTCTGGTCCAACTCCCGGAGCGCGAACAGCGGATCCTTCTGCTGCGCTACTACAGCAATCTCACGCAGTCTCAGATCAGCGCGGAACTCGGCGTGTCCCAGATGCACGTTTCCCGGCTTCTCGCGCGCAGCTTTCAACGGCTCCGCTCGGCGAACCGCATCGAGGCGTAGAGCCGACGAGCCGTGACGGCGGAGAAGTTCGGGCCGAACGGCGAAGCACGGCCGGTGCATAGCCGTATGCATGGGCGCACAAAGAGGGCGCACGCATAGGGCGCACGGCTCTGGTCACGTCATCCGATAGGGGATCGCACGCAGGAGCGAGCGGTCACCGTCACGAGCGAATCGCTCACCTGGGAACTTCCCGACAGATCTGCGGTGAAAAACCGTCACACCCCCTCTTTCCAGGGCCTATTCGTTACCGCCGTGTCGACATGTCACTACAGCGTGTTGCCGACATGTGACATTCTTCCGGAAGCGCGTTTGCCAGGGCTCCGGCTCCGGTATTCAGGTGAAGGCTGACGTTCCCCCGACGGGTTCGTCCCGCCGCGACCGTCCCGCGACCCAAAGGGGGTGGCATGTCCGCAGATCAGGGCAGCTCGAAGGTGCTCACGCTTGTGAAGAGCGAGCCTGTCGAGCCCGACGTGCTCGATGACGTCACGTCCCTCGAGGCCGCGCCGGCCCCGGCTCTCCCGACGACCGCGGGGGCCATCGACACCCGCACCCTGTCCCGCTCCCTGTTCCTGCGGCTCGCCGCGCTCGACCAGGACAGCCCCGAGCGTGTCTATGTCCGCGACACCCTCATCGAGTTGAACCTCCCGCTCGTGCGCTACGCCGCCGCCCGCTTCCGGTCGCGCAACGAGCCGATGGAGGACATCGTCCAGGTCGGCACCATCGGCCTCATCAAGGCGATCGACCGCTTCGACTGCGAACGGGGCGTGGAGTTCCCGACGTTCGCGATGCCGACGGTCGTGGGTGAGATCAAGCGCTTCTTCCGCGACACGTCGTGGTCGGTGCGCGTCCCGCGCCGGCTCCAGGAGCTGCGGCTGGCTCTCACCAAGGCCAGCGACGAGCTCTCCCAGAAGCTGGACCGCTCACCGACGGTCGCCGAACTCGCCGCGGTCCTGGGCGTGTCGGAGGAGGACGTGGTCGACGGCCTGGCCGTGGGCAACGCCTACACGGCCTCGTCCCTCGACTCCCCCGCGCCGGAGGACGACGGCGGCGAGGGCTCCCTGGCCGACCGCCTCGGCTACGAGGACACGGCCCTGGAGGGCGTCGAGTACCGCGAGTCCCTGAAGCCGCTGCTGGCGAAGCTCCCGCCCCGGGAGCGCCGCATCATCATGCTGCGGTTCTTCGCCAACATGACCCAGTCGCAGATCGGCGAGGAGGTCGGCATCTCCCAGATGCACGTCTCCCGCCTCCTGACGCGCACCCTGGCGCAGCTGCGAGAAGGCCTGATCTCGGACTAGGCCGCCGGCCGGGCGGACCGGTGCCGGTGCCGCTCAGGGCGGCGGGACCTTCGGTACGGCAGGGCGGGAGCGGTGGGGAAGTCGACCGCCGCCACCCGCGCCGCCGAGGTCATCCCTCGGCCTGAGCCCCGCACCGGAGCCCGGAGCCCGAGCCCTCGGCCCGACTCCGCCGGACAGTGCCGCCCGCTCACGGGCACACCACCGGCCCCCGCCGACCGCCACGGGCAAGTGGCGTCGTGGGGGGCACGGTAGGAGCAGCGAACCGGAACGGAACGCGGGCTTCTTCGGCACCCACTCCAGCGATCACTCGGCGCTCGCCAAGACGCTCGCGCAAGCCGCCGCTTCCGCAGACCGCGGGATCCTTCGGCACCGACTCCAGCGACTGCCCCGGCGACGCCCAGACGCGCGCTCCGGCCATCGCCCAGGCGATCACCCAAGCACTTGCACCAGCAGCCGCTCGACGCTCGCGCAGCCCCTCGCCCCAGCGGTTGCTCGGCGCTCGCTCAAAACCTCAACTCAGCCGCCGCTTCCGCAGACCGCGGGATCCTTCGGCGCCGACTCCAGCGACTGCCCCGGCGATGCCCAGGCACGCGGCACGCGCTTCGGGCGCAGCCAGGGTCGCCCAAGCACTCACGCCGGCAGCCGCTCGGTGCTCGTCGGCTCGCGCCGGCCGCCGCTTCCGCGGTCGCCCAAGCCCTCGCCCAAGCCGTCGCTCCCGCAGCCGTCGCCTCAGCCCTCGCTCCCGCGACGCCCGCGCCCTCGGCCCCGTGGTTGGTTACTTCAGCGCCAGCCAGGCCACCACCGCCACGATCGCCACCGCGGCGACGATGCCGACGATCAGGCCGATGCGGGGGCCGGCCGGTGCGGGCGCCTGGCGGGAGGTGGCCTGGGGGCCGCCCTCGTCGACGAACGCACGGAACATCTGGGTGCTGCCGGCGGGGTCGTGGTTGCCCTGCGGGCCCGGGTTGTTAGCCATGTGCCGAGACACTAGCGAAAACGGCGGCACCGGCCCAAGTGGGGTTCCACAGGGATGCGCGTCTCCACCCTGCCCAGGAGAGCGCCGCCCCCCTCGGACCACCAGCCCCACCTGCACATTTACCGTCACGATACTTGCCTTTGCCAACTTTTTGCGGCCGTCACCCGCCATTTTATTTGCCTGTAGCAACCAACCGCTCTTATGGTTGCCCCAAGCAACAAGTTAGGGAGGTGTGATGGCAGCGCAGACGCAGTACGAGGAACTCGCGCGTCAGCTCAGTGCCGTCGGAGCCGTGAAGCGGGAGGTCGCGCGGATCATGCCGACCGAGTGTTCCGCCGGATCGGCCGCCGTCCTGGCCCTGCTCGAACGGCACGGCGACATGCGGATGAGCAATCTGTCCGAGCTGCTGGCCGTGGACATGTCGGTCACCAGCCGGTACGCCGCCCATCTCGCCGAGCGCGGCTGGATCGACCGCTCCCCCGACCCCGCGGACAAACGCTCCCGCATCCTGCACCTCACCGCCGAGGGCCGCGCCATGATCGCCGAACTCTCCCGGCGCAGCGCCGAACTGCTGGCCGAGCGGCTGAGCGACTGGACCGACGACGAGGTGAGCCAACTCATCCGGCTGATGACCCGTTTGCGCGCCAGCTTCGGCGACACCCGGACGACGACACACCAGCACGCCCCTCAGGCCGCCCCGAGCCGAACCACCCGTACACCCGCACAAGCAACATAAGAACGACACAAGAAAAGGAAGGCCATGGCAACGACCACACCAGCCGGTGTGCGGGCTCACGCCAAGCACGGAGCAGGCCCCGCCGGCCACGACGCTCCGATGACACACCGGCAGATCATGGAGGCGCTCTCCGGCCTGCTGCTCGGCATGTTCGTGGCGATCCTGTCGTCCACGATCGTCTCGAACGCCCTCCCGGAGATCATCGGCGACCTCGGCGGCGGCCAGTCCGCCTACACCTGGGTCGTGACCGCCACCCTGCTGGCGATGACCGCGACCACCCCCCTGTGGGGCAAGCTCGCCGACCTCTACGACAAGAAGGCGCTCGTCCAGATAGCGCTCGTCATCTATGTGCTGGGTTCGGCGGCGGCCGGTCTGTCGCAGAACGCCGGCATGCTGATCGCCTGCCGGGTCGTCCAGGGCGTCGGCGTCGGCGGTCTGTCCGCGCTCGCCCAGATCGTCATGGCCGCGATGATCTCGCCGCGTGAGCGCGGCCGTTACTCCGGCTACCTCGGCGCGACCTTCGCCGTCGCCACCGTCGGCGGCCCGCTGCTCGGCGGTGTCATCACGGACACCAGCTGGCTGGGCTGGCGCTGGTGCTTCTACGTCGGCGTCCCCTTCGCCGTCATCGCCCTCATCGTGCTGCAGAAGACCCTGCACCTGCCCGTCGTGAAGCGGGACGTGAAGGTCGACTGGGCCGGCGCGTTCTTCATCTCCGCCGCCGTCTCGCTGCTGCTGGTGTGGGTCACCTTCGCGGGTGACAAGTACGACTGGCTGTCCTGGCAGACGTACACGATGATCGCCGGTTCGGTCCTTCTCGCGCTGGTCTTCATGTTCGTCGAGTCCCGGGCGAGCGAGCCGATCATCCCGCTGCGCCTCTTCCGCAACCGGACCATCACCCTCTCCTCCCTCGCCTCGATGTTCGTCGGCGTGGCGATGTTCTCCGGCACGGTGTTCTTCGCGCAGTACTTCCAGCTGGCGCGCGACAAGTCCCCGACCATGTCCGGCGTCATGACCATCCCGATGATCGGCGGACTGTTCGTCTCGTCCACCGTCTCCGGGCAGTTCATCACCCGCACCGGAAAGTGGAAGGCCTGGCTGGTCGGCGGCGGTGTGCTCATCACGGCGGGCCTCGGTCTGCTGGGTACCGTCCGGTACGACACCGCCTACTGGAAGACCGCGGTCTTCATGGCCCTGCTGGGTCTCGGCGTCGGCATGATGATGCAGAACCTGGTCCTCTCCACGCAGAACCAGGTGGATCCGAAGGACCTCGGGTCGGCCAGCTCGACCGTCACCTTCTTCCGCTCCCTCGGCGGTGCGATGGGTGTCTCCGCGCTGGGCGCGGTCATGGCCAACCGCATCGGCGACTACGCCAAGGAGGGCATCGCCGGCCTCGACCCGAAGTACGCGGCCCTCGCGTCCGGCTCCTCCGGCGAGATCCCGGACATGGACAAGCTGCCCGCGCCGCTGCGCACCGTCATGGAGAGCGCCTACGGCCACGGCATCGCGGACGTCTTCCTCATCGCGGCCGCCCTGGCGCTGCTCGCCTTCCTGATCACCCTCTTCATCAAGGAGGTCCCGCTGCGGACCAAGGGGGCGCTGGCCCAGACGGCGACGGACGAAACCCCCGCTCCGGCGGCGGCCCCGGCCTCTGCGGCCGCGGTCGAGGAGAAGGTCCCGAGCTGGGCGGCCACGAGCAGCGAAGCCATCCCCGAGACCGGCCCCGCAGGCGCCCAGCGGCTCTCCGCCGTGGCCACGCTCCCCGCACCCTCCCGGGAAAGCGGCGGTGTCCCGGTCCACGGGCACGTCCGCGGCGCCGAGAGCGCTCCGCTCCCGCAGGCCGCCGTCACCCTGATCTCCCTCTCGGGACGGCAGCTCGGCCGCTCGGTCGCGCGGGCCGACGGTGCCTACGCGCTGGACGCACCCGGTACGGGGTCGTACGTCCTGATCGCCTCCGCGGACGGGTTCCAGCCGCAGGCGTCCACGATCGTCGTGAACGGCGAGCCGCTCGCGTACGACATCCTGCTCAGCGGGACCAGTGGGCTCAGCGGGTTCGTGCGGGCCGCCGAGTCGGGCGAGGGCGTCAAGGACGCGATGGTCGTCGTCACCGATGCGCGCGGCGATCTGCTGGCCACCGGCACCACCGGTGAGCAGGGCGAGTTCTCGTTCGCGGAGCTGGTGCCGGGTGCCGTCACGGTCGCGGTGAACGCCACCGGGTTCCGGCCGCACGCGCTGCCCGTGGAGGTCGGCGGGACGGGTGTGACCCGGGTGGAGGTCGTCCTCGACGCGGGAGCGCAGCTCCAGGGCGTCGTACGGGCGCCGCACGGTCCGCTGGCCGACGCGCGGGTGACGCTCGTGGACGCGGCCGGCAACGTCGTCGGCACGGCGACCACCGGCACGGACGGGGCGTACGCCTTCGCGGACCTCGACGGTGGCGACTACACCGTCATCGCGACCGGCTACCCGCCGGTGGCCACCGCGCTGACGGTGACCGGGTCCGGGATCGAGGGCCACGACATCGAGCTCGCCCACCCCGGCGAGTAGGACGACGGACGGCCCCGGTGGGCGGCGGGGTGCGCGGCACCTCGCCGCCCACCGGGCTCTAGGAGGAGAAGACCTGAGATGGCACTGACCGCGAGGATCCGCACCAGGGACGGCTGGGCCGTGAACCACGCCGTCGTCACGGTGACCGATATGACGGGCACCCAGGTGCTGCGCGCGGAGGCGGACGACGAGGGCGTGGTACGGGACACGACCGAGCTGGCGCCCGGCCCGTACACCGTGATCGTCACGGCCGTCGGATACGGTCCCGCCGCGTCCACCGCGATCGTGACCGCGAGTGGTCGCACGGAGGTCGGGACCGTGACGCTGGCCCGGCAGGGCGGGACCGAGCTGCCGCCGCCCGGGCCGTGGACCGTCGATCCGGCGCACACCACGGTGGGCGCCGCCGCGCAGCACCTGGGGATCTCCAGTGTGCGGGGCCGGTTCACCGACTTCTCGGCGGCGATCGAGGTCGCCCCGGACGACGTGACCAAGTCCCGGGTGGAGGCGGTGATCCGGGCCGCGTCCATCGACACCGGCAACGGTATGCGCGACACCCATCTGCGCTCGGCGGACTTCCTGGACGTGGAGACGTACCCGGAGATCACCTACCGCTCGAGCGGTCTGACAGTGGCGGGCCAGGACCGCTGGACCGTCCACGGCGAACTCACCATGCGCGGTGTCGTACGGCCCGTCGACCTCGACCTCGCCTATCTCGGCACCGGCGACGACCCGTGGGGCGGCACCCGTGCCGCGTTCCGCGCGACGACGGAGCTGCACCGCGAGGACTTCGCCATGAACTACAACCAGGTCGTCCAGGCCGGCATCGCGGCCATCGGTACGACCCTCAGGGTGGAGCTGGACGTCCAGGCGGTGCAGGGGGACGCCCTGCCGCACGCGTAGGACGCACGCGTAGGACGCACGCGTAGGACACACGCGTAGGGCACACGCGTAGGACGCAGACGTAGGACCGGCAGGGTCACGTGCGGGCGGCGTTCCGGCGCCTAGGCTGGCGGCATGGCACCGAACATCGCGACCAACACCGCCGTATCGCTCGACGATCTGCTGGACTTCGTACGACCCCGTCACCGCGCGATCCTGCTGACCCGGCGGGCCGACGGCGGGCCCCAGGGCTCGCCGCTGACCTGCGGGGTCGACGACTCGGGCCGGATCGTCGTCTCCACGTACCCGGAGCGGGCCAAGACCCGCAACGCCAAGCGGGACGAGCGGGTCAGCCTGCTCGTCCTGAGCGACGACTGGAACGGGCCCTGGGTCCAGATCGACGGCACCGCCGAGGTCGTCGACACACCGGACTCCGTCGAGCCCCTCGTCGAGTACTACCGCAACATCGCCGGAGAACATCCCGACTGGGACGAGTACCGGGCCGCCATGGTCAAGCAGGGCAAGTCGATCATCCGGATCACTCCGCGGCGGTGGGGGCCGGTGGCGACGGGCGGCTTCCCGGCCCGGCTGGTGGAGCAGGACTAGTCCTGGCGGGCGGCCATCGCCTCGATGCCCGCGATCAGCAGGTCCAGGGCGTAGTCGAAGTCCCGTTCCCACATCTCCTCGACCGTGTCGCCGCCCCGGGCCGCCATGATGTCCTCGGACTCCTTGACGACGTCGGCGGCCTCCGGGGCCCGGGTGACCGTGTTCATGGCGTACCGGAAGTACTCGTCGGGGGTCAGACCGACGGACGAGGAGCGGGCGAGGAAGTGCCCCTCGATCGTGCCGAAGCCGTACACGAACTGGAAGACGGAGGAGATCGCCGCCGCCAGCCCGTGCGTCGGCAGCCCGGTGCGGCGCACGACACGCTGCACGGCGCGGGAGAACGCGAGGTTGTTCGGGCCGATGTTGAGGAACGTGCCGGCCAGCGGCGACAGCCAGGGGTGACGGACCAGCAGCGTGCGGTACGACCGGGCCAGCGCGCGCAGTTGGTCGCGCCAGTCCTGGTCGCTGTCCGGGTCGGGCAGGCGCAGTCCGTCGAAGGCCGCGTCGAGGGCCAGTTCGAGGAGGTCGTCCTTGGTGTCGACGTACCAGTACACGGACATCGCCGTCACGTTCAGCTCGGCCGCCAGCCGCCGCATGGAGAACTTCGCCAGTCCCTCCGCGTCCAGCAGCCGTACGGTCACCTCGGTGATCCGCTCCCGGTCGAGGCCGGACGGCTGCCCGCCGCCCCGGCCCCGCCGCGCCTTGCCGTCCTCCAGCCAGACACTGCGCGGCGCGGCTTCCTTGCCGGTCTCGGCCATGGCCAGGCACCTTCCTCACACTCCGGTCACTAGGACAGATGCTAGGCGGGAGTGGAGTCGACGGGGTGCTGGGCCGCGTCGGTCCGGGGCTCCCGTCGGTCCGCCCGGCGCAGCAGCCCCGCCGCCACCACACCCCCCAGCAACACCGCCACCGCCCCCACCGACTGCCCGGCCCCGAGCCCGGCCGACAGCGACTTCCCCGAGGCGACGGAGGAGCTGAACACCGCTCCGAGCACAGCGACGCCGAGCCCGTTGCCGAACTCCGCCAGGGTGCCGTTGATCCCGGCGCCCACGCCCGCCTTCGCCGGCGGTATCGCACTCATGATCGCGTGGGCCATCGCCGGGTTCGCGACCGCGCAGCCGACGCCTATCAGCACCAGCCCCGCGGCCGTCCCGGCGTACCCCTCACCGGTGAGCGCGATCGAGACGAGCCCGCCGGCCATCACCACCATGCTTTACAGGACCGACAGCGGAACGCCCAGCCTGGCGGTCGCCTTCGCCGCGACCCCGGTGAAGTTGAGCAGGACGACGGTCAGCGCCAGCGGCGCGGTCCGCAGACCCGCCTCCAGGGGGCCGTATCCGAGGACGAACTGGAGGTGCTGGGTGAGCAGGAAGAGCGAGCCGCCCATCCCGAAGGTGATCAGGACCGCGCCGCCGACCGCGCCGGTGAACCGTCGGTCGCGGAAGAACGCGAGGTCGAGCATGGGGTACGGGATCCTGCTCTCCCAGTAGGCGAACAGCGCGAGGACGACGACGGCGACCGTCCCGCTCACCGACACCCGCGCCGACGTCCAGCCGTGGGCCGGACCGGAGATGATCGCGAAGACCAGCGAGGCCATGCCGATGGTGGAGAGGACCGCGCCGAGCAGGTCGGGGCGGTCGCCCTGGGGGCTCTTGGACTCGGGGACCAGGGCGATCACCGCCACCAGGCCCAGCGCCGCGACCGGCAGGTTGATCAGGAAGACCGCGCCCCACCAGAAGTGGTCGAGCATGAAGCCGCCGATGAGCGGGCCGGTGGCGAAGCCCAGCGCGCTCACCGCGGCCCAGACGCCGATCGCCTTCGGCTGTTCCTCGGAGGTGAAGATCTGCATCACCACGGCAAGGGTGGTGGTGAGCAGCAGCGCACCGCCCACCCCCATGCCCGCCCGAGCCGCGACGAGTTGGGCGGTGGTGTCGGCGAGCGCGGCCACCAGGGAGCCGATGCCGAACAGCGCCAGCCCTGTGACCAGCATCTTCTTACGGCCATAGCGGTCGGCGGCGCTGCCCGCGGTGAGCAGCAGGCCGGACTGGACGAGCGAGTACGCGTTGATCATCCACTGGATGTCGGAGGTGCCCGCGCCCAGCTCACGGGTGAGGGAGGGGATCGCGACGTTCAGGATCGTGTTGTCGAGCAGCACGGTGAGCTGGGCCAGGCAGATGACGGCGAGGATCAGCCAGCGTCGGGGGTGGCCCTGAGGAGATGCAGACATGTTCTACACCGTAGAAGAGTTCCCATACGCCGTACAACAGGGATATGAGTAAGGGG
This sequence comes from Streptomyces vulcanius, assembly GCF_042653945.1. Lineage (NCBI taxonomy): Bacteria > Bacillati > Actinomycetota > Actinomycetes > Kitasatosporales > Streptomycetaceae > Streptomyces > Streptomyces vulcanius. The sequence goes on along the minus strand of NZ_JBHSFK010000036.1, from coordinate 22,378 downwards.
CGGTGACCCATGGCCACCGCCCCTTACTCAGAGCACTACGGTCAGAGCACTACGGTCAGCTGCTCGCCTTCTGCGTCAGGTCGTAGAAGGTGGACGAACCCACCGTCACCTTCTTGTAGTTGGCCTCGACCCAGGTCGTGATCTGCGAGGACGTGCCGCTGCTGCTGCCGCCCATACCGCCGCCGCTGCCGCTGGAGATGAAGTAGTGGATCTTTCCGTCCGCCACGTACTCCTTGAACTGGGCCAGCGTCGGGGACGGGTCGGTGCCGTTGAAGCCGCCGATCGCCATCACGGGCTCGCCGGTCGCCAGCTGGTAGCTCGCGGCGTTCTGGGCGCCGATCGCGGCCGCCGCCCAGGTGTAGTCACCGGCGTTGGCCTCCAGGAGCTTCTTGGCCTCGTCGGAGACGGTCGCGCCGTTCAGCAGACCGCCGACGCCACCGCCGCCGCCCATGCCGCCACCGTCGCCGGTCTGGCCGCCGGGGCCGCCCTGCTGGTTCTGGCCCTGGCCCTGGCCCTGGGTGCTGCCGTTGCCGTTCTGCTGGTTCTGGCCCTGCTGGCCCGGCATACCGCCACCGGGGAAGCCGTTGCCGTTCTGCTGGCCCTGCTGGCCCTGCTGGCCCTGCTGGCCCTGCTGGCCCTGCTGGCCCTGCTGGTTCTGGCCGCCGCCCGTGCCGCCGCCGAAGCCGCCCCGGCCACCGCCGCCGCCACCGGGACCGCCGCCGCCCATCATGGACGCGCCCGCCGGGCCCGCCGTCACGATGGAGCCGGTGTGGCCCTCCTGGAGGGTGCTGATGGTGTACGCGGTCGGGCCGGCCAGGGAGGCGACCAGGCCGACGGAGGCCGCCGCGAGGGCGAGCTGACGGTTGATCCGGCCCGCGAAGGTCAGGCCGAGCGCGGCGGCCAGGCCACCGATCAGGACCAGCCACTTCAGCCAGGGCAGGTAGTCGGAGGTGCGGTTGAGCAGGACGTACGACCAGGCCGCTGCCGCGACGACCGAGGCCGCGAGGGTGATCGAGGCCCACAGCTCGGACCGCTTCTCCCACAGCACAGCCGCGCCCATGCCGATCACGGCCGCCATGTAGGGGGCGAGGGCCACCGTGTAGTACTGGTGGAAGATGCCCGCCATGTAGCTGAAGACGACCATGGTGATCAGCAGCGAGCCGCCCCAGACGAGGAACAGACCGCGGGTGACCGACGTGCGCCGCAGCTTCCGGGTCGCCACCAGACCAGCGACCAGCAGGACCAGCGCGGCGGGCAGCAGCCAGGAGATCTGGCCGCCGATCTCGGAGTTGAACATCCGGTCCCAGCCGGTCTCGCCCCACTGGCCGGTGTTGCCGCCGCCACCGCCGCCGCCGACGCTGCCGGTCTCCTCGCCGTTGAGGCGGCCGAGACCGTTGTAGCCGAAGGTCAGCTCGAGGAAGCTGTTGTTCTGGGAGCCGCCGATGTAGGGGCGGGAGGACGCGGGCCACAGTTCGACGATCGCGACCCACCAGCCGCCGGAGACGACCAGCGCGGCGGTGGCCGCGGCCAGCTGTCCGAAGCGCTTCTTCACGCTCACCGGCGCGCAGGCCGCGTAGACGATCGCGAGCGGCGGGAGGATGAGGAAGGCCTGGAGCGTCTTGGCGAGGAAGGCGAAGCCGATCGCGACTCCGGCCCACAGCAGCCACTTCGTCCGGCCGTCCTCCAGGGCGCGGGCCACGAAGTAGCAGGCCACCGCCATCAACAGGGCCAGCATGGCGTCCGGGTTGTTGAACCGGAACATCAGCGCGGCGACGGGGGTGAGCGCGAGCACGGCGCCCGCGATCAGGCCGGCTGCGGCGCTGAACCGGCGGCGCACGGAGGCGTAGACGACGGCGACCGTGCCGACGCCCATCAGCACCTCGGGGGCCAGGATCGCCCACGAGTTCAGGCCGAAGATCCGGACCGACAGTTCCATCGGCCACAGCGAGGCCGGGGGCTTGTCGACGGTGATCGCGTTGCCCGCGTCCAGCGAGCCGAAGAAGAACGCCTTCCAGGAGTCGCTGCCGGCCTGGACGGCCGCCGAGTAGAAGGAGTTGGCGTAGCCGGAGGCGCTCAGGTTGTACAGGTAGAGGAGGAGGGTCGCGGCCAGCAGGCCGAGGAAGGCCGGGCGGACCCAGCGCGGGTCCTCGGGTCGGCCGCGCCACAGTCTGCGGTGCAGGGGCTGCTTCGGCTCACCCGACTCGGGGGCCGGGGGGACGGCGGCCGGTTCCGCGGGCGCGCTCGTCGGTGGCCAGGTCGTCGTCTGGTCGAGGTGGGTGGTCATCGGGCGTCCCCCGGGTCGGTGTCGTGGGGGCGGCGCATCGGCTGCAGTCGCATGGTGGCCTCCCTCCAGGTGCCGTCCGCGGCTTCGCCGGCGCGGAACTGAGTCGTGCTGTCGAAAGTGGTGGTGCTGCTGGAGCTGGTGTTGCTGGTGCTGGTGCGCTGCGGCATCGGCCCGTGGGCCGGCGCGGCGGGGATGTGGGAGGCGACCACTCCGGTCGGCTGCGTCGGCTGCGTCGGCTGCGTCGACTGCGGCTGCGTCGGCTGCGTCGACTGCGGCTGCGTCGGCTGCGTCGGCTGCGTCGGCTGCGACCGCGTCGGCTGCGTCGGCTGCGACCGCGTCGGCTGCGTCGGCTGCGACCGCGTCGGCGCGACCGCGTCGGCCTCCCGCCGGTCGGCGAACACCCACACCCGGAAGAGCAGGAAGCGCATGACGGTCGCCGCGAGGTTGGCGGCGATCAGGACCGCGAGTTCGGTGGAGTGCGCGGGGCTCGAGGTCGCCGCGTTCAGGGCGACGAGGGAGCCGCTGGTCAGCGCGAGGCCGATACCGAAGACGACCAGGCCCTGGGCCTGGTGCTTGACGGCCCCGCCCCGGCCGCGCACCCCGAAGGTCAGCCGCCGGTTGGCCGCGGTGTTGGCGACCGCCGAGACGAGCAGGGCGAGCGCGTTGGCCACCTGGGAGCCGCTGAACTGGCGGAAGCCGCTGTAGAGGAGCAGGTAGAAGAGGGTGGACAGGCCGCCCACGACGCAGAAGCCGACGAGTTGGCGGGCCAGGCCCTTGGGCACGTCCTGTATCTCCCGGTCGCGGGGGTCGTCGCCGAAGGGGCGGGTGAGCCGGTCCAGCGACAGCGAACCGGTGGCCAGGGCCTTGCCCACACGCCATACCCCCTTCAGGTCGTCGGTCGCCGTCTTCACGATGTGCACCGTGGAGTCCGGGTCGTCGACCCAGTCGACCGGCACCTCGTGGATACGGAGCCCGGCGCGCTCGGCGAGCACCAGCATCTCAGTGTCGAAGAACCAGCCGGTGTCTTCCACCAAGGGGAGCAGAACTTGCGCCACATCGCGGCGGATCGCCTTGAATCCGCACTGCGCGTCGGAGAAGCGGGCCTGGAGCGAGCCGCGCAGGATCAGGTTGTAGGCGCGGCTGATGAACTCCCGCTTCGGCCCGCGCACCACGCGGGAGGAACGGGCCAGCCGGGAGCCGATCGCCAGATCGGAGTGGCCGGAGATCAGCGGTGCCACCAGCGGCAGCAGCGCGTTGAGGTCGGTGGACAGGTCCACGTCCATGTACGCGAGGATCGGAGCGTCCGAGGCGGACCAGACGGTCCGCAGCGCCCGGCCGCGGCCCTTCTGCTCCAGCCGGAAGTTCCTGACCTCCGGGATCCGCGCCGCCAGCCGCCGCGCCACCTCGGGGGTGGTGTCCGTCGACGCGTTGTCCGCGACGGTGATGCGGAACGAGTACGGGAACGTACGCGTCAGATGGTCGTGCAGTCTCTGGACGCACGGCTGGAGGTCCTTCTCCTCGTTGTAGACGGGGATCACTACGTCCAGGACAGGCGTACCGGCGGTGGCGGCCGGGAGGTGCTCCCGCGCCGGCAGGGTGCCGGGAGAAGAGTCGGTTCGCATGCCAACTACTTTCCTCAAACGCCCTGTTGCACCCATGTGGTGGCACTGTGCTCGACCTGTGAGTCCAGTTGCCAGTTCGTTTCGGGCGACGGTTGGGGCACGGCAGGGGCAAGAGCGGGCAGATGCACCGTAAAGATGGTCTGTCCGGGCACGCTGTCCACGGTCACGGCACCGCCGTGCGCGGTCGCCACGGCCTGCACGATGGCGAGGCCGAGGCCGGTGGAGCCGGTGGTGCGGGAGCGCGCGGAGTCGCCGCGCGCGAACCGCTCGAAGACGTGCGGCAGCAGATCCGGCGGAATGCCCTGCCCGTTGTCCTGGACGTCCACGCACAGCCACGGTCCGCGTCGCTGCACACGTGCGGTGACGGTCGTTCCGGGCGGGGTGTGGGTCCGGGCGTTGGCGAGGAGGTTGACGAGCACCTGCTGGAGCCGCGCCGAGTCGGCGGACACGAGCGCGGGCTCGTCGGGAAGTTCGAGGCGCCAGACGTGTTCGCGTCCGGCGGCGCGGGCGTCGCTGATGGTGTCGATGACCAGCGGTACGAGGTCGGTCTGCTCGAACTGCAGCGGGCGGCCCGCGTCGAGGCGGGCGAGCAGGAGGAGGTCCTCGACGAGGAAGGTCATCCGGCCGGCCTCGGACTCGATACGGCCCAGCGCGTGCTTGGTGTCGGGCCCGACGTCCTCGCGTCCGCGCCGGGTCAGCTCGGCGTAGCCCCTGATGGAGGCCAGGGGGGTGCGCAACTCGTGGCTGGCGTCCGCGACGAACTGGCGGACTCGCATCTCGCTCTCCTGGCGGGCGTGCAGGGCGCCGTGGACGTGGTTCAGCATGCGGTTCAGCGCGGCGCCGACCTGGCCGACCTCGGTGTGCGGGTCGCACTCCGCCTCGGGCACCCGCTCGCTGAGGTTGACCTCACCGGTGTGCAGGGGCAGTTCGGAGACGCGGGTGGCGGTGGCGGCGACCCGTCGGAGGGGACGGGTGGCGACGCTGACCATCACGGTGCCGGCGAGCCCGGCGGCGATGAGACCGGCGAGGGTGAGGCTGATCTCGACGATGATCAGCGTGCTGATGGTGCCGTCGACGTCGGAGGTGGGGATGCCGACGTAGTAGTCGCCGTTGTTGCCGTGGATGTAGGTGACCCGGTACGTGCCGAGGCCAGGGATGTCGACGGTGTGCTGCTTCTCGTCCTGCGCGACCGAGCCGAGCGCCCTTTTCTGGGTCTCGCTGAGGTCCTTGGGGTCCATCTGCGTGACGTTGTTGTCGTCGGTCTTCTTGTCGCCGACCTTGCCACTGGTGATCGAGCCGTTCTCGACCTTGGCCGCGAGGGCCCTCTGCGGCCCCGGGCCACCGGCGACGAACTTGTCGAGGGTCATCGTCTGCTGCTGGGGCGCGCCGGTGTCGCCGGTGCTGTTGCCGTTCCTGGCAGCGTCCTTGTTCCCGGGGCCCGCTCCGGCGGGTCCGCCGGCGACGCGCGCCGCGGACTCCTTCAGCGAACCGTCCAGCTGCCCGTACAGATGGTCCCGCAGCACCAGCGTGGTCACCGTGCCGATCACCGCGCAGACCACGGCGATCAGGGTCACCGATACGACGACGAGTCGCGTCCGCAGGGTACGCGGCTGTCCCGCTCGTCTCTTCTGCGGACGCGGCCGTCGTCGCCCGCTCATGACGCCGCGGGCTTGATCAGGTAACCGGCCCCGCGCCGGGTGTGGATCATCGGCTCCCGGCCGGCGTCTATCTTGCGCCGCAGGTAGGAGATGTACAGCTCGACCACGTTGGCCTGGCCGCCGAAGTCGTAGGACCACACGCGGTCCAGGATCTGCGCCTTGCTGAGCACGCGCCGCGGGTTGCGCATCAGGAAGCGCAGCAGCTCGAACTCGGTGGCCGTGAGGTGGATGTTGTCCCCGGCCCGCGAGACCTCGTGGCTGTCCTCGTCGAGGGTGAGGTCACCGACGACGAGTACGGAGTCCGAGCGCCGGTCGGCCGCACCGGACCGCCGGATGAGCCCCCGCAGCCGCGCCACGACCTCTTCCAGGCTGAACGGCTTGGTGACGTAGTCGTCGCCACCGGCGGTGAGACCGGCGATCCGGTCCTCGACGGCGTCCTTGGCGGTCAGGAAGAGCACCGGGACCTCCGGCAGCTCCCGCCGCAGCCGCCCCAGGACGGTCAGCCCGTCCATGTCCGGCAGCATCATGTCGAGGACGACGGCGTCGGGCCGGAACTCCCGCGCTGTCTGGATGGCACCCGTGCCATCCCCCGCGCTCCGGATCTGCCATCCCTCATAGCGCAGGGCCATGGACAGCAGTTCGGTGATCGACATCTCGTCGTCCACCACAAGCACTCGGACGGGGCTCCCGTCCGGCCTCAGCAGTTCGGTGCGCCCCTGGGGCGAGGTCGTGGTCATGGAGACACCATGGCGACGTCCTCTGAGAGCACTCTTTCGACAACCTGTGATTTCCCTGAGAAACTCACAGGATCCTCTCAGGGGAACCCTGGGAACATTTTGCCCGGCGCTGACATCGCCCTTCCCCTGGTCGGCGGCCTCAAAACAGTCCGTCCTGAAGGTGCGCGGCCTCTCCCGCGCTCCCCTTGAACTCCCGCACGGGAAGCCGAAGCACCCCGCTCTCCCCGTCCTCCGCCCCGTCCTTCGCCCCTTCCTCCGCCGCGACGGTAACCAGCTCCCATCCCCTCATCAGCCGTGTGTCGAGGACGACGATCCCCGCGCCGGTCGCCAGATGCAGATCCGGACCGGCGGCGGCCACCAGCTCTCCGCCGACCGCGCCTCCGGCGACGAGTTCACTCACCTCCCCGAGAGCGGCGGGCACCCCGTCGAGCCCGAACACCCTCATGTGATCGACGGCTTGGAACGGTTCCCGGTCCAACGACTCCGGCCACCCGCCCAGTTCCACGGCACGCGCGTGCAACTCCCGTATCTCTCCGGCCCGCTCCTCCGCCTCGCCCGGCAGGGAGCTCCGTACCGCCCGCTTCCGGGCGTACGGAATCCGGTCCGGCACCCGCAGCGCCGCGCGCAGCAGTTCCTCGGTCCGCCGGGCGGCCATCAGCGGCCCGCTGCCGAGCCAGCTGAAACAGACCGCCCCCTGCTCCAGCAGCCGCGCCGACCCCCGCTCGACGGCCGTGATCCCCACCTTGACCAGCCCGGGTCCGAACCAGGCCAGATAGACCCGGTACGGCCTCGGATCGTCGGCGACGCCGTCCGCCGCGACGGAGTGCGCCCGGTCCAGCCGCGCACACTCCTCGCACCGGCCGCCCGCGCTCCGCGCCGACACCACCGCCAGTACCGGACACGCGTTCCCCCGCGCCCCCGCACACCGCCGTACGCCTCCTTCCGCGACGCCGAAGGCCACCCGCTTCCCCCGGGAGAGCGGGCTACGACGCCCCCCGTCCCACATCAGCACCGGGCCCTGAGCCGACCACCGCAGCCCCGTGCACTTCCATGCCTGTGCCATCACGCTCCACGGTAGAGGCAGCCACTGACAACGCGGTCCCGCTCCTCGGCGCACGGCCGGCGAGCCGGCACCCGACACACCCCGGGTGACCGCCCCCGGCCGCCGTGTCGCGCACCCGCATGCCCCACTCCGCCCGTGGCCGCACCCCCGGCGGCTTGCCCCACCCGGCCAGATGCAGCGCCCAGGTGACCAGCAGGCTCGCTCCCACGATCCCCAGCCCGCCGACGAGCAGCACGGGCGAGACGGCACACACCCCGACACCCGTCACCGCCGTCCCGACGACCGCGACGCCGAAGCCGGTCCAGCCGGCGACCGTGTGCCCCTCGTCGTACAGATGACCCGCCACAGCTTTCCCTTCCCTCACACTCTAAGAGATTGATGCCATGAACCTCTTACAAGGTAAGAGAAACTGAAAGCGGATAACAAGGACCCAGCACAAACCCACCGGAGAGGACCCAGCCCCCGCGATGTCAGCCCAGCCACCCCCGCCACCCCGGCCGTCCGCACGCCCCGCCGCGACCGCCGCCCAGGCGCTCTCGGCGATGGACGACCTCATCGCGACGAGCATGGTCGGCCAGCAGGAGATGGCCCAGCGCCTGGGCCTGAACGTCACCGACCTGACCTGCTTCGCCTACGTGCTCCAGGCGGGCGAGGACCTCCTCACCGCCGGCGACCTGGCGACCCGCGTCCACGTCACCACCGGCGCGGTCACCGGCATCCTCAACCGCCTGGAACGCGCCGGTTACGTCACCCGCCGCGCCGACCCGCAGGACCGCCGCCGGGTCCGGGTGGCGGCGGTCCCCGCCGCGGTGGCCCGCGTCCACGCCCTCTACGAGCCCTACTACGCCCGGCTGCACGCCCTTTTCGCGGACTACTCCCCGGAGGAGACCGCCGTTCTGACCGACTGGTTCGCCCGCGCCACCACCCTGGCCAACGCCTATCGCGAGGAACTCCGCAACCGGGACGGCGAAGCCGGGTAACGAACCCTTTTGAGCTGCCGTGCGCGCAAACAGGCCATGTTGTGGAGGGACGTCGTATCAGTGGGGTGCGTGACGGCAGCATGGTCGCGTCATCGCGTCACGTGAACGACGTCATTTCACTGCGGAGCAAGATCTTCGGGGGTCCTGGATGGGTGACGAGTGGCCTGCGTTCACTTTTCTCGGCAAGCTGCGCAAAGAGACTCGGGACGAGTTTCTCCGGCAGGGAATCAGGAAGAACTATTCACCGCATCAGCCGCTTCTGCAGCAGGGTGACTCGAGCCGGCACGTCTTACTGATCACCAGCGGTGTGGTCAAGGTGGCCGCCACCTCCGAGAGCGGATACGACGTACTGCTTGCCGTACGGATAGCGGGTGATCTCGTGGGGGAGATGGCGGCCTTCGAGGAGCTGCCCCGGTCCGGCACGGTGATGGCGTGCAGCGAGGTGAGCGCGCGGATCATTCAACTCCAGGTGCTCGAAAGCCTTCTCGGCCGTCACCCGGACGCGATGAGGGCCATCCTGCGCATGCTGTCGGCGCGACTCCGCTGGGCCAACCGCCGCCGGATCGACTACAAGGCGTACGACGCGCCCACTCGGTTCGCCCGTGTGCTGGCCGAGTTGAGCCAGGCGTACGCGCAGCCCGCGCCGGACGGTGACACGGACCGCTGCGTCCTGGGCGTCACGCTGACCCAGAGGGAACTCGCGTCACTGGCCGGCCTCGCCCTGCCCACGGCCGAAAAGTGCCTGGCCACCCTGACAGCGCAGGGACTGGTGCAATGCAGTTACCGCAACATCACCATCTGTGACGTTCCGAAGTTGCTCGAATTCGCCAAACTCGACAGTGAGATCCCGTACTGATACGGAATCGGATCCAGCCGACTCTCCTAGCCTCTGGGCAGCGCATTGCGAACAATGCCTGCGCAGAGAGGAAGATCCAGTGGTCGAGTGGTCTGGGTACCACCCCTGTACGTGTATAGCCGTGGACGCACAGTCCTACGGGAACAAGAACGATCGAAAGCAGTCAGAAACGCAACACGATTTGCCCAGGCTTCTTGACAGAGCGGCCAGGAGCGCCGGACTTGACCGCTCGGAATGGCAGATTCAGCCGAAGGGCGACGAACAACTCGCCGTCCTGCCCATGAGCGGTAACGAACCCAGGCTGGTCGACGACTACTTCCGGCACCTTGCGTCCGAACTGGGGCACTACAACGAACAGCGGACGCAGGCGGCCCGTATGCGACTGCGCGCCGCCGTGCACCACGGTCTCGTGGAACTGGCGGACAACGGATTCGCCGGAACCGCAGTCGTGGTCACCGCACGCCTGCTCAACTCCCGTCCGCTCTACGACGCGTTGGACGCGCACCCCCACGCCGACCTGGCGTTGATCCTGTCCGACGACGTCTTCCGCTCCGCCGTGGCCGGCGGCCACACCGCCCTGCGGCCGTCCGACTTCACCCAGGTCGCCGTCAAGGAGAAGGAGTACGAGTCCACCGCCTGGCTCACGGTGCCCACGCTCGGCCGCCCGCGCCCCGCGGCGGACGAACACCCGACGTCCGCCGACCGGCCGCACCACGCCCCCGCGGACACGAACGGAGGCATGCGGAACGACTACCGCGCGGACCGGATCAACGTCACCAACATGACCGGCCCGGTGGACGCGCGGAACGCCGTGTTCGGCTTCGGGAACACCGATGCCTGACCAGCCCGGCGACGGCGATCCGGGCCGGCCGAGCCCGGAAGACGGCCCCGGCATACCGCCGGTCCCACCGGTTCCGCCCGTCGGCCAGGACGGAGTTCCCGCTCCGGACGACACCGACGACGGCGCGGCGCAGGATCCCGAGCACGCCTCCCCCGACCAGGACGGCCACTCCCCGCCCGGTGAGAAGAACAGCGCGGAAGAGGCGGAAGAGAAGGAGAAGGAGGAGTACGGGAAGGGCTACGACGACCTTCGGCTGGTCCAACAGCGCGTCTACAACAACTTCTACGCCTCCGTGGACGCCTCCGGGGCGGCCTTCGGGTTCGGTGGGACGTCGTCGTCGAGGACCGGCCTCGCACCGGGAGTCGTCGAGCCCGAGACGGTGGACGAGGCGCTGCGCTGCTACGTCCGCCCGCAGCCCTGCTTCGACGAGGCGCTCGGCAAGCTCGCCGTCGGCTCCCTGGTCGTCCTGACCGGCCAGGACAACTGCGGTCGCGGCGCGGGCGCACTCGCGCTGCTCAGGGAGGTCGCCGGCGAGGGCGCCCCGCTGCGCAGCCTGTCTCCCGCGAACGCGCTGGCCGAACTGGCCACGACGACGGCCATCACGGCGGGCCAGGGGTACGTCATCCGTGACTACGTCGGCGAGACGAACGTCGCGGCGGTACAGGCGTACGAGATCGGGCGGCTGAGCGAGGAACTGCGCCGCAAGAACGCGTTCCTGGTCATCACCGCGGACCACACGACGTTGCGGCGGCTGGCGCTGAGCGATCACTGCGTCCAGTGGCACAGTCCGGACCCGTCGGAACTGTTCCACCGCTGCCGGGAGCAGCTGCCCCACGTCGACATCGATCCGGAGTCGGAGAAGGAACTGCTGGAGAGCGTCGCCGAACAGCGGCGCCCGGCCGATGTCGTGGCCGCGGCGGCGGCCCTCCTCCACAGCCCCCGGAAGGCCATCGAGACCCTCCGGGACGGCGACAGCAAGATCGTCCAGGACTGGTTCGCGGCCAAGCCGTCCGCGGAAGACCTGCTGCCGATGGCCGCCCTCGCCTTCCTGGAGGGCGTCCCGGAGCGGAACTTCGAGGATGCCTGCGCCAAGTTCTTCGCGCGCATGCGGACATGGGAACTGAACGGCGAGACAGCCGTCGCCGAGTCGGAGCCCGTCGCCACACTGCCGGAACCCGGTGCCGGCCTGGAACAGTCCCGCGCCCGCTGGAAGGAACGGGCGGTCGGACTCGTCCACGTGGAACGCCGCCCCGGTCCCGGCCAGGACGCCGCCCGCAGCGAACGCCGCCTCGTCTTCACCTCCCCGCGGATCCGCGACCTCGTCATCGGCGAACTGCACGGCCTGTACGGGTACAAGCTGTGGTATCCGCTGCGGCAGTGGCTGGGCGACCTCTCCCGCACCCCCGACCTGGACACCCGTACGGAGGTCGCGCGCGGCACGGCCGTACTCGCCCGGTACGCGCTGAACGAGGTCGAGGAGCACCTCCTGGGGGCCTGGGCCGAGGGGCTCATGAGCCAACGGGTCACCGCCGCGCTCACCCTGCAGTTCATGTGCGAGACCGATCACCTCGCCCCGCAGGCGCTGGGCATCGTCCTGGACTGGACAACAGGGGCCCCGGCCGTGCCGTCACCGCCGCCATGGCGCTGACCGGGAGACTCGGCTCGCTCTACCGGCTGGAGGCGCTCAACTGGTGCTGGTTCCTGACCGGACGCGGTGAGCGCATAGCGTTCGCCGCACGTCGCTCCCTGGTCCTGCTGCTGCAGACCGCCGAGCAGGAACCGGACCGCGCCCTGCTCACCCTGCGGTACGTGCGCACCCGCCTCGCCTCGACGACCACTCGCTCCAGGGAACGTGCCGACGCGCTGCGGACCGTCGTACAACTCCTCGAAGCCGAACGGCTGGAGCAGCCGGGGCTGAAGCAGCCCGGGCCCGTCGCCGCCGCGCTGCTGTGCCAGAACGCCGACAACGCCCGGCACCTGGGAGCCCTGTGGGCCGCCGTGCTGCTCAGCGGCTTCCGCCGCCGTGCGGTCCGCGCCCTGTGCCGCACCCTGGTGCATCTGCGTGAGGACCCCGACGCCACCGACGCCGTACGCCGGCTCGGCGAGGCGATGCGGGCCGAGACCGGCGCCCGGCAGTGGAACGCCCTGGCCCACGCGCTCTCCACCGCCCTGCAGGACCCCGACTTCGCGATCCCGGGCACCCGCCGGCTGGCCGTCGTACTGGTCGGAACACCGCGTTCTTGATTCTTTCGTCTGTTCTCGTTCTCTGTTCAAGGAGCCCGAAGCAAGTGAACTATCCAGTCATCGCCGAGCAGGTCCTGGACACCGTCCAGGGCAGTTGGTGGTCCCGGCGCCGGCGCCGCGACGACGTGCCGTCGCTGCCGCCCGGCGCGGTGTACGTCTTCAGGATCGGCGGCACCTACCGGGCCTTCCCCGAAGGCATGGTGTTCGACCCGTCCCACCCGGACGTGCTCGACGCCTCGTCCGTCAGCCTGGTGGACACCCGGGCCCGTCTGGTCGAGGTCGAGCGCACGCTTCCCTCGGTCAGCGAGGCGGACAACTTCACCGTCCGGGCCTCCTTCACCTGCCAGGTGACCGACCCGACGGTCATCGCCCGGCAGGGCACCGTCGATGTCGCCAGCCCCCTGCGCGCCTACCTGCTCGGGGACGCCGACCTGCCGATGGTGAGCGCCGGGCACCGGGTCGAGGAGATCAACGCGGTCCGGGCCGAGGTGTCCCGCCGTATGACCGCCTACAGCGCGGTCGTGCCGCCGCGGGTGGCCGGCATGAGCGTGGAGTTCGTGAGTGCCGAGGTGAGCACGGTCGAGAGCCTGCGCGCCTGGGAGGAGAAGGTGCGCGATGTACACCGCGACGGCCGGCTCAGCCAGTTCAAGATCGACCTGGAGACCCAGAACGCCGCCCGGATCGCCGAACTGCTGACCCAGGGGCCCACCCACGCCGACGCCCTCAGCATTGCGAGGGAGGAGATCGGCGTCACCGAGGCCGCGGCCCGCATCCACCGGACGTCCGAGGAGCAGGACGCCCGTCGGTACGCCGCCGCCTCCGCCGCCCAGACCCACGCGCAGGCGCAGGAGACGGCCGAGGCGCAGATGCGGCGGGACATGGCGCTCACCCTGCTGCGGGAGGTGAGCACCGGCGGCTTCGTCGACTACCAGCTCCTCGAACAGGTCCTGCTGGACACCGGCGCGCGCCGCAGTATCGGCCCCGGTACGGCGGCGGACACCCCGGCGGCGAAGTCGACGCCGCCCACGCCCCAGGCGTCGGCACCCCAGGACCGCCGCGAGGGCTTCGTCCAGAGCGAGGACGACCTGCTTTGACCGACCACCATGCCCGCCCCGCCGATTCACCCGACCACGGCGACCGCCCCGCCGACTCGCCCAACTACCGCGACCGCTCCACCGATACGCCCGACCACGGCGACCGCGCCGCCGATACGCCCGACTACCGCGACCGCTCCACCGATACGCCCGACCACAGCGACCGCCCCACCGACACCCGCCCGTGGGTACGACGGGCCGCCGACACCCGCCCTTCGGTGCGGTGGCCCGCCGGGACCCGCCCGCCGATGCGGCGGCCCGTCGAAATCGCCGCCCGGTTGCGCGCCCTGAGCGGGGTCAGCGAGGCGCTCCTGGACCGGACCCCGCACGAGCGCGGCAAGTACACCGCGCTCGGGGGAGTGGTCTTCGGCACCTCCGTCATCGCCGCGTTCTCCATGTGGAACTTCGCCACGGAGGCGCTCGGCAGGGCATCCTTCCTGGCGGTGATCCCCACGGTCATCTGGATGCTGTTCATCCTCAACCTCGACCGTCTGCTGGTCACCCCGCAGCCGAACGCACGGCGCCAGACCGGGCCCCTGGTCATGCGTCTGCTGATCGCCCTGATGCTCGGCGTCGTGATCGCCGAACCCCTGGTTCTGCGGATCTTCGCGACGGCCGTGGAGGAGCACGTCGCCGAAGAACGCATCGGTGACATCGACCGGCTCAGGTCGAACCTGGTCCGCTGCAACCCCGTTCCGGACACCACCACGACCACCTCGCCCAAGGGCTGCGCCACCGACTACGTACTGTCCCTCAGCGCGACGTCGGGCCAACAGGCCGATGCGCTGGCCACGTTGCGATCGGACGCGGCGGAACTCCAGAAGCGGGTGGACCGGGACACGACGCGACTGGAGGCGCTCGACGCGGAGGTGCGCGACGAGTGCCGGCAGCTGATCCGCGACGCCGGCACCGGCCTGTACCAGCGGACGTCCGAGTGCCTGCGGCTGCGTACGAAGGCGAAGGAGTACCGCGCCACCCACGACACCGAACAGAACGAGACCCGGCTGGACGGCATGAACAGCCGCATCCAGAGCATCGGCGGCCGGCTGACCTCGGCGCGCACCGACTTCTCCAAGGCCCGTGAGGCCGCCGTCGAGCGGCGGATCGCCGACGAACGCGCCAAGCAGAAGGAGATCGGCGTCCTGGAGCGCATCCGGGCACTGGACGAGCTCGCCGGCGGCAACACGGTGGTCCTCGTGGGCATCTGGATGATCCGGCTGCTCTTCGTCCTGCTCGACATGCTTCCCGTGATGGTGAAGTTCCTCGGCCGCGAGAACTCCTACGAGCAGATGCTCACCATCCACAGCAACAGCGCGGTCCGGATCTACGGCGAGCAGGTCCGCCTCGACGAACGGCGGGCCCTGGCCGAGTTCGAGATCGCCCAGGACTCCATCGAGCAGGAGATCCGCCGAAACCGCGCGGAGTCGGAGGCGGCCCTGCGTGAGCACACGGCCGCGATGAACATCCGTGTCCGGCAGGCGGTGAACGCGCTGGAGGAGGAACTCCGCCACGGTTCCAGCGTCTGACAAGCGCCTGACGGTCGCCTCGGTCGCCCTGCTGTGGGACCGGGGCGACCGCCCCTGCAAAAGGTCGAAGCTCGAAGCTCGAAGGTCGAAGGTCGAAGGTCGAAGGTCGAGGGGGAGAAGGAAGCATGGCTGCTACCGGCGAGGGTGGGACCGGTCCCGGACCCGTTCGTGACACGCAGATCGCCCGCACCCTGTTGGCCGAGGCACGTGAGGAGCTGCTGAAGGCCGACAACAAGGCCGGCTTTCTCCTGGCGACCCTGGGTGCGATGCTCACCGCGCTGCTCGGCGCGATGTGCGGTGGCGTCGTCGAGCCTCGTCGTTACACCGCGGTCTCCCAGATCCTCCTCTGGGCCGGCTGCGTCACCTGCCTGGTGGCCCTCGTCCTGCTCGGGCTGGCCATGACGCCCCGCCTCGGCCGGCCGCACAGCTCCCGCGCGCACTACTTCGGCGACGTGAGCGCCATGGCCTGCGTCCCCTGTCTGGAGGAGGCCGTACGCCGTACCGACCCCCTGGGCCGCGACCTCGACCAGCTGACGTTCCTGTCCCACACGGCCTGGATCAAGTACCGCTGTATCCGCCACGCGCTGGCCTGGAGCGGGGCCTTCGCCCTGCTGACCGCACTGGGCATCCTGACGGGCTCCTGGACTTAGCCCTCTCTCACAGGCCCCGCCAGACATTGTCGAAGGCCGCGTCTTCGATGCCGCGCCGCTGACGTACGGCGGCCAGTTCCGTCACCGCGTCGCCGACGACGGCCAGTACGGTGCCCACCGCGTCGTCGGTGAAGCCCTCGGGGCTCTCGGCCTGCTTGCCGTCGATCCCGACGGCGGCTGCCAGGCCGACGAGGACGGGCTCTCGCGATGTCCAACGCTCGACCGCGTGCTGCCGGTCCGGTGAGTCGGCCATCTCCGTCCGGCCGGAGCTGAGGAAATTCCAGCGGTGACGTCGGTGGGCGAGCTTTCCCTCCTCCTCCAGGACGGTGAGATACCTCGCGAGCAGGCCGCGGCCCCGGCGCCAGAGCCAGTCCTCGACGGACTCGTGCGGCGCCACCCGGATGAGGGACGACACCGCCTCGTCCAGCAGTCGGTCATCCATGGTGCGCGGCATTCCCGGGACGATCCGGTCGCCGTCCAGGTCGACGGCCTCGGCATCGACGAGATCGAGCAGTTCGGCTCCCGCGAGCGCCAACGAGAGGTCGCCCTGCCCGACGGTGCCGCCGGAGGTGAGGTCGATGGCGAGGTCGATCGCGACGATCAACAGGTCCCGTGGTGTGGTGGTCATAGCGGACTCCACGTCAGACGGATCGGTGGTGAGTGCGGCATACGGCTCGTCGTACCGGTCATACCTGCCGTATAGGTCGTATCGGTCGGACCGACGACGACCCCCGGGCGAGACCGAGACTACTGCCGCCGCCCCTCCCCGACCGCGATGACCACCCCTCATTACATCTTGCCGTGAGCGATATGGGCCGATCACAGCGGCGACTTGGCCACGGCCGACGACATCGACACCGACCGGGCGGCGGTCACGACACAACCCCGTTCGACCGCGAGGCGGCCAGAGCCACGAATCCTGCCCGCGTGGGGCGGCCCATGAGCCCTGCGGGTCCGCCCGGTCAGACGTGCCTGCTCAGCCCTTCGCTGCTGCACGCCCTGAAACACCGAAGGCCCGGAGCGCTCCGGGCCTTCGGCCTGACTGTGCTCGGGCCATCCGGGCCGGATGAACTGATCCGCCGCGCTACGGGAGGCAGAGGCCTGCGTACCCCGGGGCTGTCGCCTACTCCGGAGTCCGGGGAGATCTCACCGACGTGCTGCGCCGAATCCGCGCGGCCGACATCGCAGCCTGGGGCCCGCACGATGGCGAGGGGTGGGACATGCCTCATGCGGCAGGCACCGCTCGAAGCCCCGGGACTCCGGATCAACAGGGATCGGCCGGACCCGCCGCTCACGAATCGAATCGAATCGAATCGAATCGAATCGAATCGGATCGGATCGAGGAGCCTGCCCTGTGTCCCACGGCTGGATCCAGGATCTATCAGCGCTGCTCGACCGCCCCGGAGAACCCGATGAGCGTGGCAACCGCGCGGGCCCGCTACGGCACCGTCCTCGCCCTCAGCCTCGGTGGGCGGAAACCCAGGTGGCCGCGGCGTACCACCTGAGTAAGGTTGAACAATGCCCGAGCTGAAGCGGCTGCATGTCGGCCATGCCCCGGCGGTCTTGGCCTTCGAGTTGGCGAATCGCGGCTACTTCGCCGCCTCGATCTCCGACCGCGGCGACGACTACTTCACCCAGTTCACCGACAGGTACAACGCCTTGCTGGCTGAGCAGGAGGCGGGCATCTGCGCCTTCTACGTGCTCGTAGCCGAGGACAACTCGGTACTCGGCAGGTTCAACCTGGTCGACATCGAGGACCACACCGCGGAACTCGGCTACCGGGTCGCGCAGCACGTGGCCGGCCGAGGCGTGGCGACCGCGACCGTCCGGGAAGTGTGCCAACTGGCGGCGGCCCAGCACAGGCTGCGCACATTGCGAGCGGCGACGTCCCGCCAGAATGTCGCGTCCACAAGGGTGCTGACCAAAGCGGGGTTCGTCCCCGTCGGCCCCGCCGATCCTGCCCACATCGGCGGTAAGACAGGCACCTGGTACCAGCGCGACCTGGTGCTCCAGCCACACAGCGCGATGTTGCCTGGGGACCGGCTGCGGGAAGACCGCGGCGACCACTGATCATCGGTGCGCGAAGACCAACCATGGGCCGGATAGCGGGCCGGTCCGCGCTCACCCACGCTTGAGTACTGCGGCGCGCTGGGCGACGACTGTTGGAGCGACGACACCCCGTCGCTGCACTTCGCTGCTGTACGCCCCCGGAACGCCAGAAGCCCCGGATCTCTCCGGGGCCTTTGACCTGTGTGCACTCGGCAGGATTCGAACCTGCAACCTTCTGATCCGTAGTCAGATGCTCTATCCGTTAAGCTACGAGTGCTTGTTATTTGGTTTTTGTTGCCTTCGGTTCTGGCCCTACGGGGCCGGTCCCGGCGACAGGAAGAACATTACATGACTGCCGTCGACATGTGAAATCCGTTTGCCGTAGCCCTTGTGACCTGCGGAAACGTATGGAAACGGCGAAGCCCCGGGCCTTGACGGACCGGGGCTTCGGTGATCGCGCGGAGGCGGAGGGATTTGAACCCTCGATGGGCTTTAAAACCCAAACCGCATTAGCAGTGCGGCGCCATAGACCGGACTAGGCGACGCCTCCAGCACAACCCCTCGCGTGTGCGAGTGGCGCGTGCAGATGATGACACAGTCGAGCGTCGTGTCACCAATCGGTTCCCACCGTACTAGGCAGTCGGGGCGCAGGGCAAAGCCCTTCTCCGGGGGCTTCTCCGGGGGCTTGTCCTGGGGCTTGTCCTGGGGCTTGTCCTGGGGTGGCGCGGGGCGGAACGTCGATCGTGGTCGCGCGTTAGTCCGGGCATGTCGCAGGTCATCCCGTCCCGAGTCCGGCGGGGGCTCGGTGCCGCCGCAGTCGCCGTCTCCGTCTCCGTCTCCGTCGTCGGCCTCTGGGCCGCGCTTCCCGCCCACGCCCTCGCCGGGGTGGCGCTCGCTCCGCCGCCCGTCCGGGAGGAGGACCGGGTCGAGGGTGGTGATCACCTCACGGCCACGGATCACCTCACCGTCACCCTCCTGGACGCCGGCGATCGGCGGGACGGGACGTTCGAGGTGTACTGCCATCCGGAGGGCGGGAGTCATCCGGATGTGGCCGGGGCCTGTCTGGCCCTGGACCGGAGGACCCGGTGGGGGACCGATGTCTTCGCGCCGGCGGCGAGTGGGGGCATGTGCACCATGCAGTACGGCGGTCCGGCCACCGCGCATGTCACCGGGCGCTGGGCCGGGCGGCCCGTCGACACGACGTACGACCGTCGGGACGGATGTGCGATCGAGCGCTGGGACGCGCTCGTGCCCCTGCTGCCGAAGCTCGGCTGAAGGGTCGGTGAAGGGTCTGGGGCGGGTGACCCGGTTCCGGTCGGGAACGGGAGGCCCGGGTGCCGTCCCTGGAGCACAGGCTTCTCATGGTCCAAACATCCGTGACGTAAAACTCCCGCGAAGGTCATGCGTACGGTCACACGTTCTGTGTCACTTCGTCGTGCGAGCTCCCTCTCATCCGTCGCCTCCGACGGGACCCCAGCCCTTAGACTCCCTCGCGTGACACGCTGCGGACCGGTTGGCAATATGGCCCGAGCGGTCGGCAAGGTGCGGTAACAGGGAGGAAGCGACTCGTGAGCAGCAGGCCATCCCGAGGCGCTGCTCGCCTCGCAGCCATACTCGACGCGCTCCCCGATGCGTTGGTGCTGGTCAACGCCAACGGGACCGTCGTCAACGCGAACACGATCGCGCTCGAGGCGTTCGAGACTCCGGGTACGGCTCTGGTGGGGCGGGGGCTTCTCGATCTACTGCCGCAGTTCGACTCCAAGCTGATCCCGGGGTCCATGCGGCGGCCCGATCACATGGATCCGCGCGGACGGACCAAGCCGACGCGGATGGTCGCGCGGCGAACGGACGGTTCGGAATTCCCCGTCGAGGTGACCAGCGCGAATCTCGAGAACGGGCAGCAGGCCTACGACGGGTACGGCTACGCCGCCGACGAGCTGCTGATGCTCGTCGTACGCGATCTGTCCGGGACGGTGGACACCGAGGCCGAGCTGGCGCGCTCGCAGCGGCAGACCGAGATGATTCTGCGGGCCGCGTCCGAGGGGGTCGTCGGGACCGACACCGACGGGCGGATCGTGCTCGTCAACCCGGCCGCCGCCCAGATTCTGGGGTACCGGGCGAGTGATCTCGGGGGCAAGGAGCTGCACACCCTCGTCGTCCACTCGCGCGCCGACGGCTCGCCCTTCCCGTACGACGAGTCGCCGCTCGCCGACACCCTGCGCTCCGGGCGCAAGCACCGGGTGCGGGGGCAGGTGTTGTGGTCGAAGGGTGGAGAGAAGGTCTCCGTCGATCTGACCACCGCTCCGGTGCGCGACGGCGACCAGCTCGTCGGTGCCGTGATGACCTTCACGGACCGGCGGCCGTACGACGACCTGGCCGAGGAGAAGGAAGCCCTCGAGAAGCGGCAGGCGGACGAGTTGGAGCGGCTCTCCGAGGAGCACGCCTCCGACCTCACCGCGCTGCGCCAGAAGCACGTCGCCGAACTGGAGGAAGTGCGCGAGGAGCAGGAGGAGGAGGTCGCGGCCGCGGAGGAGCGCTACGCGGCGCTCGGGGAGCGGGAGAAGGACCGCTACGACGCCCTCGCCGGGCGGTACGACCAGCTGCTCACCCTTCTCGCGACCTCCCTGCGCGGGCCCCTCGACGAGCTGCGCCGCGAGCTGGCCGCCCTCGCCGCCGACGACGCCGGGCAGCTGTGGCCCGAGGCCAACCAGGTTCTTCATCATCTTTCGGCCGGTTATTCGCGGATCACGACTCTGATCGACAACGTCCTCGGGTACCAGCGGCTCGACGCCGGCGGGGGCGGCGGCGAGGGCATCGTCCGGACGAAGGTGATGCTGGACGCCGTCGTCGCGGCCGGTGTCGACGGGGCCGTCGAACTCATCGGGCCCGGACGGGTGCAGTTCGCCGTGCACGCGCCGCCCATCGAGGCCGAGGTCGACGCCCGGCTCCTCGCGACCGCGCTCGCCCATCTCGTCGCCGACGTCGCGGGCGTCGACGCCACCGGCAACGCGCCCGTCTCGGCGGGCGGTTACATGGACAACACCGTGGTCGTCGCGGCTGCCCAGCGGGGGGAAGTCGTACGGATCGAGGTGCGGGGGCCGTACGCCGGGGGAGACCCGGTGCACGAGCCGATCGTGCGGGGGATCGTGCGGGCGCACGGAGGCGTGCTGCAGACGCACGAAGTGCCGGGCATGAGTGGGAGTGCGTACGTCCTCGAAGTGCCCCTGGGGGGTGGGGCGGGGGCGGTCGCACCGCCGGGACCTGCCGCGCTGCCCGCGGTTGTGGACACCGGCATGAACGCCGGCATGAACACCGGCATGGACTCCGGCCCGGGCGGTGCCGAGTCCGGCGACCAGGGGTCCGGGCGGCGACGGGCGCGACGGGTCTCCGTGGACGCCTTCCTGGAGGAGGTTCCCGGAATCGCCGCCGAGGGCGGGGAGGCGGAGGGCGCCGTTCCCACGGGGCGGCGGCGCCGACGCGGTCCGGCCGCCGACGAGGCGCTTGGTGAGGTGCCCGAGGACGGCGGCGGAGAGGTTGCCGCCGGTTCGGGTTCGGTTCCGGGTTCGGCTTCCGGTTCCGGTTCCGGTTCGGGTGGTACCGGGCGGCGGCGTGGGCGTCCCGCCGAGATCGCCGGTGCCGACGGGGGTGTCTCCGAGGGGGCCGTCGTGACCGCCGCCGAACACGCGGCGGGAACCGCTGCCGTGGGGACGGGGCTGGGTGGCACCGTTCCGCCGCAGGGCGTACCCGCGCCCGCCGCAGGACGACGGGCCCGGCGCGGCGACGACACCCCGCCGAACGCCCTGCCGCCGGCGCTGCCCGCGGTCGCCGCGGCGCCTGCCGACGCAGAGAACACCGAGGATGCCGACGAGCCGAGCGGACGCCGTCGGCGTGCCCTCGCCGCCGCGACGGAACGCGCCGCCGCGCAGGAGTCCGCCCCGCGCGCGGTGTTCGCCCTTCCGCCGGCCGAGGCGGACCGGACGACCGCCGAGGTGGCTGATGTAGCCAACGTGGCGGGCGTGGCGGGCGTGGCCGATGTTCCCAACGGTGCGGGTGCGGGTGCGTCGGGCGAGGGGGGACCGGGTGCGCCCGGTACCCCCGGGATGCCGGGCGGTCCCGGGATGCCCGGTATCCCCGGTGCCCCCGCTATGCCCGGTGTTCCCAACGCCCCCGGCGTGCCCGGTGCCCCCGGGCAGGCGGCGCGAGGCGTGGCTCCGGCCGCTCCGGTTCCGCCGAGCGGGCTGGTTCCGCCAGCCGTTCCGGGGGCGATTCCGGGTGCCATTCCGGTTCCGGTTCCGGTTCCGGTTCCGGGGCAGTCTCCCGTTCCGGGGCAGATTCCCGCGCAGGCCCAGACGCCCGCTCAGGCGCCCGCCCAGTTGCCCGCG
Source organism: Streptomyces vulcanius (assembly GCF_042653945.1). NCBI lineage: Bacteria > Bacillati > Actinomycetota > Actinomycetes > Kitasatosporales > Streptomycetaceae > Streptomyces > Streptomyces vulcanius. The sequence continues at coordinate 392 of NZ_JBHSFK010000036.1, read as the reverse complement.
CAGACCCCTGCCCAGACCCCTGCCCAGGGCCCCTCCGACGAGGCCCGGGTCGACCACGGTCGGCCCGACGCCGTCGCGCCCGACCAGGCCGACGACCACACCCCGCCCCAGCCGCACCCCACCAACGCGCCCACCGGACGCCGCCGACGCGCCATGGGCCAGCCCTCGGAGACCCCCGCACAGGCGCAGGCACAGGGCGCCATCGCACACCCGATGCCCGCCCCCGCCCCCGGACAGCCCCTCCCGCCCCAGCAGCACCAGGCACAGCCCCACCAGGGCCAGCCCCTCCCCGCCGAAGCCGTACCGAGCGCGCCAAGCGCGCCGACTGCCCCCGCCGCCTCCGCCCCCGGCACCGGCACCCCCCCTCCCCCCGAAGCCGCCGCCCCCCAACC
>NZ_JBHSFK010000035.1:0-125630 GCF_042653945.1 Streptomyces vulcanius | reverse complement strand
CGGTTACATTCCGAACCCGGAAGCTAAGCCTTACAGCGCCGATGGTACTGCAGGGGGGACCCTGTGGGAGAGTAGGACACCGCCGAACAATCTTTAGGAAACCCCCGCACCGTTGGTGCGGGGGTTTTCTGTTTTCTAGGGTTCTACCAGTCTTGTTTCGTACGCCAGGATCACTGCCTGGATCCGGTCCCGGGAGCCCGTTTTCGCGAGGACCCGGCCTACGTGGGTTTTCACCGTCGACTCGGCCAGGTGCAGGCGCTTGGCTATCGTCCAGCCCTTTCCGATGACCCGGCGTAGGCGTACTCGTCGATGTCGAACCTGGTGAGGATCAGGACGCGGGTGCGGGCGCCGGCGGCGGTGATGCGGCGGGTGGCCTCGATGCCGTCCAGGCTGGGCATGCGGAAGCCGAAGCGCTGCAGAGGTTGGTCGTCGGCGATGAGGACGGTGGTCACTGCGGGGATTCCTCCGGCAAGTGCAGGCGAACGCGCCAGCCGCGTTCGGGGTGGGGACGGGGGCCGGCCTCGGTAGACGGTGAGTTGGCGGCCCGGGGGAGGGCCGGGGTGCCGTGGATGGTGGTGCGGATGGGGAGGCCTGCGGCTCTGACGCCCTTGATGAGCTGGTCGAGGTCGGTGAGGGTGGGCCGGGGGGTGAGGTCCTGGTCCGCGCTGCCGCGCGGGTGGCGGACGGTGGTCAGGACGACGGGGATGATGATCACGGCCGTCGGCCACCACCGGGTGCGCGAGGGGCGCCTCAGAGCCAGCTGGTGGATGACGATCAGCTGGAGCGTGGCGCCCGTCCAGGCGTTGACCAGGGCGAAGGGGAGCATGGTCAGGAGGACGGCGTAGGAGGGGGTGTCGGGGAGGGCGGCTATCGTCCAGAAAGCCGTCAGGTGCAGGTCCCTGACCAGGGGGTGGCGGCGGTCGACGGCGCGGAGGTGGCGGGTGGTGCGCTGGATGTACTGGGAGAGGGGTTCGGGGTCGGGGGCTGGTCCTTCGGGTGTGGCACGGGTTCATGATGGCCGGAGGGTGCGGTGCGTGGGCGTCGGAGGGTGGGTGTATTCGGGGTGAGGGGTGTCGTACCTGGGTACTACCGTGAGCTGTATGAATGACTTTGTGGTGCGGGGTATACGGGCCGATGAGTGGGAGTCCGTGAAGGCGTTGCGGCTGGTTGCCCTGCGGGATCCCGTTGCGGCGATCGCCTTTCTGGAGACGTATGAGGACGCCGTGGCTCGGCCGGACTCCTTCTGGCGGGAGCGGGCTCTGGGCGCGGGTGAAGGGGCTGTCGGGGTGCGGCAGTTCGTTGCGGTGGACGGGGGCGGTGAGTGGGTGGGGTCGGTGACCGTGCTCGTGGAGGAGGCGGGGAGCGTGGACTGGGCCGGGCTTCCCGTCGAGCGGCGGCAGGGGCATGTGGTGGGGGTTTATGTGCGGCCCGAGTGGCGTGGGGGTGCGGTGAGCCGGGAGTTGTTCGAGGCCGGGGTGGAGTGGGCGTGGGGGGTGGACGTGGAGCGGGTGCGGCTGCTGGTGCATGAGCGGAATCTGCGGGCGCAGGGTGCCTATCGGCGGTTGGGCTTCACGCCGAGTGGGGTGACCGTGCCGTCGGGCGAGGACGGGAAGGACGTCGAGTTGGAGTTCGAGCGGATGCGGTAGGCCGCCGTCAGACCGGGAGCTCTGTGTGGGGCCAGCGGGATCTTGCCTGTTCGCGGGAGCGGAGCAGGGCCAGGGTGGGGAGGCCCTGTGCCTGGCCCGTCGTCAGGAGGTCCGGGAGTTCGGGGAGGGGGGCCACCGCGGCGATGTCGTCCAGGACGAGGGTGAGTGGTGGGTCGAGGCGACCGGAGGATGACCGTTCGGCCATGCGCCGGCCGCGCTCGACCACGCTGGAGACGAGGGCCGTGAGGAGGGGCATCGCGCCCGGGTTGGTCCTGGGGTCCTCGATGGATTCGCCGACGACGTAGAGCGTTCCCCCCTCGTTCACGAAGGAATCCAAGGCAAGGGCATCACTTCGGTTGGGCGTGCAGGCCTCGCGGATGTTGATCGTGGAGAGGGCGGAGAGGGCTCGGGAGGTGAGCTCCTGGGCGATGTCCCGGCGTTCCGGGTGGGCGGTGAGGGCGGCTTCCAGTTCGCCGGCCGAGCCGGGGGCGGCCTTCGGGTTCGTACGGAGGGTGCGGACCGCTTCCTGGATGCCGGTGCCCTGGGACCAGCGGTGGACGTGGCGGATGGTGCGGCCGTCGATGGCGGCGGCGTGGAGGTAGCTGCGGAGGAGGGTTTCCGCGGTGTCGCTGACCGCTTGGTCCAGGCGGGCTGTGGGGCGTACGGGGGTGAGGAGGGCGGTGGCTCTCTTTGCCGCTGTTGGTTTGTCCTCGCAGCCTGTGGTGGGGGACCAGTGGAGGCGGGCGGGGGTGTCGCAGCGGTGGGTGGGGTCGTAGAGGTGGACTGGGCCGAGCTTGGCTCGGGAGTCCTTGGTGTCCTGCCAGAGGGTGGGGGCCGAGGTGACGATGAGGGCGGGGCCCTCGGCGTCCCGGATGGCTTGGGTGGCGGTGGGTTTGCGGTCTTCCGGTGGGGCGTAGAGGACTGCCGCGCCTGCGGCGCGGGTTGTTTCCCACCCGCCCGCTCGTTCACCCTTGGACAGAGAAGTGGACGCCATGGGTTGCGGTTGTTGCCCCGGCTCCGCCGCCAGTTCCGGTTGCGGTGATGGGTTCCGGTTCGGTCCGCCGTTCGGGTTCGGGTTCGGGTTCGGGTTCCGGCTCGGTCCGGCGTTTGGGTTCGGGGCCGGGGCCGGGGCCGGGGCCGGGGCCGGGGGCGGCTCGGTTCTGGGGGCTGGCACCTCGTTGGGGGCCGGTAGCTCGGTGGATGTTGGTGCCGGGGTGGCGTAGGCGCCCGCGCGTTTGCGGGATCGGACTGCTTTCCAGCGGGCCAGGGTGCCCATGGTGAAGATGGTCAGGACGAAGAGGACCATCAGCTGGCCGATGAAGAGGCCCCAGAAGAGCCCGTAGCCCGAGAGGGCGCCGGGGTGTGTGTCCGGCCAGGCGGCCGCGATGTCGTGGGGGTCGGTGACGAGGTGGCGCATGGCCAGGGGGGTGCGGGTGAAGGTGAGGCCGGTGGGCCAGGTGCCGTGCGAGAGGAGGGCGGCCAGGCCTGTCGCGGTCCAGGTCAGCAGGGTGATGCCGAGGAGGAACGCGAGTATGCCGAGGAGGAGGCCGTCGGGGATGCCGCCGGCCTGGACGGCACGCCGTTCGTCGCTCGGTCTCATGGCTGTCCTGTCCTCCCCCTACGCCACCGTTGATTCCGAGTCGCCGAGGTGTTGTTCGACGAAGGCCGCGGCCCGTTCCTCCGCCTCCAGTTCGGCGGCGTGCAGGGCGTCGTCCACGGCGGCGAGGTGGTCTGCGGAGGACTCCGTCATCGCGCGGTCGGTGAAGACCAGGGGGCGTTCCGTCTCGGTGATCAGGTGTTTGACGACCTGGACGTTGCCGTTGACGTCCCAGACCGCGATGCCGGGGGTCAGGGTGGGGATGATTTCGACGGCCCAGCGCGGGAGGCCCAGGACGCGGCCGGTGGCTCGGGCCTCGTCCGCCTTCTGGGCATAGATCGTCCTCGTGGAGGCCATTTTGAGGATCGCCGCGGCTTCCTTTGCCGCCGCTCCGTCGACCACGTCGGAGAGGTGGTGGACCACGGCGACGAAGGACAGGCCGAGGCGGCGGCCGAACTTCAGGAGGCGCTGGAAGAGCTGGGCCACGAAGGGGCTGTTGATGATGTGCCAGGCCTCTTCCACGAGGAAGATGCGCTTCTTGCGGTCGGGGCGGATCCAGGTGTGTTCCAGCCAGACACCGACGATCGCCATCAGGATGGGCATGGCGATGGAGTTGCGGTCGATGTGGGAGAGGTCGAAGACGATGAGGGGGGCGTCGAGGTCGATGCCCACCGTCGTCGGGCCGTCGAACATGCCGCGGAGGTCGCCGTCGACCAGGCGGTCCAGGACCAGGGCGACGTCCAGGCCCCACGCCCGCACGTCGTCTATGGCGACGTTCATCGCCTCCGCGGACTCCGGTTCGGGGTGGCGGAGTTGTTCGACGATGTCCATCAGGACCGGCTGGCGTTCGACGATCGTCTCGTTGACGTAGGCGTGGGCGACCTTGAGGGCGAAGCCGGAGCGTTCGTCGAGGCCGTGGCCCATCGCCACCTCGATGATCGTGCGCAGCAGGGCCAGCTGGCCTGTTGTGGTGATCGAGGGGTCGAGTGGGTTGAGGCGGATGCCGTGGTTCAGGGCGGCCGTCGGGTCCAGGCGGATGGGAGTTATTCCCAGCGCTTGGGCGATGAGGTTCCATTCGCCTACGCCGTCTTCGCCTTGCGCGTCGAGGACGACCACCTGGCGGTCGCGGAAGCGGAGCTGGCGCAGGACGTACGTCTTCTCGAGCGCCGACTTGCCGTTGCCGGACTCGCCGAGGACCAGCCAGTGCGGGGCCGGGAGTTGCTGGCCGTACAGCTGGAAGGGGTCGTAGATGTAGCCCTTCCCGGAGTAGACCTCGCGGCCGATGATGACGCCGGAGTCGCCGAGGCCGGGGGCGGCTGTCGGGAGGTAGACCGCCTGGGCCTGGCCGGTGGAGGTGCGCACGGGCAGGCGGGTGGTCTCGACCTTGCCGAAGAGGAAGGACGCGAAGGCGTCGGTGAGGACGGTCAGCGGGTCCCGCATGTGATGCCCCTACCTTCGGATGCCGGTGGCGAACGGGAGCGTGTTCACGAACGCGCGGTGGTGCTCGCGGTCGCACCACTCCAGCTTCAGGTACGACTTTCCTGCCGACGCCCTTATCGTCCGCTTGTCGCGGGCGAGTGCCTCGGGGTTTCGGGAGGAGACGGTGATGTAGCCGACCAGGTTGACGCCGGCGGCGCCGGAGGCCAGGTCCTCGCCGCGCTGGTCGAGGCGGGAGTGGGCGGCGACGTCGCGGGGGTCGACGGTGCGGTTCATCTTGGCGGCGCGACTGGCTTCCGCGTCGTCGTTCGTCTTCTCCGTGAGCATGCGTTCGATGGCGACCTCGGTGGGTTCGAGGTCCATCGTGACGGCGACCGTGCGGATGACGTCGGGGGTGTGGACGAGCAGGGGGGCCAGGAAGTTGACGCCGACGGGGGTCATCGGCCACTCCTTCACCCAGGCGGTGGCGTGGCACCAGGGGGCGCGGGTGGACGACTCGCGGGTCTTGGCCTGGAGGAAGGTGGGCTCCATGGCGTCCAGTTCGGCCGGCCAGGCGTTGCGCTTGGTCATCGCCTGGAGGTGGTCGATCGGGTGGTCCGGGTCGTACATGGAGTGGACGAGGGAGGCGAGGCGGCCCTGGCCGAGGGGCTGGCGGACGCGGATGTCCGCCTCCTGGAGGCGGGAGCAGATGTCGGTGAGCTCGCGGGCCATGACGACGGCGAGGCCGGCGTCGCGGTCCAGCTTGCGGCCTGCCTGGGGGCGGGCGGCGCGGGCCATGGCGTGCGCCTCGGCAGCCAGCTCGCGGTTGAAGTGCATACAGGCGACGAGGTAGGCGCGGTGCTGCTCGCTGCTCGTCGACACCATGGACTGGAGCTGGTCGTAGGACTGCGACAGCCAGCCGGGGGCCTTCCCGTCGCCGCGCTGGGAGACGTCCTTGGCGTGGGCGTCGGGGTCGGCGGGGAGGGTGCGGGCGAGCATCTGGAGGCGGGTGACGAAGCCGTCGCCGTTGGCCACGTGCTTGAGGAGGGTGCCGAAGCGGTCGACGAGGGCTTCCTGGTCCTCGCTGTCGCGCAGGCCGACGCCGGGGCCCTCGATCTCGATGGCGGCGGTGACGGTACGACGGTCCGCGTGCAGGAGTACGGCGATCTCGTCGGGGCCGAAGGGGGCGGCGAGCCAGTTGATGCGGCCGATGCCCGGGGGCGGGCCGACCTCGACCTCCTGGCCGCCGACGCGGATGCCGGCCTCCATCACGCCGGAGCGGTAGGTGGTGCCCTGGCGGAGGGTGCGCTTGTAGCTGCGGTTGATCTCGAACCACTTGTAGAACGTGCGGTGCTTGTACGGCACGTAGACGATGGCGAGCGCGAGCACCGGGAAGCCGGTGAGCAGCACGATCCGCAGGGACAGCACGGGGACCAGGAGTCCGCACATCATGCCGAGGAACGCGCCGGCGATGATGAGCGCGATCTCGCCGGTCTCGCGGTTGCGGCCGACGATCGCGTTCGGCCGGGCGCGGCCGATCAGATACGTACGGCGGGGCGAGATCGCGTGGGACACGTGGGACTCGGTGGTCAACGCCCGTCACCTCCGGTGGGGTTGTTGCGGGTCTTGCCGGCGTGCGGGGTGTTCACCGGGCTGGTGCGGGGGGCGGGTGCGGCGGAGGGGACGGATCCGCCGCCTCCGTTCGAGGAGCGCGAGCTGTGTGCGGAGACGCCGCCGGAGACGGGGTTGGACGGGCGGGCGCCGCCGGATGCCTGGCCTCCGCCTCCGCCGCCGTTGTTGTCGGCGCGGGTGCTGTGTGTCTTGATGCCCTGGGCGACGAGGGTCGCGGGGCTGCTGATGACGGCGGCGGCCTTGCCCTCGGCGCCCTGCATGATGCGGTTGTTGCGGCCGCCGGCGATCTCGTCGCCGAAGCCGGGGACGAAGCGGTAGATCATCGCGCTGGCGAAGATGGCGAGCAGGATGATGGAGAGGCCGGAGACGACGGCGGAGAAGGAGTCCGGGCCGTCGTCGGCGGAGAGGGCTCCTGCCAGGCCGAGGACGATCACGATGATCGGTTTGACCAGGATGACGGCGATCATGATGCCGGCCCAGCGGCGGACGTGGCCCCACAGGTTCTTGTCGACCATGCCGGCGTAGACGACGGTGCCGAGGAGGGCGCCGACGTAGAGCAGGGCGGCGCGGATGACGAGCTCCAGGTAGAGGACGCCGGCGGCGAGGATGGACACCAGGGAGACGACGATCAGCATGATCGGGCCGCCGCCGATGTTCTCGCCCTTGGCGAGGGCGGCGGAGAAGGTGCCGAAGAACGTGTCGGTCTGGTCGCCTGTCGCCTTCGCCAGGACTTCCGTGATGCCGTCGGTGGCGGATACGACGGTGTAGAGGATCAGGGGGGTGAAGGCGGAGGCGAGGACGGTGAGCCAGAGGAAGCCGACGGCTTCGCCGATGGCGGTGCTGAGGGGGACGCCCCGGACGGCTCGCTTGGCCACGGCCAGCAGCCACAGCAGGAGGGTGAGGACGGTGCTTGCGGCGAAGACGACGGCGTACTGCTGGAGGAACTTGGGGTTGGTGAAGTCGACGTTCGCGGTGTCCTTCACGGCGTCGCTGAGCTTGTCGACGGTCCAGGAGGCGGCGTCGGCACAGCCCTTGGCGAGCGACGAGAGGGGGTCGAGGGTGTCGGAGACACCGGGGTTGGTGCCGGTGCTGGCGTCGCCGTTGCCTCGTTCGCAGTACTTCTTGGCTTCGCCGCTGATGAGGCTGCAGTCGACGCTGCTGGAGGGCGAGGGGGACGCGGACGGCGACGGGTCGGGGCTCGGGGCGGCGAAGGCACGCGTGGCCAGCAGGACAGCGGTCGTCTGGACGGCCGTCACGACTCCGGCGAGCCTGAGCAGGCGGCGCGGCTTACCGGGCATACGTGAACCCTCCGTACTCCTCGATGGCCTTGCTGATCTCGTCGGAGGTGGCGGCCTGGTCGTCACCGGGGACGGGCGCGGGGCCGTCCTTCTGGGTGTCGGCGGTGATCTTCCAGTCGCCGCCGGTCCAGCTCAGGTCGATGGTCCAGGTCTTCCACGACGAAGTGACCGGGTCGGTCGAGCTCGTGCCGGACATGCCGATCAGGCCCATGTACCAGACGGCGACCTTGGCGGTGGCGTCGGAGTACGACTGGACCGTGGTGCCCACGGGGACGACGCGGGAGACGAAGGTGTTCCCCTTGGGGGCGTCGCCGTTCGCGTCGAGGCCCATCTTGGCGAGGAAGTCGGCGGAGTAGGCCTGGTCCATGGCGCTCTGCAGCTTGGCCGCGGTGCCGGTGGTGTAGACGGCGTCGACCAGGGTGTGTCTGCTGTCCTTCTGGAACATGCCGGTCGAGCCGAGTGCCACGGCGTAGTTCGCGGCGGCCGACTGCGCGCCCTGCTCGGTGTGCGCGAACCCGGAGGGGATCCCGGCCTTCTTCGACTCCACCGGCTTCGTGCCCGTTGCCGCTGTTGTTGTTGTCTTTGGTTTGTTGGTGTCTGTTGTGGAGGTGGTTGACGGGTCGTCGTCTCCGCCGCGGTTCGCGATGGCGATGGCTGCGATGAGGAGGACGACCACGCCGACGACCGTGATGAGGCTGCGGGAGGAGCGGGCGGGCCGGCGGGCGCCGCCGTACGGGTCGGCATCAGGAAGGCGAACGCGGGTACCCGTGGGTTCGCCGTAGTTGTTTTCGTCGCCGGGAGTCATGCCGCGTATGCCCCCTCATTGCCGTGCGGGACCGCGTATCGGACCGCGTAGAAGTACGACGGTAGCCGTGCTGGTTCCCGCGCGGGCGCGGTGTGGTGACTCGACATCAGGGAAACGCAACCTCAGCCGGTGGGCGCGACGGGTGGGTGGGGTGGAGGGGCCTGGAACGGGGCGAGGGGCCGCTTTGCTAGATGGCCATGCCGTACACGATCGTGAACAGCGTGCCGAGTGAGCCGATGATGAAGACGCCCGTCAGGCCGGCGATGATGAGGCCTTTGCCCTGTTCCGCGCTGAAGGTGTCCCGCAGGGCCGTCGCGCCGATGCGCTGCTTGGCCGCGCCCCAGACCGCGATGCCCAGGCAGAGGAGGATGGCGACGGCCATCACGACCTGGATCATCGTCTTCGCCTCGTTGCCCAGGCTGCCGAAGGGGCCCCAGTCCGGAGCGATCCCGCCGATGATGGTGTTGATGTCGCCCTTGTCGGCCGCGTACAGCATGTAAGTCACCGCCCCTGGTGGGTAGTTCCGTAGTTCCGCAGGTGTCGTCTGTCCCCCGCTATGTGCAGAGGTCACTTCTCATTGTTGCCGACATTGACGCCTGGTTATGTCGACTTGGCGTCATTGTTGGCCGGGATTCGTATGAATGGCTCGTACGGTTACTCTGTGTATCACGGTAGGTTACGCCGGGCAATGAGGCCGGAGCGGAACCTGGGTGTGGTTCCGTCGTTGACCCACTTCTCGATGTTCTCATGGGCGGCGGTGTACGAACGGCGAACGGGCCGCGGCTGGATGCCACGGCCCGTTCGCCCTTGCCCCCGGCGGCCCCCACGGTCCGCCGGCGGTCGTTCTGTGTGCGGGGAGTGATGGTGCGTCAGCCGGTGAAGGCCTCGATGCCCTCCGGGGTGCCGACGCCGGTGGGGCCGTCGTAGCCCGACTTGGCGGTGCACAGGTAGCTCGCGCTGGAGGAGCAGGAGCCGTTGCTGCCGCTGGTCACGTCGTTGAGGGAGGACGTGCCCAGGTAGGCGTAGGGGTAGGAGGCCGGGTAGTCGCTGCTGCCGGGGGTGCCGGCGAGGGCGTAGACCGCGGCGATGATGGGCGAGGAGGCGCTGGTGCCGCCGAAGGTGTACCAGCCGGCGGTGACCCCGTAGGAGTCGTAGACGGAGACGCCGGTCGCCGGGTCGGCCACAGCGGATACGTCGGAGATGGTGCGCTTGGAGCAGCCGGTGTCGGTCTGCCAGGTCGGCTTGGCGTCGTAGGCGGAGCAGCCGGAGCCGGTGCCTTCGGTGGAGCTGGTGTTCCAGACCTTCTCGGTCCAGCCGCGGGTGGTGGAGGAGCTGGAGAGGGCGGTGCCGCCGACGGAGGTCACGTAGCGGGAGGCGGCCGGGTACTCGGCGCCGTAGCCCTCGTCGCCCGCGCTGACGGTGATGGCGACGCCGGCGTGCTTGAAGTACGAGGTGTCGTAGGAGGTGTCGGAGGAGGACTCCGAGCCGCCGTAGCTGTTGGAGACGTACTTCGCGCCGAGCGCGACGGCCTCGTTCACGGACTTGCCGAGGTTGGCCATGCTGGCGGAGGTCGCCTCGACCAGCAGGATGTTGCAGTTCGGGCAGACGGCGCTCGCCATGTCGAGGTCCAGGGACTCCTCCTCGGCCCAGCCGCTGTCGGCGGAGGGGAGCGAGGTGGTGGAGCCGGTCTGGCTCACCTTCTTGAAGCAGCCGTTGGCGACGGTGCAGGCGGAGAGGCCGTAGTACGAGCGGTACTTGGCGAGGTCGGCGGCGGCGTTCGGGTCGTCGTAGGCGTCGACGATCGCGATGGTCTCGCCGGAGCCGTTGTCCGCGGCGGCGTCGGTCAGGCCGTAGGCGTCCTGGAGGTCGGACGGGCCGTAGCCGGTGGGGCTGGCGGCGGCGGCCTTCGGGGTGACCTTGGCGGTCTTGCCGGTCTCAGCGGCGCGTTCCTTCTGGAAGGCGGTGGTGCCGCCGGTGACGCGGTAGGAGTTGCAGGCGAGTTCGCCCTTGTGCTTGGGGGTGGCACAGGGGGTGGCCGCCCAGGTGACCTTCGCGCTCGCGGAGGTGGAGGTGGCGGGGGCCGCGCTCGCGTGGGCCGCGGTGCCGAAACCGGCGAGCACGAGGGCGGCGGCGCCGAGGGCCGAGGCGCCGATGCGGCGCCATCTGCCGGATGCGGCAGAGGGGTTGGGGGAAGTCGTCGTACGCAACGGACAGCTCCTGAATGTGGGTGACAGGGGCGGTGCGGGTGGGGGGTGGTGCGTGCCACCGGTACGAGGTCCCCGGTGGCGGGCGGCGGCCCGCCGACGACTGTGCGCTTGTTGGGTACGTGACAACAAGGTAGGCCGCGGAGTTCTGACTTCCGCATTGCTCAAGGCGGTTGAGGGATTGCCCGCCGATGGCGCCTCGATGGACGGAGAATGGCCGGATCTTGACCCCGCGGTCAGCGCCGGAGCAGTCCGTGGAGGTTGTGGTGGACCAGGGCCGCCACGCCCGCGAGGGCCGTCCGCGGGTCGAGGCTCTCGTTGGCCGTGAGTACGGCATATCCGTGCAGCGCGGCCCCCAGGGTCACGGACAGCTCGCGGGGGTCGCCGTCGACGATCTCGCCGCGCTGCTGCGCCTCGGCGAGCATCCGCTCCAGTGATCCGACCGTCCGGTCCACGGCGGCGGTCAGTTGACCGGCGGTGTCGGAGGCGTCGGGGGCGTGCTTGCGGGCGAACATCAGTTCCAGGAGTGCGGCGTTGTCGAGGGTGAAGGTCAGATAGGCGCGGGCGAGGGTGGTGATCCGGGGCTCCAGGGGGAGGGCCGGGTCGTCGCTGTCCTGCAGGGTCGCGGACAGCCGCTCGAACCCGGTGAGCGCGAGGGCGTCCAGCAGGGACTGCTTGTCCTTGAAGTGCCGGCCGGGTGCGGCATGGCTCACACCGATCTCGCGCGCCAGCTCCCGGAGGGAGAGGGAGCCCGCGCCCTTGTCGCGCAGGGTGCGCTCGGCGGAGGAGAGCAGGGCGGAGCGGAGGTCTCCGTGGTGGTACGGGCGGCTCTCCGACGGCATCGACGACATCTCGGACGGCATGCGGGTCATCGTATCTCCGTGTAGACACCGTCATCATTGTTGTCATTGACAGCATTGTTGTCGGCGCCTACTTTGACGGTATGGCTGAGAAGAAGAAGGCATGGAGTGTGAGTGACCTCCCCGACCTGACCGGGCGCACGGTGGTCGTGACGGGCGGGAACAGCGGTATCGGGTTCACCGCCGCCGACGCGCTGGCGCGGGCGGGGGCGCGCGTCGTCCTCGCGGTACGGGATCCGGAGCGCGGGCGGGCCGCCGCGGCGCGGATCGGTGACGGCGCGGAGGTCCGTCGGCTGGATCTGGCGGATCTGTCGTCCGTACGGGAGTTCGCGGCGGAGTGGGCGGGGGCTCCGCTGCACACGCTGATCAACAACGCCGGCGTGATGATGCTGCCGAAGCAGTCGACGGCGGACGGCTTCGAGCGCCAGTTCGGCACGAACCACCTGGGCCACTTCGCCCTCACCAACCTGCTGCTGCCTTACGTCACCGACCGCGTCGTCACCGTCTCCTCCGGTCTGCACCGCTCGGGCGTGATCGACTTCGACGATCCGAACCTGGCGACGAGCTACACCCCGCAGCGCGCGTACGCCCAGTCCAAGCTGGCCAACCTGCTGTTCACGCTCGAACTCCAGCGCCGTCTCGCCGAGTCCGGCTCGTCCGTCCGGGCCCTCGCCGCGCACCCGGGCTGGGCCGCCACCAACCTCCAGAGCCACACGGCCAACCCGGTGGCCCGCCTCTTCATGCGCGTCGGGAACGTCCTGTTCGCCCAGAACGACCGCGCGGGCGCCCTGCCCACGCTCTACGCCGCCACCCAGGACCTGCCCGGCGCCTCGTACGTCGGACCGGGCGGGATGGGCGAGATGCGCGGGGCGCCCACGCTGGTGGGGCGGTCGGCGGCGGCGAGCGACGCGGATGCTGCGCGGCGGCTGTGGGTCTTGTCGGAGGAGCTGACGGGGGTGCGGTCGGGACTCAGCGTGGGATGAGCGTCCACACCGAGACGGTCGTGCGGTCCTCGCTGTACGTGTACCAGTGCCCGGCGCCCAGGACGGCCGGGGCGCCGGTGACGGGGGCCGGGTAGGTGAGCCGCACGGCACCGGGCGCGTCGCGTGTCACCAGCCAGTGGCGGCCCTCGCCCCACTCCTCGTCCTGCTCTACGGTCCCGGCGACCACCGTCGAGTCGTCGAGGAAACCGCCGGCCCAGTCCCAGGCGGGCCAGACCTCGTCGTTCTCCGGCGCCGCGTCCGGGTGGCGGGGTACGGACTTCTCCACGTCCCACTCCGAGACCACCGCGCCGGTCGCCGTCTCGTGCAGGGCGAGCAGGTCCTGGTCGTGGGAGACGGTCATGAAGTGCCCGCCGGACGGGCTCACGTCCAGCAGGGCCAGGTCCAGCCCTTCGAAGTACTCCACACTCAGCCGCTCGCCGTCCCAGCGGCCCCAGCGCATCGGCGCGCCGTCCTGCCCCTCGCCGATGCTCAGGCCCATCTGGCGGGGGTCGGGGTGCGGGATGTGTTCGCTGCCGGCGGCGGCGGACTGTGCGTCGACCCGGGCGAGTTGGCGTCCGTCGGTGGGGTCGAGCAGCAGCCATTCGTCCACAGCCTGTGGATCGCGCACGTGCGCCCACAGCAGCGAGCCGTCCGGGGAGAAGCCGGCGGAACCGCGGTCGGGGTACCTGTGCCGGGCGTCCGTCGCGTACTCGTCGAACGAGCCGTGCGACCCGGTACAGCCCCAGCAGCCGTGCCGTATCTCCCACCGCGTGGCCCCGCTCGCCTCCACGGCGCGCAACGCGTGTGTGCCCGCGAAGACGACGACGTCCGCGTCCGGGGAGACGGCGCAGGTGCCGAAGCGGCGGGTCCACGGGGCCGGGAAGCGGGTTCGCTCCGTGGGGTGGAACGCGTCGTCCAAGTGCTGTACGAGTACCTCGTCGTCGCTCCGTTGCACGAGCGCGGTATGCCCGCCGCGCAGCCGGATCAGCTCCAGGGGGGCGGTGTTCGGGTCGGGGAGCGGTGCGGTGAGGGTGGCGACCAGGTGCGGGGTGCGGGTCATACGCCCTCGACGCCTTCCACGAAGTGGTCGAACTCGCCTGCCTGGACGCCGAGTACGAAGGCGTCCCACTTGCGGCGGTTCGTGGTGACCACGTTGTCCGGGTCGTTGGTCACCCGGAGGTGGACGGGGGCTTCGCCGTCGTCCTCCGCTCCCTCACCGAAGGCGATCTCGATCCAGGGACCGGGACCGGTTGCCTCCGGCGGTGCGGCGCGGATCCAGGTGAGGTCGGCGGGGAGGTCAGACACGGGGGCTTTCCTTTTTGAGGGTGGTGAGGAGGGCGGCGAAGGTGGCCGGGGCGGCCCTGAGTATGGATCCGCTGGGGTCGCCGCTTTCGGTGAGATGGACCGTGCGGGTGGTGGCGGCGACGTGGACGCAGGAGGCGCCCTCGGAGCAGTGTGAGGATTTCTGCCAGTTCACGGGGGCTCCTCAGAGGTCTCGCAGGAGGTGCTGGATGAGGTCCCGGGTCTTCTCCGGGGTGAGTGCGATGGTGTCGATGCGGTCGAACAGCGTGCGGTACTTGTGCAACTGGGCTTCGGCGTCGAGGAACGCGAGGCCGTGGGCCTGGTCGAGGTAGACGGTGTCCAGCTGGGGAACCGGCCCGTGCGCGTAGTGGATCGACTGCCCTGATCCCGGGTAGGCCCCGGCGTCGAAGGTGATGGCCCGCAGGGTGATGTGGTCGCGTTCGCTCAGGTCGAGCAGGTGTTGCAGTTGCTGCCGGGCGACCGTGGAGCCGCCGACCTTCATGCGCAGGGCGGCCTCGTGGACGATCGCCTCGTAGGGGGTCGGGTCGTCCGCGCGGAAGAGGACTGCCTGCCGTTTGATGCGGAAGGACAGGCGGTGCTCGATGTCCGACGGAGAGAGCTCGGTGACGGCCTGGCGGAAGATCTCCAGCGCGTATTCGCGGGTTTGGAGCAGGCCGGGGACGCGTGCCGTCGTGGAGTCGCGCAACGACTGGGCGTGGTGTTCCAGTTCGGCCAGGTCGAGGAGCGGGCGGGAGAGCGGCTCGCGGTACGCCTCCCACCAGCCGCGACTTCGGTCACCCGTCATCGCTGCGATCGCTTCGACGAGGACCTTGTCCGGGCAGTCGTAGTGGCAGGCCAGGGCGCGTACGCGCTCGGCACTCACCCCGGCCCGTCCGGCCTCGATGTTGCTGATCATCGTCTGCTTGGAGCCCAGCAGTTGACCGGCCTCGGTAGCGGTCAGGCCGGCGCGCTCCCGAAGTTTGCGCAGCTCGGCGCCCAGGCGGAGCTGGCGTCCCGTCGGGTCTGTCCTCACGGCTTGCCTGCTTCGGTTGTCACCCACACGAGTGGCGTGAAACGGATTTTAGCGGATTCGTGTAATGCATTACTCAATGGCCGCTACCTTACAACCAAGCGCAGTCCCCCAACTCCCCACAGTGACCGGAGACTTCCATGACCACCGTAACTCCGCCCTGGGCCTACACCCTCGAACTCCCCCACGATCCACGCTCACCGGGGATCGCCCGGGCCACCCTGCGTGCCGTACTCGACGCCCGTGCCCTCTCCTCTCTCACGCCCACCGCCGAGCTGCTCGCCGCCGAACTCCTCTCCAACGCCCACCTCCACACCACCGGGCCCTACGCCCTGCGGCTGCGATCCGTCGGGTCGGGGCGGGTCCGGGTCGGGGTGTGGGACACCGACCCGCGCGTGCCGCCGGGGTTCGTGGGCGGGGACTGTGCGCCGCCCGGGCTGGAGGACGAGGGCGGGCGGGGGCTGCATCTCGTGCGGGCCTGTGCCGGGAGTTGGGGGGCTGCCGAGCTGGGTGGGAGCGGGGGGAAGATGTTGTGGGCCGAGGTCTGATCCGACGGTTCTCTCACCCTGGTCTCTCACCTTGATGGGACACAGTGGGCCCGATGAAGCGAAACGCGCTGCTCGGTGCGGTCGTGCTGCTGGCCGTCACCTCCGCCTCCGAGGCCGCTGCCGACGGTGGGACCGGGCCGCTCGGGGTGACCGCCGTGGCCGCCGCCACGAAGGACTCCGCGCGCGTGGGGGCGCTGTTCCGCGCCGGCGCCCACTTCTGTACCGCCTCCGTCGTGCACTCCCCGCACCACGACCTCGTCGTCACGGCCGCCCACTGTCTGGGAGGGGCGCAGGGGCTCGTCTTCGCGCCCGGTTACCGGGACGGGAAGGCCCCTTACGGCGCCTGGAAGGTCGTACGGGTCTTTCTGCCCGACGGGTGGGCCAAGGGGCGGCAGGACGAGGACAGTGACGTCGCGTTCGCGACTCTGGCGCCGGTCGGGGGGAGGGAGATAGAGGATCTCGTCGGCGGGAATCGGTTTGTCGGCCGTACGGCGACCGGGGCCACCGCCGTCACCGTCACCGGGTATCCGGACTCCCGTGAGGTCCCCGTCCGTTGCACCAACCGGCCGGTCGCCCACAGCGCCACCCAACAGCGCATCGCCTGCCCGGACTTCACCGGCGGGACCAGCGGGAGCCCCTGGGTGAACGGGGACGGGGATGTCGTGGGGGTGCTCGGCGGGCACGAGCAGGGGGGCGCGACCGCCGACATCTCCTACAGCGTGGTGCTGGGGGCTCAGGCGGCCGAGCTGTACCGGGACGCGGCCGCGGACCCTTGAGCCACATGATCACCCCATGGCGGCGGAGCCGCCTCTACACTGACCTGGGCCGGACTGGCAGGCGGTGAGGGGTGGTTGACGGTGCGTAAGCCGTGGGTCGTGGCATCCGCAGTCGTCGGCGCCGGGGCCGCCTTCATGATGGTGCTGGTCGTGGGGGTCTACCTCGTCGCCGGGAACATGGTCAACGGGGTGGGGGGGACCACCAAGGCGCTGGCCAAGGGGGCCGTTCCCGCCGCCTACTCGGCGCTCGTGCAGAAGTGGGGCAATCTCTGCCCCGCCATCAATCCCGCGCTGCTCGCCGCCCAGCTCTACCAGGAGAGCGGATTCAACCCGCGCGCGCAGAGCCCCGCCGCCGCGCAGGGGATCGCTCAGTTCATCCCCGGCACCTGGGCCACGCACGGCGTCGACGGCGACGGCGACGGCGACCGCGACGTCTGGGACCCGAATGACGCGATTCCATCGGCCGCGAGCTACGACTGCCAGCTCGCCTCGTACGTCAAGGACGTCCCCGGGGACATCACCAGGAACATGCTCGCGTCCTACAACGCGGGGGCGTACGCGGTCATCAAGTACGGGGGCGTGCCGCCGTACAAGGAGACCCAGAACTATGTGAAGACGATCACGACTCTGGAGGAGTCGTTCGCCGCGCCCGTCGGGCGGGTGGACCCGTCGAAGCAGGCCGCCGGGGCTATCTACTACGCGCAGAAGAAGCTCGGCACGCCCTATCTGTGGGGCGGCAACGGCACCGCTGACCAGGGCGGACGCTTCGACTGTTCCGGGTTGACCAAGGCCGCCTACGAGAGCGTGGGGATCACCCTGCCGCGGGTCGCCAACGACCAGTACAACGCGGGGCCGCACCCCAAGCGGAGCGAGCTGATGCCGGGGGATCTGGTGTTCTTCTCGACGGACCCGAACAACTCCCGGGCCATCCACCACGTCGGGATCTATGTCGGTGGGGGGTACATGATCAACGCGCCGTACACCGGTGCCGTCATCCGGTTTGATCCCATCGACGGCGGTGACTATTTTGGGGCCACCCGGGTTACCGCGGATGGCGCGAAAGCGCTCCCCACGAACGTCTGAGACGGCCGGGTACCCACCCCCTGAGCTGCGGTGATGTATCTCTCTTCGATAACGTCTCGGTGATCGTTCAGTGGAGATTGGAACGTATCAAGCGGGGCCGTGCGTTCCTGTTGAGGTGGGCGCACGACAGTAGCGCCGGGCAGGACACGACGAAGGGGCCACAGCGCCATGGCTGGACTCGCCGAATCCGGGTCGAACCCCGACGTCGACCTGCTCTACGACATCAACGGACTCGCCAAGGACGCCCCGCACTGGGTCGACCAGGTGGTCGGGTTCGTCGGTGAGTACGGGTTGCTGGCCGCCATGGTGCTGCTGATTCTCTGGTGCTGGGCGAGTGTGCGGCGCCGGGCCGGCGGGGCCGAGGAGGCCGCTTCCTCCGTCGCCGCGCTCGTGTGGGCGCCGCTGGCTGCGGCCGTCGCCGTGCTCGTCAATGTGCCCATACGGGGGTTCGTGGAGCGCCCTCGGCCCTTTCTCGACCATCAGGGGCTGGACGTTCTCGTCTCCGGCAAGACCGACTACTCGTTCGTGAGCGATCACGCCACCATCACCATGGCGATGGGCATCGGGCTGTTCATCGCCCACCGGAAGTTCGGGCTGGTGGGGATCGGGCTGGGGCTGGTCGAGGGGTTCTGCCGGGTCTATATGGGCGTGCACTATCCGACCGATGTGGTCGGTGGGTTCGCGCTCGGGACCGCCGTCGCGCTGCTGCTCGCTCCCCTCGCCGCCATGCTGCTCAATCCGCTGATGCAGGCCGTCGAGCGGTCGCCGCGGGTGGGGTGGCTCGTACGGAGCCGGGCCGCCCGGGCCGGGGCCCGGGACGCGTTCATCCCGGGGGCCCGGAGCGAGGCCGCTGCCGCGGAGGAACGGGATCTGGCCGCCTGACGCTTCGCTGGAAGCGTGGCGATGAAACCGCGGGCCGGTGGGGGCTGGTCGCGCAGTTCCCCGCGCCCCTTACGGGGCTATAGGGCTTGCGGGTAGGTGAAGACCTTGTCCGGGTCGTACTGCTTCTTCAGCTGGGTCAGGCGCGGGAGCGCGTCGCCGTAGTAGGCCTTGCGCCAGTTCGTCAGGGTCGGGTCCGCGTAGTTCTGGTAGGCCGCGCCCGAGGCGTACGGCGTCATCGCCTTGTGGGCCGAGTTCAGCCAGGACTGGGCGGCCGAGCCGGTCGTACCCGCCCGCCACGACACGATGTACTGGGCCAGCATCCGGGAACGGCGGTGGACGAACGCCGTGGCCGTGGGGGAGACGCGGTTCACCGCGCCGCCGAGGGCGGTCAGCGCGATGCTGCCGGCGCCGCCCTGGACCGTCTTCAGCTGCTTGAGGAGGGTCTGGATGCCCGCCGCCGTCAGTGAGCGGTCGAAGAAGTCCGAGCGGGCCGCGTACGTCTCGCGGCCCAGCTTGCCCTGCGGGGAGCGGCCCGGGGTCGAGCCGGGCAGATGGCACTGGGCGTCGGCCGAGAAGGAGGAGCAGCCGGCGTAGCCCTCCATCGCCTCCTCGTAGCCGCGGCGGCGCAGGGAGACACTCGACGCCGAGGCGCCGACCTTGTCGGCCAGCCGGTCCACCGCGTTCTGGAGCTGGCCGTAGGTGCCTATGCAGAACGCGGCGACGGAGACGGTCGGGTTGCCGCCGGCCGACGCTGACAGGTGCAGGGAGGACCAGATCTCGTCCGGCTGCGACGGGCCCCATTCCTGCCAGGCCTTCACCACCGCCGCCGCCTTCGCCCAGGGCCAGGTGAGATAGCCGGTGACGGCCTGGGGTGCGGGGTGGGTCCTGAAGTGCAGTTCCGTGACGATGCCGAAGTTGCCGTTGCCCGCGCCGCGCAGCGCCCAGAAGAGGTCCTTGTTCTGGGTGGCGTTGGTGACCAGCTGCTTGCCGTCCGCCGTGATGATCGTCGCCTGCGTGAGGCTGTCGCAGGTCAGGCCGTACGCGCGGGAGACGACACCGTGGCCGCCGCCGAGGACCAGGCCGGAGACGCCGACCGTCGGGCAGGAGCCGGCCGGGATCGTGACGCCCTTCGCGGCGAGCGCGCGGTAGACGTCGATCAGCTTGGCGCCCGCGCCGACCACGGCGGTGCTGCCGCTCGCGCGGACCGTCTTCAGCCTGGAGACGTCGACGATCAGGCGGCCGTCGCCGGAGGACCAGCCGCCGTAGGAGTGACCGCCGTTGCGGATCGCGACCTTGATGCGTTGCGCGCGGGCGTACGCCAGAGCCGTGCGGATGTCGTCGGCGTGTGCGACGTAGGCCACGGCGGCCGGCTTCAGGTTGTCGAAGCGGGTGTTGTAGAGCTGGCGGGCCGTCGTCCAGGAGGCGTCGCCGGGGCGGACCAGGGTGCCGTCCAGGTCACGGGCCAGGGCCGCCCAGTTCGCGGGGGCGGAGGCGGTGAGGGCGGAGAGGCCGGTACCGGTGGTTTCGCCGGTGGCGCCCGCGGTGCCGCCGTTTCCGCCGCTGCACGCCGTCGTGGCCGCCGCCGCGACCGCGGCCGTGCCGCCTGCGATGAACGTACGCCGTTCCATGTCCTGTGCCTTCCGTCGGCCTGCTTCGTGGTGCGAGACGGGAGCCCCGCACCGCGGGTTCCGGGGCGGGGCCTGCGGTGACGGAACGGTGACGTCAGCCACGGGCGTGGGTCCTGGCGTCCGTTCTCGCCAGGCTTCTCGCCCTGCGGGCCGGACCGCGCCAGCCGCAGGTGCAGTGGGCCAGGCAGAAGCGGCCTCGTTCGACGGTCGTCGTGATGTGTTCTCCGTCGGCGCGGGGGGACGCCGAACCGTCCTGCTGTGTCACATCCACCACGGTAACGACCCTTGGTAAAGCACTCGTATAGGTGTGCGGGGGGTGGCCGGAATGGCCCGTTCGGCGGTCGCACGACCGGGGAGCGCGCGTGACGGGGGCACCTGACGGTCGTTAGGCGGGGCGAATACGGGACCCGTGACGGACGTACCGGCTTGGGGGTAGGCAGACGATGGCGGAGCAGTGGCACGGACGGCGTGGTGCGGTGGTCGTCGTGGGGCTCGTGGCCGGGGTCTGCGCGGGGGCGGGGGTGGTGGGGTGTTCGGGCGGCGGGGCCGCGGCCGGGGAGGACGCGCGCGCCGGGGATCCGGTGGAGGCGCTGCACCGGGCCGCCGACGCGCTGCGGGCGGCGGGCAGTTCCAAGGCCCGTACGTCGATGGAGATGGCCACCGGCGGGACCCGGGTCACCATCCGCGGCGAGGGGGTCTACGACTACCGCAGACAGCTGGGCCGGCTGAAGGTGATGCTGCCGCAGGATCCGGCCGGGACGAGCTACCACCGGCCGATCACCGAACTCCTCGCCCCCGGCGCGCTGTTCATGAAGAACCGGGGCGCCGGGGTGCCGGCCGACAAATGGGTACGGGTGGAGACGGCCGAGCTGTCCGACGGGAACCTGGTGACCGGCGGGGCCACCGATCCGCTGGCCGCGGCCGAGGTGTTGCGGGGGGCGCGGGCGGCGACGTACGTGGGGCGGACCGAGGTCGCGGGGACCTCGGTGCGGCACTATCGCGGGACCGCTGATCTCGCCGTCGCCGCGGACGACGCCTCGGAGGGGAACAGGGGGTCGCTCGCGGCTGCGGCGAAAGGGTTCGCCACGGCTCGGGTGCCGTTCGACGTGTATCTGGACGACGAGGGGCGGATCCGCAAGGTCCGGCACCGGTTCAGCTTTGTGAACGGGAAGCGGGCGGACGCCGTGGCGGTGGCCTCGACGACCCTGTTGTACGACTTCGGGGCCCCCGTCGACGTACGGCTGCCTGCGGCGCGGGACATCTACGCGGGGCGGATCGCACAGGACTAGACCATTGGGTAGTCCCTTGGACTAGCCCGTCCGTGCCATGCGCGCGGTGTATAGCGCTCCCTACTCTAGGAAGCCGGTGACGGCAGGGACGAGGTGATGCGCGTGGCTCCGGTCGGCGGTACGGCAGTTCAGGACCACGTGGCCCTCGCCGAGATCGAGCTGTGCGGGGAGCTGATCATCGCGGCGTCGGCGGCCGGTGAGGAACGTCTCAGCCTGGAGAGCATCGACGAGGTGCTGCGGGTGGGGGAGGAGCGGGCGGCTGCGGCAGGGGGCGCCGGCGGTTCCGCGTCAGGTGCGCAGTAGGCGGCCGATCGCCTTGGTGGCCTCCTCGACCTTCGCGTCGATCTCCTCGCCGCCCTTGACCGCCGCGTCGGCGACGCAGTGGCGGAGGTGTTCCTCCAGCAGTTGGAGGGCGAAGGACTGCAGGGCCTTGGTGGAGGCGGACACCTGGGTGAGTATGTCGATGCAGTAGGTGTCCTCGTCGACCATGCGTTGCAGGCCGCGGATCTGGCCCTCGATGCGGCGGAGACGCTTGAGGTGCTCTTCCTTCTGTTTGTGGTAGCCGTGAGTGGCGTGCGGTTCGTGCGGTGCGGGTGCCGCGTGATCGGAGGGTGCGGGCTCGGTCGTCGTCATCGCGTCCTCCCAGTTTCGGACATATACCCCTGCCGGGTATATCGTAACGAACTTTGCTGGGTATAGGCCCCTGAGGCGACCCTGATCCGCCCACGATCCGTCCCCGACCTGCCCCAAAGCTGTCTGATCTGCCCCCGTGCTGATCACTCTGTCTGATGGGTGACACTGGAGGACGGCCCGATAGCCATGGCCGGATGGTGCGCTTAGCATCAGCCTGGCCACCCGCTTGACCGAAACCGATGCATCTGAGGACCACAAGTGCGCTTTCGTCTGACCCCCCGGGAGACGAGCTTCTATGACATGTTCGCCGCATCCGCGGACAACATCGTCACGGGCTCGAAACTCCTGATGGAACTGCTCGGGGCGGACACCGCCGCCCGGGCCGAGATCGCAGAGCGTATGCGGGCCGCGGAACATGCCGGTGACGACGCCACCCACGCGATTTTCCACCAGTTGAACTCGTCGTTCATCACACCGTTCGACCGTGAGGACATCTACTCCCTGGCCTCGCAGCTCGACGACATCATGGACTTCATGGAGGAGGCCGTCGACCTGGTCGTCCTCTACAACGTCGAGGATCTGCCCAAGGGTGTCGAGCAGCAGATCGAGGTGCTGGCGCGGGCGGCGGACCTGACGGCGGAAGCCATGCCGAACCTGCGGACCATGGAGAACCTCACCGAGTACTGGATCGAGGTCAACCGGCTGGAGAACCAGGCGGACCAGATCCATCGGAAGCTGCTGGCGCACCTCTTCAACGGCAAGTACGACGCGATAGAGGTGCTGAAGCTCAAGCAGATCGTGGATGTGCTCGAGGAAGCTGCCGACGCGTTCGAGCATGTGGCGAACACGGTGGAGACCATCGCCGTCAAGGAGTCCTGAGCATTTCATGGACACCTTTGCTCTGGTCGTGACCATCTGTGTCGCGCTCGGTTTCACCTACACCAACGGCTTCCATGATTCGGCCAACGCCATCGCCACGTCGGTTTCGACGCGGGCGCTGACACCGCGCGCCGCGCTGGCGATGGCCGCCGTGATGAATCTCGCCGGTGCGTTTCTGGGGAGCGGGGTCGCGCACACCGTCAGCAAGGGGCTGATCGAGACGCCCACCGGGAACAGGGGGATGGGGATCCTCTTCGCGGCGCTGGTCGGTGCGATCGTGTGGAACCTCGTGACCTGGTACTTCGGGCTTCCCTCGTCCTCCTCGCACGCGTTGTTCGGGGGCATGGTGGGGGCCGCGCTCGCGGGGGGTACGGACGTCATCTGGTCCGGCGTGCTCGACAAGGTCGTCATCCCGATGTTCGTGTCGCCGGTGGTGGGGCTGATCGTCGGCTACCTGGTGATGACGGCGATCATGTGGATCTTCCGGCGGGCCAACCCGCACAAGGCCAAACGGGGGTTCCGGATAGCGCAGACCGTGTCCGCCGCGGGGATGGCCCTCGGGCACGGTCTCCAGGACGCGCAGAAGACCATGGGCATCGTGGTGATGGCGCTGGTCATCGGGGATGTGCAGTCGTCCGATGATCCGATTCCGGTGTGGGTGAAGATCGCTTGTGCGGTGATGCTGTCGCTGGGGACGTACGCGGGTGGGTGGCGCATCATGCGGACGCTGGGGCGGAAGATCATCGAACTGGATCCGCCGCAGGGGTTCGCGGCGGAGACCACGGGGGCCTCGATCATGTTCACCACGGCGTATCTGTTCAAGGCGCCGATCTCCACGACCCATGTGATCACGTCGGCGATCATGGGGGTCGGGGCGACGAAGCGGGTGAACGCGGTGCGGTGGGGTGTCGCCAAGAACATCGTGCTGGGGTGGTTCATCACCATGCCGGCGGCCGCGGGGGTCGCGGCGGGGGCGTTCTGGCTGGTGAGCCTGGTGTGACGCACCGTCTTCCCGCTGACCGGGTCGGCGGAAAGCTGTGGGCCCGCCCCCTCTCGGGGGCGGGCCCTTTGCGGCCTCGCGGTGGCACCGCCATGCAGCACCGCGAGGGGTCGACGGGTCCTGCTCAGCCGAAGCGGCCCGAGATGTAGTCCTCGGTGGCCTGCACCGACGGGTTGGAGAAGATCCGCTCCGTGTCGTCGATCTCGATCAGCTTGCCGGGCTGCCCGACCGCCGCGAGGTTGAAGAACGCGGTGCGGTCCGAGACGCGCGCCGCCTGCTGCATGTTGTGCGTCACGATGACGATGGTGAAGCGTTCCTTCAGCTCACCGATCAGGTCCTCGATGGCGAGCGTGGAGATGGGGTCCAGGGCCGAGCAGGGCTCGTCCATGAGGAGGACCTTCGGCTCGACCGCGATCGCCCGCGCGATGCACAGGCGCTGCTGCTGGCCGCCGGACAGGCCGGAACCCGGCTTGTTGAGGCGGTCCTTGACCTCGTTCCAGAGGTTCGCGCCCTTGAGGGACTTCTCGACGACGTCGGCGAGCTCGCTCTTCTTGTAGCTGCCGTTGAGCCGCAGACCCGCCGCCACGTTGTCGAAGATCGACATCGTGGGGAAGGGGTTGGGGCGCTGGAAGACCATGCCGATCTCGCGGCGGACGGACACGGGGTCCACGCCGGCACCGTACAGATCTTCGTCGTCGAGGAGCACCTTGCCCTCGACCCGGCCGCCGGACGTCACCTCGTGCATACGGTTGAGCGTGCGCAGGAACGTCGACTTGCCGCAGCCGGAGGGGCCGATGAACGCCGTCACCGAGCGCGGCTCGACCGACATCGAGATGTCCTCGATCGCCTTGTGGGCACCGTAGTAGGCGGTCAGTCCGCTTACGTCGATTCGCTTGGCCATGGTTACTTCTTCACTTCCGTCTCGGTCGCTGACTTGTGGGGGCCGCGTCAGCGACCGGTCTTCGGGGCCTTCCAGCGGGCGATGCCGCGAGCCACCAGGTTGAGGATCATCACGAAGGCGATCAGCGTGAGCGACGCCGCCCAGGCACGGTCGTACGCCGCCGTCGAGCCGGCGCTCTGCGAGTACTGCTGGTAGATGTACAGCGGCAGCGAGGCCTGCGCGCCCTCGAAGGGGTTGTTGTTGATGAAGGGGTTGCCGAAGACAAGGAGCAGAACGGGGGCGGTCTCACCCGCGATACGGGCGATGGCCAGCATCACACCGGTGATGATGCCGCCGATCGAGGTCGGGACGACCACCTTCAGAATTGTGCGCCACTTCGGCACGCCGAGCGCCAGGCTTGCCTCACGCAGTTCGTTCGGGACGAGTTTGAGCATCTCCTCGGTCGAGCGCACGACCACCGGCATCATCAGGATCGCCAGCGCGAGGGAGCCCGCGAAGCCGAAGGGCTGCATGTCGAGCATCAGCATGAGGCTGAGGATGAACAGACCCGCGACGATCGACGGGATACCCGTCATGACGTCCACGAAGAACGTGACCGCCTTCGCCAGGCTGCCCCGGCCGTACTCGACGAGGTAGATCGCCGTCAGGATGCCGATCGGCGCGCCGATCAGGGTGGCCAGGCCGACCTGCTCCAGGGTGCCGATGATGGCGTGGTAGATACCGCCGCCCGGCTCGGAGTCGGCGACCACACCCATCGAGTGGGTGAGGAAGTAGATGTCGAGGACCTTCACGCCGCGCACGATGGTCGTCCACAGGAGGGAGACCAGCGGGACCACGGCGAGCAGGAACGCCGTCCACACCAGTGCGGTCGCGATCCGGTCCTTGGCCTGGCGGCGGCCCTCGACCTTGGCGGCGAAGCCGAACGTGCCGACGAGGAAGAGGATGCCCGCGATCAGGCCCCACTGGACCTTGCTGTCCAGGCCCCCGACGAGACCGATGAGGACGGCGAGGACGATCGACCCGCCGGCGATGGCCCAGGGGGACCAGGAGGGGAGAGTGGCGCCTTGCAGCGTGCTGGGCTGCTTGTCGGCGACTGCTGTTGCGTGGCTCATGCGTTGGCCCCCGAGTACTCCGCGCGGCGAGCGATGATCATGCGGGCCGCACCGTTGACCAGCAGGGTGATGACGAAGAGGACGAGACCGGAGGCGATGAGCGCGTCACGGCCGAACTCCGTCGCCTCACTGAACTTGCTGGCGATGTTCTGGGCGAAGGTGCCGCCGCCGGGGTTCAGCAGGCTGGCGTGGATCTCGAAGTCGGGGGACAGGACCGTGGCGACGGCCATCGTCTCGCCGAGCGCGCGGCCGAGGCCGAGCATCGAGGCGGAGATCACTCCGGAGCGGCCGAAGGGGATCACCGACATGCGGATGACCTCCCAGCGGGTGGCGCCCAGCGCCAGGGCCGCCTCCTCGTGCATCTGCGGGACCTGCAGGAAGACCTCACGGCTGACGTTCGTGATGATCGGCAGGATCATGATGGCCAGCAGGATGCCGACGGTCAGCATGGAGCGCGGCGCGCCCTCGTCCCAGGAGAAGATCCCGGTCCAGCCGAAGAAGTCGTTCAGCCAGCCGAACAGGCCGTCCATGTACGGCACGAGGACCAGGGCGCCCCAGAGGCCGTACACGATGGACGGGACGGCGGCGAGCAGGTCGATCACGTACGCGATGGGGCCGCTGAGGCGGCGCGGGGCGTAGTGGCTGATGAAGAGGGCGATGGCCACGGCGATCGGGACCGCGATCACCATCGCGATGATCGAGGAGACCACCGTGCCGAAGGCGAGGACCGCGATGCCGAACTTCGGCGGGACCAGGCTGGTGTTCCACTCGAAGGTGGTGAGGAAGTTGGCGTCGTCCTTGTTGATGGCGAGGATGGCGCGATAGGTCAGGAAGACCGCGATCGCTGCCATGATCACCAACAGCAGGATGCCCGACCCGCGGGAGAGACCGAGGAAGATCCGGTCGCCGGGTCGGGTGGCGCCGCGGGCCGCGCGCTTCTGGGCGGCGGTCGGCGGGGCGGGGGGAGGCGCCTCTGCGCCGCTGTCTGTCTTCTGTGTCGATATGTCCATGATGGGGGTCTCCGGTCTGCGGAGCCGCCTGCGGGTGTGGGGCGGCTCGGGCGGGACCGGTGGGGCCGGTCCCTGGCGGCGGTGCACCGGACCGGCGCGGTCCGGTCCGGGTTTCCCGGTACCGGACCGCGCCTTCAGATCAGCTCAGGCCGTCGATCGTGGTACGGACCTTGGAGATGATGGCGTCGGGGACCGGCGCGTAGTCGATGCCCGAGAGGATGCCCTGACCCTCCTCGCTGGCGAGGTAGGTCAGGAACGCCTTGGTGGCCGGCAGGGTCGCGGCCTTGTTGCCCTTGTCGCAGACGATCTCGTACGTGACCAGGGTGATCGGGTAGGCGCCGTCGGCCTTGGTGGTGTAGTTCAGCTGGAGCGACAGGTCGCTGCCGGTGCCGACGACCTTGGCGTCCGCGATGGCCTTGGTGGCGCCCTCGGAGGAGGCCTCGACCGGGGCGGAGGCGCCCGTGTCGATGGCGACCGGGTTGAGGCCGTCCTTGGCGTACGACAGCTCCATGTAGCCGATCGCGCCGTTGGTCTGCTTCACGCCCTGCGCGACACCGGAGGAGCCCTGCGCCGCCTGGCCGCCCTTGGCCTGCCAGGCCTTGCCGCCCTCGTAGGGCCAGTCGCTCTTGGCGGTGGCGATCAGGTACTTGGTGAAGTTGTCCGTGGTGCCGGACTCGTCCGAGCGGTGGAACGCCTGGATCTTGAGGTCGGGCAGCGTCGCGGAGGGGTTCAGCGCCTTGATCGCCTTGTCGTTCCAGTTGGTGATCTTGCCGTTGAAGATCTTCGCGATCGTCGGGGCGTCCAGGACGAGGTTGTCCACACCGGAGACGTTGTACGCGACGGCGATCGGGCCGCCGACCATCGGCAGGTCGATGCCCTGGCCGCCGGAGCAGACCGACTTGGAGGCGGTGACCTCTTCGGGCTTCAGCGGGGAGTCCGAACCGGCGAAGGCGACCTGGCCCTGGGTGAACGCGGTGACGCCGGCGCCGGATCCGCCGCCCTTGTAGTTGATCTGGACGCCGGAGCAGGCCTGCGTGAAGTTCTTCACCCAGGCGTCGATCGCGTTCTTCTGCGCGGAGGAGCCGTCGGCCAGCAGCTGGCCCTTGGCGTCGTCACACTTGATGGAGCCCGCGGCGGCGGTCGAGGAGGAGCTGCTGGAGCTGTCGCTGCCGGAGCCGGTGTCGTCGGAGCCGCACGCCGTGAGGGCCAGGGCGCCGGAGACGGCGAGAGCACCGAGGGTGAGGGCCCGCCGGTTCATGCGCTGAAGCTTCACTTGAGGGAAATCCTTCCAGGAGCCGCCGGCCTGAATTCGGCGGCGTGCGAAAGTCGACTTGTGGTGTGGGCGTCTCCGACTGGAGCGAGCGCCGCACCGTGTAAGGCCGAAATTAGGCAGATCAGGTGAAGGCACCTACGGGCGTAAGTAAACGGAGGGTGAACCCCTGGGGACGACCCGGTAAGGTCACGGAACGCTTACGCCGGGGAAACGGTCGCATCCCGGTCCGCTCGCGCAGGAACCCGGGTCAGGTGAGACGCAAGGTGTCCAGGAGCGCGTCAACCAGCTCGCGGTCCCTCGGCTGCGTGAGGCGAAGGCGAGCGGCCGACGGCGGGAGCCACAGCAGACGGTCTACCTCGTCGTTCGGCGAAAAGCCACCGGACACCGCCTCCGCCGCCCAGTAGCGGACCTCCTTGGGGTGCCCGTTCGCCTCGTAGAACGTGGTCGGCAGACCGGTGCCGGGGATCGCCCGGTAGCCCGTCTCCTCCTCGACCTCGCGAAGTGCGGCGGCGAGGTGTTCCTCGCCGTCCTTGAGCTTGCCCTTGGGGTGCGACCAGTCGTCGTACTTGGGCCGGTGGACCAGGCACACCTCCAGTTCACCGCCGCCAGGGGATCGGCGCCACAGGACACAGCCCGCCGCCTGCACGGTCGAGTCGTCGGACGCGTGCTCGGAGGCGTGTTCGGTGGTGTGTTCGGAGGAGGTCACTGGTTCTCACCGCCTGTGGGGCCGAAGGGGGCAGAAGAGGTCAGAGGGTGCCGACGGTCTGTTTCTGCCAGCTGCGCTGGAACGCGTACCGCGCCGCCTCCACTTCATGCCGCTGGTCCGCGTGCAGCACCCCGAGCGCGTACGCCGTGGCCGGCGCGATCCGGGGCGTACGGGCCGCCTGGGCCGCGGCGGCCGCCGCCTCCGAGGCGTCCCGGTGCCGGTCGAGGGCCTGGCCGGCGGTGAGCAGCCGGACGTCCAGGGGCGCGCCGCGGCCGTGCAGCACCTCGCACGCGTAGCGGTGCAGCCGCAGCAGCAGCCGTACCTGGTGCCAGGGGGCGTCCTGCGGATGCGGCGCCGGGTCCGGGGAGAGGCCGTGGACGAGCGCCTCCGCGTTGTACGGGCTGCCCGCGGTGAGCAGGGGCAGGGCGGCGACGGCGTCCGTGAGCCGCTCCTCGGCGGCGAGCGCGAACGGACGCAGGTCGGCGGTGGGCGCCGTGGGGGTGAGCGGGACCTCGCTGGCCAGCACGGCGACCTTGTCGGCGACCGCGTGGAAACGGGAGGAGCCCAGCGCCTGGAGCGCGGTGCTGTGTGCCCGGGTGCGGGCGAGCGTCAGCTGGCGGTCGAGCAGGGCGCCCGCCTTCGCCGCGCCCACGGTGAGGTTGCCGCGGTCGGGGGCGGTCGCGGGCTGGGGCGCGGTGCCGGCCGCGGCCTTGCGGTGGGCGGCCGTCGTGGACGTCGTACGACTGCCCGGGGTGGTGGCGCCGGTGCCGGGGTCGGACGAGGAGCCCCCCGTGGCTCCGCCGGTGCGGCCCTGCTGGGCCGGGAGCGGTGTGCCGCCAGACAGGCGGTGCAGGGCCAGCAGCAGCCGCTCCAGGCGGGCCTCGCACGCGTGCTCCAGGGCCAGCGTGCCGGACAGCCAGGCCAGTTCGGGGCGGATCTGTTCCGACCAGTCGGGGTCGAGGAGCGGGCGGAAGGTGTGCAGGCTGCCGCTGACGCGGCGGGCCGTGCGGCGCAGGGCGCGCGCCGCGTCGACGGAGTCCTCCGTGCCCCCCGTGGTGCCACCGGTCTCCCGGTGGGTGCGCAGCGCGCGGAGGAAGTCCGTGGCCTGGGCCCGGAGGTACCCCGCGAGGGCCTCTCCGGTGGCCGGCCCGGTCACCGGGCCGGTGGAGGGCCCGGTGGTGGGCCTGGCCGCGGGTTCCGTCAGGTCATGGTGTCGCTGTGCCACGCCGGCGCCTCCGGGCGTCTATGAGCATCTCCTGGACGTTGCGCAGGGGTTGGCCGTCCGGGTCGGTCGCGTGCCGGGTCCACTCGCCGTCCGGGCCGAGGTGCCAGGAGGAGGTGGAGTCGGACATACCTGTTTCCAGCAGCCGGTTCAGGGCCGCCCGGTGGGCCGAGTCGGTGACCCTGACCAGGGCCTCGATGCGCCGGTCGAGGTTGCGGTGCATCATGTCGGCGCTGCCGATCCACACCTCGGGCTCGCCGCCGTTGCCAAAGCCGAACACACGGGAGTGCTCCAGGAAGCGGCCGAGGATCGAGCGGACCCTGATGTTCTCCGACAGGCCGGGCACGCCGGGGCGCACCGCGCAGATGCCGCGCACCCACACCTCGACGGGCACGCCCGCGCGTGACGCCCGGTAGAGGGAGTCGATCAGGGCCTCGTCGACGATCGAGTTGACCTTGATGCGGACATAGGCGGGACGTCCGGCGCGGTGGTGCTGGATCTCCTTCTCGACCCGCGAGATCAGGCCGTCGCGCAGCGACTTGGGGGCCACGAGGAGACGGCGGTAGGTCTCGCGGCGGGAGTAGCCGGAGAGCCGGTTGAAGAGGTCCGAGAGGTCGGCGCCGACCTGCGGGTCGGCGGTGAGCACGCCGAGGTCCTCGTAGAGCCGGGCCGTCTTCGGGTGGTAGTTGCCGGTGCCGACGTGGCAGTAGCGCCGTAGCGTCTCGCCCTCCTGACGGACCACCAGCGACAGCTTGCAGTGCGTCTTCAGACCGACCAGACCGTATACGACATGGCAGCCGGCCTCCTCGAGCTTGCGCGCCCACTTGATGTTGGCGTGCTCGTCGAAGCGGGCCTTGATCTCGACCAGGACGAGGACCTGCTTGCCCGACTCGGCGGCGTCGATCAGCGCGTCGACTATCGGCGAGTCGCCGGAGGTCCGGTACAGGGTCTGCTTGATCGCGAGGACGTCCGGGTCGCCGGCCGCCTGCTCCAGGAAGGCCTGCACGGAGGTGGAGAAGCTGTCGTACGGGTGGTGCAGCAGCACGTCCCGTTTGCGCAGGGCGGCGAAGACGTCGGGCGCGGAGGACGACTCCACCTCCGCCAGGTCGCGGTGCGTCCCCGCGATGAACTTCTTGTACTTCAGCTCGGGGCGGTCGAGGCGGTGTATACGGAAGAGACCGGTGAGGTCGAGCGGGCCGGGGAGGGGGTAGACCTCGGCCTCGGTGATCTTCAGCTCGCGCACGAGGATGTCGAGCACCTCGCGGTCGATGGACTCCTCGACCTCCAGGCGCACCGGCGGGCCGAACCGGCGCCGCATGAGCTCCTTCTCCAGGGCCTGCAGGAGGTTCTCGGTGTCGTCCTCCTCGACCTCCAGATCCTCGTTGCGGGTGAGCCGGAAGGCGTGGTGCTTCAGGACCTCCATGCCCGGGAACAGCTCTTCCAGGTGCGCGCCGATGACGTCCTCGACGGGGACGTAGCGGCCCGGGGAGGCCTCCAGGAAGCGGGACAGCAGCGGCGGCACCTTCACGCGCGCGAAGTGGTCGTGACCGCTCACCGGGTTGCGTACGACGACCGCGAGGTTCAGGGAGAGACCCGAGATGTACGGGAACGGGTGCGCGGGGTCGACGGCCAGCGGGGTCAGCACCGGGAAGATCTGGTGCCGGAAGAGCGTGAAGAGGCGCGCCTGCTCCTTCTCGGTGAGCTCGTTCCAGCGGACCAGGTGGATGCCCTCCTCCGCGAGAGCGGGGGCGACGTCCTCGTGGTAGGCGGCGGCGTGCCGGGCCATGAGCTCGCGCGAGCGCGCCCAGATCATCTCCAGGACCTGGGTCGGCTGGAGTCCGGAGGCCGAGCGGGTCGCCACACCGGTGTGGATGCGGCGCTTCAGGCCGGCCACCCGCACCATGAAGAACTCGTCCAGGTTGCTCGCGAAGATGGCGAGGAAGTTGGCCCGCTCCAGGAGCGGGGTGGTCGGGTCCTCGGCGAGCTCCAGGACACGTTCGTTGAACGCGAGCCAGCTGCGCTCCCGGTCCAGGAAGCGGCCCTGCGGGAGCTGGACGCCGTCCGTCTGCGAGTCCTCGTACGCGTCGAGGTCGGCGTCGAGGTCGGGTTCCAGGTCGGATACCGTCGCGGCCACGGTGTGCGGGCGGTGCGCGGCTATGAAGCCCACGGAGGGCTGTGGGGCCGCGTCGGCGTCGTGGCCCCCGGGTTCTCCGCCGCGGGCGGCGGTGGACGAGGGGTGACTCTCTGTTTCCCGGGGGTTCGCTGCCGTGTTCGCTGCCTTGTTCGCTGCCTGGGTGTTCTGCTGGCTCATGAACCCATTCTTCCGCGTCAGCATCGATACGGGCGCGTCGGAGCGTGCGGGCGGGAGCGCGGTGAGGTCTCCGTCGGGGCTGTTCCCCTCGGGAGGCGGCACGGGCTCGGGCACGGCGGGCTTCATTGGCTGAGCGTCGCAAGGTCGTCTGAACCGCTGGTTACGGAGACATGGCGTATGGGATATCGGGGGGCGGCTCGCAGGGGGCGCTTCGCGGGGGCGGGTGGGTGAGTGCGGGTGGGTGCGGGCGAGTGCGGGCGGGGGGTATGCGGGGTGTGTGGGTGTTGTGCGGGTCTTTTCCTCGCCCTGGGGGGTGATGGGGCGTGGTGTGCGGGTCCTTCCCTCGTCCTCGGGGGCGTACACGCTTGTGTTCGGGCCGCGTTTTGGGGTCGGGTTCGGGCCCGTGCGCGTTTGTGTTCGGGCTGCGCCCCGGGGTCGGGTTCGGGCCGTGCGGTGGAGGCCGCGAGCGTCGGCAGCGTGCGGCACACCAAAGAGTGCGCTGGGCGTTCCGAGGGCGAGTGCGCAGAGGCCGTGGGCGACGGGGGCGGGCCGCGCGGGACGGACCCTTCGCCTGCCCATCATCCGTCGGGAAGCAGATGCTGGTGGGCGGCTCAGGCCCAGCGCTGGACGAGGGCAGGACGAGGGCAGGACGGCGGCGACGGCGGTCATCGCGAGCGCGGCGACGTCGGTCATCGCGAGCGCGGGGACGCTGAGCTTGGCGGCCGGCCGGCGGGTGGGGCTGACGCCCTGGGGGCGGGTGGGGTGCGGGTGGGGTGCGCGGTGCCGTGCTCCGGCTCGCGGACGAAGAGCGCGGCGCCCGCGTTGCCGGCCACGGCGAGGGAGGAGACGAGCAGGTAGGTCCAGCTCATCGGTTCGCTGTGGCCGCCCCAGCCGGACGTCGTGCAGTCCTCGCCGCTCCGGCCGCACGCCTCGGCCGCGGCCTGTGCCTTCTCGCCGGTGACCTCGGTGACCTCGGTGACCTCGGTGAGTCACACCAGCCAGCCACCACATCCACGACGAGATGCCCAAGACGATGAGGGCGGCGCGGTGCAGAGAGTGTCCGGTGACTCCGTCGTGGCGCTCGCCGGGCGTGGGCCGCGATCAGGCCGGCTCGGCGACGACGTGCGAAGGCGCCGGGGTGCTCCGGAGAATTTTTCTGGTGGATCGTGAACCGATCGACGAGGTCGTTCCGATGAGGGGTTGTGAGCGAAACGAGAAGCGACGGGGAGCTGCTGCGGGCCATCGCGGCAGACCGGGACCGTCACGCCTTCGAGGAGCTGTACCGGCGATACGCGCCGTGGCTGACCGCGCGGATGCGCGGCCGTTGCGCCGACGCCGGGATAGTCGACGACGTCGTACAGGAGACGTTCCTCGCGGTGTGGCGCGGTACCGCCAGCTATCGCGAGGGGTACTCCGAGGACGCCGCCGGCTGGCTGTGGCGCATCGCCGCCCGCCGCCTGGTCGACGCCCTGCGCGGCGACGGCGCCCGCGGCCGGTTGCGGCAGGTCCTGTCGCGCCTGCGCCACCGCGACGAGGTCTCGGCCGAGGAGCGCGTGCTCGCGGGGGTGGAGCACGGGGACCTCGCCGGTGCCCTCACTCGCCTCTCGCCGGAACTGCGGGCCGTCCTTCAGGCGACCGTCATCGATGGGCTCACCACACGGGAGGCGGCCGTCCTGCTCGGCATCCCGCCCGGCACGGTCAAGACGCGGGCCCTGCGTGCCCGCAAGCAACTGCGGGAGGCGCTGGCATGAGGCGGTTCGAGGACCGAGGACAGGGCCGGCGCCGGGACGCGCGGGCCGGGGCCGCCGCCGCACCGGCGGACGGCACGAGTGACGACCAGTCGAAGGAGGCAGTGGCATGACGTGGCACGTGGCGGAAGACGATCTGCGCGCGTACGCCCACGGCGAGTTGGCGCCGCCCCTGCTGTGGTCGGCCGACACCCACCTCACCGCGTGCGCGCAGTGCCGGGCCAGGCTCACGGTCGCCGACCCGGTGGCGCTGGACGCCGGCTGGGAGCGGCTGGACGCCGAGCTGGACGCACCGCGGCCGACCGTCGTCGAGCGGCTGCTGATCCGGCTCGGCGTGGGCGACCACACCGCGCGGCTGCTCACGGCGACGCCGGTACTGCGCCGCTCCTGGCTGCTGTCGGT
Source organism: Streptomyces vulcanius (assembly GCF_042653945.1). Taxonomy (NCBI): domain Bacteria; kingdom Bacillati; phylum Actinomycetota; class Actinomycetes; order Kitasatosporales; family Streptomycetaceae; genus Streptomyces; species Streptomyces vulcanius. The sequence continues at coordinate 91,454 of NZ_JBHSFK010000035.1, read as the reverse complement.
GCTGTTCCTGCTGGTCATGACGGTGCTGGCGGTGCGGATGGCGGACCGGCCCGCGCTGTTCCTCGCACTCGCCCCGCTGCTTCCGCTCGCCGGAGTGGCCCTGTCCTACGGCCCGACGCTCGATCCCACCTATGAGATGGCGGTCGTCGCCCCGCTGCACGGCTTCCGGCTGCTGATGATCCGTACCGTCGCGGTGCTCACCGCGGGCCTGGCGCTCAACGGCCTGGCAAGCCTGGCTCTCCCGGGATACGGCCTGATGGCCCTGGCCTGGCTGATGCCGGCACTCGCCCTCACCACGACCGCCCTGGCGCTCTCCGCCCGGCTGGGTCCGGCCCTCGCCCCCGCCCTGGTCGGAGGCGGCTGGCTGACCCTGCTGGTGGTGGCCCAGACACAGACCCAGGCGCATCCCGCGTTCTCCCCCTTCACCCCGGCCGGCCAGGCCACCGCGGCAGCGGTCGCGGCCCTCGCCGCCCTGCTCCTCTACCGCTCCCGCGACCGCTTCGACACCCGCCCGCTGGGCGGCTTCGCGGGCGGAGGACCAGCATGAGACACCCCTCGGCCCTACCACCGCCGCTACCACCGCCGGCTCTCCCGCTGGTCCTACGGCCGCTCCTATCTCCGGCTCTCCCGCTGGTCCTACCGCCGCTCCTATCTCCGGTCCTCCCGCCGGCTCTCCCGCCGGTCCTACCTCCGGCTCTACCCCTGGTCGCGCAGCGCCACTGGAGACCCCCGGCTCAACCGGCGCCCCCGGCCTCACCCGCACCCCTGGCTCCACCCGGGCCCCTGGCTCCACCCGGGCCCCTGGCTCCACCCGGGCCCCTGGCTCCACCCGAGCCCCCTCCCCCCGCCTTCCTCCCCTCCGCCCACCGGACTCCCTGGAGCCCCGCATGACCACCGAATTCCTCGCCGGTCCGGCCACTGTGACGGCAACCGATCTCGCCCTGCGCTACGGCGGCACCCAGGCGCTCGACGGTGTCTCGCTGCGGCTGACGCGTGGCGTCACCGGGCTCCTGGGGCCGAACGGCGCCGGAAAGACCACCCTGTTGCGGGTGCTGGCCACGGCCGTGCCGGCCGACGGCGGCGAGTTCACGGCCCTGGGGCACGACCCCGGCACCGCCTCCGGCCGCCTCGCCCTGCGCCGCACGCTCGGCTACCTGCCCCAGACGCCCGGCTTCCACCCGAACTTCACGGCCTTCGAGTTCGTCGACTACGTGGCGATCCTCAAGGAGCTGTCCGACCGCACCGCCCGCCACCAGGAGGTGCGGCGCGTGCTGGAGGCCGTCGACCTCTCGGACGTGCGCGGCAAGCGCCTCAAGCGGCTCTCCGGCGGTATGCGCCAGCGCGTCGCCCTGGCCGCCGCGCTGGTCGGCGACCCCGGTTTCCTCGTCCTGGACGAGCCGACGGTCGGTCTCGACCCCGAACAGCGCATGAGGTTCAGGGAGTTGATCGCCGAGGCGGGCGAGGGCCGGACGGTCCTGCTGTCCACGCACCAGACGGAGGACGTGGCGATGCTCTGCCACCGTGTCGTCGTCCTGTCCCACGGCCGCGTCCGCTTCGAGGGCACGCCCGCCGACCTGACCGCCCGCGCGGACGGCCGGGTCTGGAGCAGCGCGGAACGCGACCCGGGCGCCCTGGCCGGCTGGCGCACCGGAACAGGTACCTATCGCAACATCGGTGACCCGCCCCCGGGCGCCGAACTCCTGGACCCCACGCTGGAAGACGGCTACCTGCTCACCCTGGACGGCGAGAGCGCGGAGGTCTCCGCATGACCGGCAACGCGGCCCTGACGACGCCCGAGTCCACGGCCCCCCAGTCCCCGCCCGAGGAACCCTCCGTCACCGTCTCCGGCTCGCCGGGCGAGACCCGCCGCCGTGCCGGGGCCCTTCTCGCCCTCGCCCGCTTCGAGACCCGTGAGCTGCTGTTCCAGGTCCAGATCCTGCTCTTCTTCGCCCTCGACCTCGTCTATGTCGTCCTGCAGATGACGCTCCAGGAGGGCATGGACGACTACCCGGTCCTCAACCAGGTCGACCGCGCCACCCAGCCGGAACCGCTGCTGTTCGCCATAGCGGTCCTCGTCTGCGTCAACGCGGCCGTGCTGCGCTCGCGCAAGCACGGCACGACGCAGCAGTTCGACGTCCTGGCCATGGAGCCCTGGCGGCGCACGGTCGCCCATGTGCTCTCCGTCGTCCCGTACGCGGCCCTCACCGCGCTGTTGGTCGCGGCCGAGTACCTCTGGGAGGCGCTGAAGCCCGGCGCGATCGGCCATGGCTCGCTCGGTGAACTGGCCATCGCCCCCCTGACGATCATGCTGGCCGGGATCGCCGGTGTGCTGCTGGCCCGGCTGGTGCCCTCGGGATTCGCCCCCCTCGTGTTCGTCATCGCCTTCTACATGGCGATGGTCGTCGCCTCCGACGCCGCAGCGGAGGGCAAGTGGTGGGGCTGGCTCTCCCCGCTCGTCTTCCCGGCCTACTTCCCGGGCGACCCGGTCCCCGCCGATCTGCTCGGCCGCCCCGCCGGCTGGCACGCCGTGTATCTGCTGGGCCTGTGCGCCGTGCTGGCCTGCGTCGCGCTGCTGCGTTCCGGCGGTCGTACCCGGGCCGTGAAGGTGGTGACCGCCGTCGCCCTCGCGACCACCGCGGCCGGTGTCGTCGGACAGCTGCCGCACGACAAGGCGGCCCTGGAGGCGGCGCGCAGGGCGGCGTCCGAGACCCCGGAGAAGGTCCAGTCCTGCACCGAGTACGACGGTTCGAAGTACTGCTCCTTCCCCGAGTGGAGCGGCGTACGGGACGACTGGTCGGCAGTCGTCGACCGCGTCCAGTCCCTGGCGGGCGGCAAGGCCGCGACCACCGCACTGACGGTCCGCCAGCGCATCGACACCAGCGGCGGCGTGGAGGCCGACACCTACATCGAGCCCGCGACCACCCCCGGCCAGGTCACCGTCGGCACCCGTTGGGGAGGCAACCGCGTTCCCGAGTTCGCGGTCGGCGTCGCCACGGTCCTGGTGACGGGTACGGAGAAGTCGGTGCTCCAGGACATGTGCGACGCCCGCATGGTGACCATCATGTGGCTGGTCCTGGGCAACGATCCGTCGCCGGCGAAGACGTTCCAGAACGTCCGGCTCGACGACAGCACCGAGGGCTCCGGGCTACTCCTCACCCCGACGGACGGCATCGGTATGACGGCCAATCAGAGCACGGTCGTCAACGAACTCCTCGAGCGCCCGCACGCCGAGGTGGCCGCCCGGGTCAAGGAGCACTGGACGGAACTGACCTCCGCCGCCACGACGACGGCCCAGGCCGCGCGGCTGCTGGGCGTCGAGCAACCGAAGGAGGCAGAGAAGTGCGGCGAGTAAAAGCAGAGGCAGCAGCAGGAGCAGAAACAGACACCCGCGAGGCTGCGGGGCGGGACGATCTTGGCACCCTGCTCCGGTCCCTCGTGCGACCGGTGTGGCGCACGCTGCCCCGGCGGGCGTTGGCCACGGCCGGAGTGCTGGGCCTGCTGCTCGCGGGCAGCACCCGGCTGCCGGACCAGGCCCCCGACGAGGAGCTGGGCCTGCTGGTCCTGCGTGTCATCGCCCTCGTCGGCGCGCTGGGCCTGGCCTTCCTCCTGGACGACCCCGCCCGTAACACCAGTGCGGCGGCCCCGGTCGGCCGTGTGCTCCGCACCGCCCTGCGGCTGGGCCTCGCGGCCCCGCTGGCCGCAGTGTGGTGGACGACGGCCGTCCTCCTCATACCGTCCGCGGCGCGCCCGCACGCGGCCTTGGTCACGCTGGAGGCGGCGGCGACCGCCGTCGGCGCGCTCGCCCTCGCCACGACCGCCGTCCGCTTCACGGACTTCGCGGAGGTGGGCAGGAACACGGCGATCCGGCTGGGCTCGGTGGCCGCGGTGATGTTCCTGGTCCCGAGCCGCTGGGGCCTGCTGACCACCCCGGAAGACCGCTGGTGGGAGGCGACGCACCTCCGATGGGCGGTACTGCTCCTGCTGACCCTGGCGATATGCACGGCGTGGACCCCGGAGCCCTTGAAACGCCGCAGACATGGCCGCCCGACCGGCGCCTGACACCCGGTCACCGGCCCACCTGCCTCACGTCTCCGTGCGGTACATCAGGTCCGTCTCGTAGGTGACGAAGCCCAGCCGCTCGTACACCGACACCGCCGCCTTGTTGTCGGCGTCGACGTACAGCATCGCCGTCGGCAGCCCCTGCCCCGCGAGATGTTGGAGGCCGATCGTGGTGAGGGACTTGCCGAGTCCGCCGCCCTGTGCGCCGGGGGCGACGCCGAGGACGTACACCTCGCCGAGCTGTTCCTCGGCGTGGACCTTGGTCCAGTGGAAGCCGATGAGCCGGTCCTCGCGGAAGGCGAGGAAGAAGCCGGCGGGGTCGAACCAGGGCTGGGCCTTGCGGTCGTCGAGGTCGCGCTGGGTGAGGGAGCCCTGTTCGGGGTGATGGGCGAAGGCGGCGGAGTTGACGGCGAGCCAGGCGGAGTCGTCCCGGCCGGGGACGAAGGGGCGGACGTGGACACCGTCGGGCAGTGCCGGGGCGGGCAGGTCGAGGCCTGCCAACTGCCGCCGCATCTGGCGCAGTTCGCGGAACAGGGTGAGTCCGAGGACCTGGGCGAGGTGGCGGGCGGCGGAGTGGCCGCCGTGGGCCCACACCCGCAGCCGCTTGCCGGAGGCGGCGAGGAGGGCGGCGCCGAGGGCGCGGCCGTGGCCGTGGCCGCGGTCCGAGGGGTGGACGACCAGCTCGGCGGCGGGCGCCTCGACGGGGTCGGTGTCCTCCAGCTGGGCATAGCCGACGAGTTCGTCGCCGACGGTGAGGACGAGGTGGGAGACGCCCTCGCGGGCGCCGCCGCGGAGCTGGAGCCGGCCCTGTTCGGACACCGCCTGCTGGCCGTCCGTGCGGGCGGCCTCCGCGAGCAAGTCCAGGACGGCCTCGGTCTGTTCGGGGGTGAGCGAGGAGAGGGTCTCGATGGAGCGGGGGCCGCGGGTCCCTGCGGTGTCGTCGCTGGTCATGGGTACGAGGGTAAGGGGAGGGACGCACAAAGGTGCGGCAAAGCAGAGGGCAAAGGGAAACCAGGATGTAACCAAGAACCCCCTGTCGTGCTACGCGCGTTGACTCTAGGCTGCGCCGGACGGGGCCACCTACCTCAGCCATTCACAGGGGGGCGCATGCCAGCCACAACCCAGCCGAACCCGGGCCACAGACGCCGTACGTACCGTCTGGTCGCGGCCGCTGCCACGCTCGCCACCGCGGGTGCCCTCGCCGCCGCGATCCCGGCGGACGCGCACAGCAGCCACGACAAGCACGGCAAGCCGCTGCCGAGCCGTTACCAGGACGTGCAGCTGCTGTCGTTCAACGACCTGCACGGCAACCTGGAGCCCCCGTCCGGGTCGTCCGGCCGGGTGACCGAGCTGCAGGCGGACGGTACGACGAAGACGATCGACGCGGGCGGCGTGGAGTACCTGGCGACCCATCTGCGTGAGGCGCGCAAGGGCAACAAGTACTCGGTCACGGCGGCCGGCGGCGACATGGTCGGCGCGTCCCCGCTGATCTCGGGTCTGTTCCACGACGAGCCGACCATCGAGGCGCTGAACAAGCTGGACCTGGACGTCACCTCGGTCGGCAACCACGAGTTCGACGAGGGCGCCAAGGAACTGGCCCGGCTCCAGAAGGGCGGCTGCCACCCCACGGACGGCTGCTACACGAACAAGAAGTTCAAGGGTGCCGACTTCCCCTACCTGGCGGCGAACGTCCTGGACGAGAAGACGAAGAAGCCGATCCTCAAGCCGTACTTCGTCTGGAAGAAGAAGGACGTCAAGATCGGCTTCATCGGTGTGACGCTGGAGGACACCCCGGGTGTGGTGTCCGCGGAGGGCGTCAAGGGCCTGAAGTTCAAGGACGAGGTCGAGACGATCAACAAGTACGCCAAGGAGCTGCAGAAGCAGGGCGTGAAGTCGATCGTCGCGCTGATCCACGAGGGCGGGCTGCCGGCCTCGGGCTCGTACAACTACAACTGCGACTCCCCGAGCGCGGGCGCCGGTATCTCCGGCCCGATCGTGGACATCGCGAAGAACGTCACGCCGTCGGTGGACGCGCTGGTCACCGGTCACACGCACGCCGCGTACGCGTGCACGATCCCCGACCCGTCGGGCAAGCCGCGCACGGTCACCTCGGCCGCGTCCTTCGGCCGGCTGTACACGGACACCACGCTGACGTACGACCGCTACACCGGTGACATCGCGCGTACGGCGGTGAAGACGGCGAACCACGTGGTCACCCGGACCGTCGCCAAGGCGCCTGACATGACCGAGCTGATCGGCAAGTGGAACACCCTGGCGGCCCCGATCGGCAACCGCGCGATCGGCTACATTTCCGCCGACGTCGCGAACACCGGCACCGAGTCCCCGATGGGCGACCTGATCGCGGACGCGCAGTTCTGGTACGGCAAGGAACTCGACGCCGAGACCGACCTCGCGCTGATGAACCCGGGCGGTGTGCGGGCCGGCCTGACCTACGCGGCCAAGGGCAGCGAGGGCGACGGCGTGGTGACGTATGCCGAGGGCTTCACCGTGCAGCCGTTCTCCAACACCGTGAACCTCCAGGACTTCACCGGCGCCCAGCTGATCCAGGTCCTCAAGGAGCAGGTCAGCGGGACGAACGCGAGCGCGCCGAAGATCCTCCAGCCGTCCGGGAACCTGGCCTACACGCTGGACCTGACGAAGACCGGCGCGGACCGCGTGGTCACCGACTCCATCAGGCTGAACGGCGCGGCGATCGACCCGGCCGCCACCTACCGCGTCGCGACGAACAGCTTCCTCGCGGGCGGCGGCGACGGGTTCACCACGCTCGGCCAGGGCACGGGTGACCTGGTCGGCGCCGACGACCTCAGCGCCCTGGAGCAGTACCTGACGGCCAACTCCTCGGCCGGCACCCCGATCGTCCCGCCGGTGGCGAACCGGATCACGATCGTGCAGTAGCGGCAGCCCTTTCCGCAGCACAGCCCAGAGGCGGCCACGTCACCGACGTGGCCGCCTCTTCGTACTAGAACCTCGGTCAAGAAGGCCCACAAGGCTGCCCCGAAGCCGGCTCTCCCGGACGCCGAGGCCGATCACTACGCCTGCGTGAGCACGACGCGCCGTCGGCGACGCGTTCGTCCTGCGAGGCCCGCGCTCGTCCTCGACGAACCGGCCACCGGCCTCGACCCGGTGGCGGCCCGTCAGATCGTGCGGCCCCCGCGGCGTCTGATGTCCGGCCGTACGACGATCGTGATTACCCATGACCTCAGGCTGGCCCCCGACGCCGACCGCGTCCTGGTGATCGACGAGGGCCTCAGCCCGCCCGCAGCATGTAACCCAGCCCCCGCACCGTCTGGATCAGCCGGGGTTCGCCGTAGTGCTCCAGTTTGCGGCGGAGGTACATGACGTAGACGTCGAGGGTGTTGGAGGTGGGTTCGAAGTCGAAGCCCCAGACGTCGTGGAGGATCTGGGAGCGGCTGAGGACCTTGGCGGGGTGGCGCAGCAGGTACTCGAGGAGCGTGTACTCGGTGCGCGTGAGGTCGAGGGGACGCAGGGCCCGGGTGACGGTCCGGGAGGTCAGGTCCATGGTGACGTCGTGGAAGGTGAGGTGCTCGGCGGCGGTCCGCCCCTGCGGGCTCGGCATACGGCGGGCGGCCCGGCGCAGCAGGGCCCGGACCCGGGCGAGCAGCTCCTCCACGGCGAACGGCTTGGCGAGATAGTCGTCCGCGCCGTTGTCGAGGGCGACGATCCGGTCTCCGACGGCGGCCCGGCCGGTGATCATCAGGATCGGGACGGTACAGCCGGAGGCCCGGATGCGGCGGGTCGCGGCCAGGCCGTCCAGACCGGGCATGGTGACGTCCATCAGGACCAGGTCGGGGGCGCCGCCGGGTGCGCCGAGGAGATCCAGGGCGAGGCGGCCGTCGTCGGCGAGGAGGGTCTCGTAGCCCTCGAAGCGCAGCAGTCTGCCGAGACCCTCCCGGATGTCCTCGTCGTCGTCGGCGAGCAGAATCCGCCCCGCCGTCACCGTCTCCTTCACACTTCCGTTCACCATTCCCTCACGGTGGGGCGGAGGGCTGTGGCGGAGCTGGCAGCGGGGTGTGGCTGGGCTGGGATCAGCCGGCCGACGGGGTCCAGTCGCCCAGCCAGTCCGAAACCTCCTGGTCCGCGGCCTGGGCGGCGGTCAGCTGAGGCCGGTCGGAGCTCGCGGTGCCCGCTCCGGCGCCCGTGTTCCGGTATTCGCCGAAACGGTCGTCCTTCCATGAGAAACCGCCCATGTCCGACCATGGAGTGGTCTTGACCGCCGCGCTGAGGGTGGTGTCGCGGACGGTGGTCTGCGGGTCGACGGTCGTGTCGCCGCCGGGGTGCCAGTTGCGGCCGAGGAAGAAGGACGCCGCGGACACGTCACCGCCGATGGAGGAGCGGCTGATGAGGATGCCCTTGCGCCCGGCGGGCGTGCTGGGCGCGGTCACGTAACCCGCCGAGGTCCCGTTCCAGCGCTTCTTCAGCGTGATGACGGACTTGTCGACGACGACCGTCGCCCGCCCGAAGACGAAGTCGACGTTGCCGGTGACGTAGGAGTTGCTGATGTAGACCCGCCCCTCCTTCTCCTTGGCGGCGGTCTCCAGCTCCAGGGTGTCCTGGTCGCCGTTGACGATGACCCCGTCGAGGACGATCCGGTCGGCCTGCGTCAGCAGCGCCACCGCCTGGTTGGCGATGTCCTGGTGTGCCGCCTCGTCGAAGTCGTTGGTGACGGTGAGATTGCGGACCTGGGAGTCGTCCGACTGCACGGAGAGGGTCGCGCTGCCCGGGGTGCCGTACGTCCCCGACCCGTCGGGCTTGGTCATGCCGGCCGCGTTCCCGTACACGATCGTGGTGTCCTTACGGCTCCCCCCGGACCCCTGGATCGTGACGTGCGGCTTGTTGGCCGGGACCTTCACGACCTCCCGGTAGGTCCCCGGCTTCACGGAGATGACCACCCGGGAGGCGTTGTTCGCGGGTACGGCGTCCACGGCGGCCTGGACGGTCCTGTACTGGCCGGAACCGTCCTGGGCGACCGTCAGCGTGGTGGCCGCGGCTTTGACGGCGGCGGCGGTACCGAGGGAACTGCGGGGCCCCGCGCCCGACTTGAGGAGTGTGGGGACGTCGGCCGCCTTGTCGAGGGTGTAGGGGTAGTACGTCTTGGGATCCCAGGCGGCGCCCGTCCCCCCGCTCTCGTTCTTGCCGGTGGTCCCCGAGAAGACGTTCCCGCGCTGGACGACGGTGGCGGTGGCGTCCCTGACGACGGGGTTGGTGAGGCCCTGGAAGTAGGAGTTCTCCAGCAGCATGTTGGTCCCGCCGCGCGAGTAGTTCCCGTACGACGACGTGATGTCGGTGCCCGCGACGTCCTCGAGGAAGTTGTTGTAGAGGTGCGCGTGGGCGACGTTGTCCGTGGAGGGGTTGCGCTGCTCGGTCTCGCGGATCCAGTTGTGGTGGATGGTGATGTCGGCGGTGACGTTGTCGGTCCAGCCGATGCCGAAGGCCTTGTTCTCCTGGCTGAGCTTGTTCCAGGAGACGGTCAGATAGCTGGTGTCCTTGCGGCTGTCGATGAGGCCGTCGGCCATGTGCCGGATGTCGTTGTGGTCGATCCACACGTGATGCGCGCCATCCATCTGGATGCCGTCGTAGTCGTGCTCCTTGTCGTTCCAGACGCCCTGGTACGCGTCCCGGATGGTGAGGTTCCGGATGATCACGTTGTGGACGCCCTGGCCGAGGAAGAACCCGCCGCCGACGATCTGCCCGGAGGTCCCGGAGCCGATGATCGTCTTGTCGGACTGGACCTTGATCTCCTTCCCCACCGGGTTCATGGTGATCGTCGCCGCGACGACGATGACGTACGGCTCGGCCGCGGTCGCGTACTTCTCGAGGTCGGCGAGGGTCTTGACGGTGACCGTCTGTCCGTCCCGGCCGCCGTAGGTCCCGTTCTGCCCGAGCGCGTTGACGGAGGCGAAGCCGTCGGCGGTGGCGGTGGCCCAGGCGGGGGCGGCGGCCGACGCCGCCTGTTGTGCGCCGACGCCGAAGACGCCGCCGTAGGCGAGGACGCCGGCACCCGTGAGGGCGAGCGGGACGCCGACCGCGATCGACGTGCGGCGCCTGCGGCGGTGGGGGGTCTGCGTGGTCAACGGGGACTCCGATCCGGTCAGTTGTGGGCTGAGGGTGATCGGTAGTCGTTGCCGGGGGCGGGAAGGTTGCCACGATCGGGTGAAGCGGTCCGGAAGGGCCGGGTGTGTTGCGCTGTAGTGTGGCTATGGTGGGTCCATGGCAGACCACACGACCATTCAGGTGTCCCGGGCGGCTCGCGACCATCTCGCCCAGGTGGCCAAGGACCGGGGGATGACCCTGGGGCAACTGGTGGAGGAACTGGCGGCACAGCAGCTCACGGCCGAGCAGACGGCCGAGCGGCTGGCGGCCGACCGACAGGTCGCCAGGGACGTGATCGGCGTCGACATCAGCGACGAGGAGTTCGAGCGGGCGCCCGATGTGCTCGGCAACATCTACCGCATCGCCGCCGAGAAGGTGCGTGCGGCGCGGGGGGCCGCCACGTGATCATCCTGGACACCGGTGCCACCCGTGCCCTCGCCGAGGGACACAAGACGCTCAACCTGCTCGCCGGAAACATGGCCCGCACTCCGGGCGACCTCCTGCGGATTCCCGCGCTCTGCCTCATGCGGGCGGAGTCGGAGGACGCGGGGGCTTCGGGCCGGGTGCTCTCGTACTCCTCGGTCGTCGTCGACCTCCTGGACACCGTCTCCTCGGCGACCGTCGGCACCATGATCCGGGACGGCTACGGCGGCGCGGACACCTGCCACGCCCTGTACTGCGCGCTGCCACGCGCCGAGTTCACGGGCATGTCGATCCTGCTGACGACTCGCGAAGCCGACTACCCGCCGGGGGTCGTCACCGTCGACATCGACTCCCCCGGAATGCTCGGCTTCCACTGAAGGTCGCCGTCGCACGCTGCCACGCCCCGCCGAACTCAGAGCGTGCGAGGTGTCCGATGCTCACCATTCGCTACCCCAGGGATTCCACCGCTCTGGTGAGCGCGAAGCGCACCGCGCGTTCGCCCGCCTTGGCGTCGGCGAGCAGGGAGAGCCTGCTGTGGTCGCTGTCGGTGCTGAGGTAGCAGGGTTTGCCATCGGAGGTGGTCCAGGGCAGCAGGCGGAGCTAGTACGAGCAGTAGCCATTCGGTGAAGCCGGCGCTACGTTCGCGCATGTCGGCGCTCCTTCGAAGCGTCGGCCACGCCCCCGGGCCGAGCAGCATCGGTCGCGGGGGTTCGTCGTGGCACAGGGCGTGACGAGCGGTGATTACCGTTCGTGCCTAGATCGTCACAGCTTCGCCGCACCCTGCGGAAGAGGCTCGGTGTTGCATGGAGGATCTGGACGGGTACTACGGGGCCGGTGACCTGCTGGTTCGGCATTGGCATGCGGCGCGGTTGGACGCGTTCAGGGATCAGTACAAGGAGTACATGAAGCGGGAGGCGACGGCTCGGATCATGCGGCTGTTTACACCGGCGGTGCCAGGCCTGCTGCAAAACAGAGGGCTTCACGCGGGAGGTGTTGTCCGGGGCCCAGACAACGGCCGACGGTGAGGACTGGGTCGAGGAACAGGTGGCGGCGCGGCTCGGTCGACAGCACCTGCTACGACAGAAGCCGGAGCCCAACGTTCGGATCGTCATGGACGAGGTCGCGCTCCGACGCCCTGCCGCCAGCGCCAGGACCTGGCAGGATCAGCTGCTTCACCTTGAGGCTGCCGCGAAGTGGCCCAACGTGGTGCTTCAAGTGCTGCCCTTCTCCGCAGGCGTTCACCATCACATGACGGGATCGTTGACGCTGCTCTGGCAGAAGGATGGAAGCGCTGTTGCCTACAAGGAAGGCAACGAGTGCAGTCGGCTGGAGGAGGATCCGGACGAGGTTCTTCGGCACCGACTGTCCTGCGATCGGCTTCGCGACCTGGCGTTGTCCCCGTCGGACTCGCTGAAGTTCATCAGGGCCGTCCTGAAGGAGCAAAGACACCATGACGCACACCCCTGATCTCACCGTCGCTGTGTGGCGCAAGTCGAGTTACAGCGGAGGGGGAGCCAACGACTGCGTATCGTCGTAGAGACGGCGCGTCGAAGGAGGGCATCGGTCATGACGGCTCACGCTGCGGAATCGGATCCGGCCGTTCCTCCCATGCCGGAGCGGCCCCGAAGGCGCTGCGCGAGGCCATCGCTGCGGATACTCCCAAGCTACTGCCCGACTTCGACAAGCACTGGAAGTGGGCGATTGCCGACGCCTACAACGTAGGCCCCGTGCCCGCGTTCATGGCCTTCTGGTGGGGCGAGTACGCCCTCGCCCAGGACCCTGAGCTGGACGCACACGTGCACGGTCTCGAACTCCGGGCCGCAGAGTCCACCGACATCGCCGAAGCGAAGGCCCTTCTCGAAGAGGCGGCGAAGATTCGCCACCGAGTGCAAGAACTGGAGCCCGGCGAGTGACCGAAGGGTTCATGGGGCCGCCTTGGCAGATGGACTGGCGGCTCGATGCTCTCGCCGTCCTCGAAGCGCTGCCCGCGCATGTGCGGGAAATGGTCTATGCCGCGCGCGCCGAGCTGGTCACGGCGAAAGATCCGTACCGCCACTTCTTTGACGAGGGCCAGGGTTGGCTGAAGTACACCTTCGTACCCCGCATCGAAGACCCCCAGATCATCGTGGAACAGGTTTTCTGGCAGGGAGCCGATCCCGTCACGGAGTCTCCGGCGGAGGCGTAGGCGCGCCTGGCAACCGGACGGTCGCCACCGTGCCGCCCCCCTGTGCCCGGGTCAGGGTGACCTCGCCGCCCGCCTGCTGGACCGTGCGGGCGACGATGGAGAGGCCCAGGCCCGAGCCCGGGAGGGCCCTCGCGCTCGGGGAGCGCCAGAAGCGGTCGAAGACGTGGGGGAGTTCGTCCTCGGGGATGCCGGGGCCGTGGTCGCGGACGGTCAGCGTGCCGTGCGTCAGCTGGACGTCGATCGTGCCGCCCTCGGGGCTGAACTTCACCGCGTTGTCCAGGATGTTGACCACCGCGCGCTCCAGCGCGGCCGGCTCCGCCCGGGTGAACCAGGGGTCGACGTGGGCGTTGATGGTCAGCTCCGGGCCGCGGAGCCGCGCTCGGCGGAGGGCCGACTCCACCGTGTCCTCCAGCGACACCACCTGGACGCGTTCGCCGCGCTGGCCCTCCGAGCGGGACAGCTCCTGGAGGTCGCCGATGAGCGACGCCAGCTCCGTCATCTGCGCCTTCACCGAGGCGAGCAGTGCCTTGCGGTCGGCGGCGGGGATGGGACGGCCGGTTTCCTCGCTGCGGGTGAGGAGCTCGATGTTGGTCCGGAGGGAGGTGAGGGGGGTACGGAGTTCGTGACCGGCGTCCGCGATGAGTTGTTGTTGCAGCTCACGGGAGTTGGCCAGGGACCCGGTCATCGAGTTGAAGGAGCGGGAGAGCCGCGCGATCTCGTCCTCGGCGTCGTCCTCCACGGGGATGCGGATGCTCAGGTCGTCCGTACGGGCCACCTGCTCGACGGCTTCGGTGAGCTTGTCGACGGGGCGCAGACCCGCACGGGCCACGGCGAGGCCTGCGGCTCCGGCGCCCAGGACTCCTACGCCGGAGACGAGGAGCAGGATGAGAGCGAGTTCGTTGAGGGTGGCATGGGTTCCCTTGAGCGATGTCGCGAGGACAAGAGCCGCCGGCCCGTTGGTCGTGCTGAGGGGGGCCGTCGCCACACGGACGGCTTCGCCGGTCTCGGTCGTGCCGTCGTGGAAGACCGCCTCTTTGCCGTTCTTGATCACCTGCTTGTCGGTGGCCGAGACCTTGACCTTGCCCACGGAGAACGGGCTGACGCAGACCGTCCCGTCCTCCGTGATCACCTGGAAGTAGGTGTTGCCCGGGGGGAAGCCGCGGTTGGTGTTCGCCGTGTCCTGGTAGCAGTTGGTGAGGACACTCTCGATCTGGTCCTCGAGCCTCGGCTGCGCCAGGGCTTCCTTCAGGTCGTTGTTGACCTGCTCGTACAGCTTCCCCTGCACGATGAACCAGCACGTCACCGATACCGCCGCCACCGCGAAGGCCACGGCGGCAGCCACCAGCATCGACAGGCGGGCCCGGATCGGGAGGGTTCGGAAGCGGCGTACGAGTCTGTTCACTCCGCGCCGCCCTGTCGCAGCACGTACCCCACACCCCGCACGGTGTGCACGAGGCGCGGTTCGCCGGCCGCCTCCGTCTTGCGGCGGAGGTACATCACGTACACGTCGAGGGAGTTCGAGGAGGGCTCGAAGTCGAAGCCCCAGACCGCCTTGAGGATCTGCTCACGGGTGAGGACCTGGCGGGGGTGCGCCATGAACATCTCCAGCAGGGTGAACTCCGTGCGGGTCAGTTCCACCTGGCGGCCGGCCCGGGTGACCTCGCGGGTCGCGAGGTCCATGCGCAGGTCGGCGAAGGTGAGCGCCTCGTCCTCCTCGACGGCGGCGGCACCGGCCGCCGCCGCGTAGGAGCTGCGCCGCAGCAGGGCCCGTACGCGGGCGAAGAGCTCGTCGAGTTCGAAGGGCTTGACCAGGTAGTCGTCGGCGCCCGCGTCGAGGCCGGTCACGCGGTCGCCGACCGTGTCGCGGGCCGTGAGCATGAGGATCGGGGTCGTGTCGCCGGCCCCGCGGATGCGGCGTGCGGCGGTGAGGCCGTCCATGCGGGGCATCTGGATGTCGAGGACCACCAGGTCGGGGCGGTAGGCCGTCGCCTTGTCCAGGGCGTCGGCGCCGTCGACCGCGACCTCCGTGTCGTAGCCCTCGAAGGCGAGGCTGCGCTGGAGTGCTTCGCGCACCGCCGGCTCGTCGTCGACGATCAGGATGCGCTGGGTGTCACGGTCGCCTTCGGCGGGGCTCATGGGCGTGGATTCCTCGGGTGCGGTGGGACGACGGGAGGGGACGGAGCGGGCTGAACGTCATCAGCCTCGCATGCTCACCCGGCGCCGCGTAAAGACGTGAAGAGCAGAAGAGAGGGGCGGAAGACTCAGCCGCGTATCGCCGTGAGGCGGTTCAGCGGGACCTTGCGGCGGTGCGGGTGGGCGGTGGTGGTCCGCAGGCCCATCAACTGCGGGGCGGCCACCTCCGGGGCCCGAGTGGAGGTCAGCGGCTCGTGCAGCTCGTACGCCACCGCCAGGGCCAGCGTCACGTCGGCCGCGCCGACTCCGGTCACCGTGTGGGACACCTGCTTGATCATGACGTACTCCCTGAGCTCGATGGGGAAATTCAGCTGTCGGAGCCGCCGGCCCGCAGCGTGGCCAGGTCGGACTTGACGGTGTTGATCGGGATGGCGAAGCCGAGGCCGACACTGCCGGCGTCGGTCGAGGAGTCGCTGGCGGCGGAGTACATCGCGGAGTTGATGCCGATGATGTTGCCGCTGGCGTCGATGAGCGCGCCGCCGGAGTTGCCCGGGTTGAGGGACGCGTCGGTCTGGATCGCCTTGTAGGTCGTGGTCGAGTTGCCGGTGTCGCCGTTGAACTCCTGGCCGCCGAACGAGAACGGCCAGTTGCCGTTGCCGCCGCCCTGCTGCTGTTGCTGCTGCTGGCCCTCGTCGGTCGACACGGTCACGTCACGGCTCAGGGCGGAGACGATGCCGCTGGTCACCGTGCCGGTCAGGCCCTCGGGGGAGCCGATCGCGACGACCTCGTCGCCGACCTGGACGCCTTCGGAGTCGCCGAGGGTCGCCGCCTTCAGGCCGGACGCGTTCTCCAGCTTGATCAGCGCGAGGTCCTTCTTGCTGTCGGTGCCGACGACCTGCGCGGTGTACGTCTTGCCGTCGCTCGTCGTCACCTTGACCGAGGTGGCACCCGAGATGACGTGGTTGTTGGTGACGATCTCGCCGTCGCTGGTGATGATCACGCCCGAGCCGGTGGACGTCCCGCTGCTGAGCGTGGCGTTGATCTCGACGACGCTCGGGCTGACCGCCGCCGCGATCGAGGCGACGTTCCCGGTCTTGCCGGTAGGCACCACACTGGTCGTCGTGGAGGACGAGACCACCTGGTCCTTGCCGGTCAGCTCCTGGATGCCGTACGCCGTGCCGCCGCCGATGGCCGCGGCGACGAACGCCACCGCGGCGAGCAGCGCGATCGGGCCCCGCTTGCGCTTCTTGCGGGGGGCGGGCTCGGCCGCGACCGCGGTCTCGGGACCGGCTCCGCCGCCGTGGCCGTCACCGCCACCGGGCGCCGTCTGCCACACGGCGGTCGGCTCGACCACCGGTTGCTGCGCGGTCTGCGCGGTGACCGGCTGGTATGCCGGCGGGGGCGGCCACTCCGGGTTGACGGGAGAAGAGGCCTGCTGCTGGGTGCCCTGGAAGTAGGGGTTCTCGAAGCTCTCGTACTCGCCGCTGCGGCGGATGCTCTCGGTCATGACAAGAAGCTTGTCCCTTGACCATGAGAGCTCCCTGAGTGCTCCCTGAGAACGCCGCCAGAACCTCGTTCGTCCGAAATAAAGACGGATCCGGGCTTCCCCGGGGGTCTCTCAGACAACCCTCATACGACGACTGAAACGCTCAGACACAGCCGCACGACCGCCGCGGTACCAGCGCCGAGGGGAACACCTTCAGCCGCTCGCGCCGGGACCCCGCGACCCGTACCCCGTCGTCCAGGACCAGGTCCACCGCCGCTCGGGCCATCGCCGAGCGGTCCGAGGCGATCGTGGTCAGCGGCGGATCGGCGAGGGCCGCTTCCTTGATGTCGTCGAAGCCGATGACCGCCAGTTCGCCCGGGACATCGATGCGCAGCTCGCGGGCCGCGCGCAGCAGACCGATCGCCTGGTCGTCGGTGGAGCAGAAGATCGCCGGCGGGCGCTGCGGGCCGGAGAGGAGTTCCAGAGCCACGCGATAGGCGTCGTAACGGTTGTAGGGCGCCTCGAAGAGGCGGCCCTCCGTGCTGATCCCGGCGTCGGCCATGGCCTGCCGCCAGCCCTCGACGTGGTCGGAGACGGGGTCGCCGACGGCGGGCGTCTCGGCGGTGCCGCCCATACAGGCGACGTAGGCGTAACCGTGCTCCAGGAGATGGCTCACGGCGATCCGGGCGCCGCCCAGGTCGTCGGTGACGACGGCGACGTCGTCGATCGCCTCGGGCCGCTCGTGCAGCAGGACCACCCGGGCGTCCCAGGCGTCGATCTCGGCGGCGGCGTTGTCGTTGAGCGCGTGGCTGACCAGGATCAGGCCCGAGACGCGCATGCCGAGGAAGGCGCGGAGGTAGTGCACCTCGCGCTCCCCGACGTAGTCGGAGTTGCCGACCAGAACCATCTTTCCGCGCTCGGAGGCGGCCTGCTCGACCGCGTGCGCCATCTCCCCGAAGAAGGGCTGGCGGGCGTCCGGCACGATCAGGCCTATGAGGTCCGTCCGCCGCGAGGCCATCGCCTGGGCGACCCGGTCAGGGCGGTACCCCAGCTCCTTGATCGCGGCGAGGACACGCTCGCGCGTGGCCGGGGCGACCGGCCGGGGTCCGTTGTTGATGACATAGCTGACGACGGCGGTGGAAGTCCCCGCCAGCCGTGCCACGTCGTCTCTGGTCACCTTGGCCACGCGCGGAGTCTACGCGGATGGACCCGCTCTGGGCAGGGCGTACTGTGCCTTCCCTGTGCGGAGGGCACGCCTCCCCTGAGCGGGGGCCAAGGGCCATGGACGGCTACCGGCGAGTACTACGCCTCCGCGACGGCCTCTTCGGCGCTCGCGGGGGCCGCGTTGTCCGACTCCTCCAGCTTTGCCCGCTCGGCCCTGGCCTTCGCCTCCTCGGCGGCGCGCTCCACCTTCTCGGGCGTAACGAATCGATAACCCACGTTCCGGACGGTGCCGATCAGCGACTCGTGCTCCGGGCCGAGCTTGGCGCGCAGCCGTCGTACGTGCACGTCGACCGTGCGGGTGCCGCCGAAGTAGTCGTAGCCCCAGACCTCCTGGAGGAGCTGGGCGCGGGTGAAGACCCGGCCCGGGTGCTGCGCCAGGTACTTCAGCAGCTCGAACTCCTTGAAGGTGAGGTCGAGGACCCGGCCCTTCAGCTTCGCGCTGTACGTCGCCTCGTCGACCGACAGATCGCCGTTGCGGATCTCCATCGGGGAGTCGTCGTTGACGATCTGCTGCCGGCCCATGGCGAGGCGCAGCCGGGCCTCCACCTCCGCCGGGCCCGCCGTGTCGAGCAGGACGTCGTCGATGCCCCAGTCGGCGGTGACGGCCGCGAGGCCGCCCTCCGTCACGACCAGGATGAGCGGACAGCCGGGGCCGGTGGAGCGCAGCAGCTGGCAGAGGCTGCGCACCTGTGGAAGGTCGCGGCGGCCGTCGATGAGGATGACGTCGGCACCAGGGGTGTCGACGAGGGCGGGGCCTTCCGCCGGCGCCACGCGCACGTTGTGCAGCAGCAGCCCGAGTGCCGGCAGCACCTCGGTCGACGGCTGGAGGGCATTGGTCAGAAGCAGCAGTGAACTCATACGTCTGGTTCCTCCTCGGTCCCTGCGAGGACGTGTGTGCGATGCCACACCGCGCTGCGTTCCGGGGGTCCGTACACCAGCGGTCACCTGGAGTTTCCCGCTTCGTATACAGCCCTTCCGAAAGCACAAAAGGACCCGGGGGCTTCGCTGCCCGAGTCCTCTGCCGAGCAGAATAGCCCACATGAGCAACAGTCCGGCAGGTCATGTGGTGCGTTCCACCGTAAGTCCGAACTGCGAGACGGGCAGCCGCACACCATTGCGGACGTTTCTGCCCACCGCCGACGGGATTTCCATCGATTCCGTATACGACCGGGGGTCGGTTGTATACAACACCTCCACGCCATCCACGCGTCACATCGTGTTCGTCATGGCCCATGGGTTCACCGGCGACGTGGACCGTCCGCATGTGCGCCGGGTGGCCGCCGCCTTCGCCCGGTACGGCGATGTCGTCACCTTCTCCTTCCGGGGCCACGGACGCTCCGGCGGGCGCTCGACCGTCGGCGACCGCGAGGTGCTCGACCTGGCGGCGGCGGTGGGGTGGGCACGCGAACTGCAGCCCCACGCGCGCGTGGTCACCGTCGGCTTCTCCATGGGCGGCTCGGTGGTGCTGCGGCACGCGGCCCTGCACCAGGACCACCAGCGCACGGACGCCGTCGTCTCGGTGAGCGCGCCGGCCCGCTGGTACTACCGGGGCACCCCGCCGATGCGCCGGGTGCACTGGCTGATCACCCGCCCCGAGGGCCGTCTCGTCGGCCGCTACGGCTTCCGCACCCGCATCCACGGCCGCGGCTGGGACCCGGTCCCGCTCTCCCCGGCCGAGGCGGTGCCCAGGATCGCCCCCACCCCGCTGCTGATCGTCCACGGCGACCGGGACGGCTACTTCCCCGTCGACCACCCCCGGATGCTCGCCGAGGCCGCCGGTGACCACGGCGAACTCTGGCTGGAACCCGGCATGGGCCACGCCGAGCATGCCGCCGACGACGCCCTGCTGGCCCGCATCGGGGACTGGGCGGCGTCGCGGGCGGGCTAGCCTGACCGTGTACATCACCGAGCGATGTACCTCACCGAATCGAACGAGGAAGCGGATGCCGAAGGTCACCGTGCGCTACTGGGCCGCCGCCAAGGCCGCGGCCGGGACCGCCGAGGAGCCGTACGACGCGGACACCCTCGCCGAGGCACTCGACGCCGCGCGGGCGCGACACCCCGGGGAACTCGAGCGTGTGCTGCGGCGATGCTCGTTCCTCATCGACGGTGACCCCGTGGGCACCCGCGAACATGAGACGGTACGGCTGGCCGACGGCGGCACGGTCGAGGTGCTCCCGCCGTTCGCAGGAGGGTGAGGATGACCGACCAGCAGCCGTATCAGCCGTACCAGCCGTATCAGGGCTACGACCAGCAGGGGTACGACGACCCGCAGGCGTACACCCAGCAGTGGCAGGGCCAGACCTGGGAGACCAGCGTGCAGCCCCCGGTCACGGCCCCGGACCCGGCGTACCAAGGTGAATGGCAGCAGCCCGCGTACCCACAGCAGCCGGCTCCCGCACCCGTACCCGTACCCGCCGTCGAGCCGCCCGCGCCGCAGCCGCCCGCCGGCCAGGCCGGCTACGGCCCCGCGACCGTCGCCGGGAACGCGCGCGTCACCGATGCCCAGCGGGCCCGGCTCGAGGGGCGTTCGCCGATCATCGAGCCCGGGATGCAGCCCGCCGCGCTCACCGCGCTGCTCGGTCTGCTGCTCTCCGGTACGGCGGCCGTCGGGTCGTACGCACTCCTCGTGCCGCTCGTCGTCCTGCAGGCCGTGACGGCCGCCGGCTGGTTCCGGCTGAACGGCATGTGGCCGGCCCGCCAGGGCATCGCGCTGGCCTTCCTCGGCGCGCTGGTCTCGGACACCGTCCTGCTCGTGGCCGGCCGGACGCAGGCGCCCGCCGCGATCCTCGGCTCGCTGGGCGTGTGGGTGCTGCTCTGCCTGGTCCTCCAGCTGCGCTCGCACGCCGAGCCGGACGAGCGGATGTACGGCCTGATGGCGACCGTCGCCGCGTCCGCGCTGGCGATCGTCGCCACCGGATACCTGGGCGCCGACCCGGACGCGGTGACCGTCGGAGCCGCCGCGGTCGCGGTCGCGGTCCTGGCGAGGGCGCTGCCGCTGCCCACCCCGGCCTCCGTCGTCGTCTCGCTGCTCGCCGCCGCGGGCGCCGGCATCGCGGTCGGTGAGATGACCGACGTGGGCACCGAGGGCGCGCTGCTCGGCGCGGGCGCGGCGGTGTGCGCGCTGATCGGCCACCGGGCCGCGAGCTACGACTACCCCTCCCGCTTCGTCCACTTCACGGCGGGCGTGGCCCTGCCGCTGGCGGCGGCCGCACCGGCGGTGTACATGCTGGGCCGCGCTCTGGGGTAACCGGGCCCGGGGCGCCGCGAATGTGTCACAGGTGATCGACAATTCCGGGGCGGCCCTTCCCCACGGGGCTACCGTGGGGCGGCAACCGACCGAACCCGGGGGACACCACCAATGCGCGCGCTGCGAATACTGCTCATCCTCGTCGTGGTGCTCGGCGGGCTGTTCGTCCTCGCGGACCGGCTCGCCCTGCACTTCGCCGAGGGCGAGGTCGCGGACAAGCTGAAGACGTCCGAGAACCTCGCGGCCACCCCCGACGTGTCCATCAAGGGCTTCCCGTTCCTCACCCAGGTCGTCGGGGGCTCGCTGGACGACGTCAAGGTCGGCATCAAGGACTACGAGGCGCAGACCGGCACCGGCGGCCAGACGATCCGCATCGCCGACCTGAACGCGGACATGAAGGGTGTCGAGTTCTCCGGCGACTACAGCTCCGCCACCGCCGTCAGCGCCTCCGGCTCCGCGACCATCGCGTACTCCGAGCTGCTGAAGACCGCCAAGTCCGAGCCGACGCAGGTCACGCCCGGTGTCACCGCGCGGGTCGTCGGCCTCTCCGACGGCGGCAACGGCAAGATCAAGGTCACCGTCGAGGCGACCGTCCTCGGCACCGAGCTGCCGGAGCCCCTCTCCGTGCTGAGCACCGTCACCGTCGTCGACGGCGACGTCGTCCGGGTGCACGCCGACAGCCTGCCCAGCTTCGGCGGGGTGCAGACCGCGGAGAACCAGGTGCGCTCCATCACCGACTTCGAGCAGAAGATCGACGACCTGCCCGGCGGGATCAAGCTGGACAGGGTCGAGGCGGCGAAGAACGGTGTGGAGATCTCGGTGAAGGGTTCGAACGTCAGGCTGGCCGGGTAAGGCTGATTTCGGACTTCGTCCCGGAGCGCGGGTACGGGCACGTCCGTCCGACAGGCGAGACGGCGCCGTCCACACCGTAGATGCGTGGTCGATGTGACGACGGATACACGCACCCGGAACCCCTGCGCCGCGCCCCCGACGGGGTCCTTGTCTCACAGTCCGGACGATCGCGTCTCGCCATTCGGCCAGCTGATGACACGCCCGCCTGTCCGTCCCTACGATCGACGGCATGATGCAGCGACAGGCGGATCTCACGAAGCGGCGGGCAGTCGACCTGTGCCGCGTCGCCGCCATGCTCTGTCGCACTTTCTGAAGCGGAAGCGCCGCCGGCCTTCCGCCCCTCCCGGCGCCCTCCACCAGAGGGCATCCGTGCGCCGGCCGCCGGCGAGACCCGGCCGCGCACCCCTTCCTTCTTGCACACCCCCGCCGCACCTGCCCCGGAGGAGAACGAGCATGAGCCGCAACGACGTCCTGGTCGACGCCGACTGGGTCGAGGCCAACCTCGACAGCGCCGACATCGCCATTGTCGAGGTCGACGAGGACACGTCGGCCTACGAGAAGAACCACATCCGGAACGCGATCCGGATCGACTGGACCAAGGACCTCCAGGACCCGGTCCGCCGTGACTTCATCGACCAGGAGGGCTTCGAGAAGCTCCTCTCGGCGAAGGGCATCGGCAACGACACCCTGGTCGTCCTGTACGGCGGCAACAACAACTGGTTCGCGTCCTACGCCTACTGGTACTTCAAGCTGTACGGCCACGAGAACGTCAAGCTCCTCGACGGTGGCCGCAAGAAGTGGGAACTGGACGCCCGCGAGCTGGTCGAGGAGGTGCCCGCGCGCGCCGAGACCTCCTACACGGCCAAGCCGCAGAACACCGCCATCCGCGCCTTCCGCGACGACGTCGTGGCGGCCATCGGCTCGCAGAACCTCGTCGACGTCCGCTCGCCCGACGAGTTCAGCGGCAAGCTGCTCGCGCCCGCCCACCTCCCGCAGGAGCAGTCGCAGCGCCCGGGCCACGTCCCGTCCGCCCGCAACATCCCGTGGTCCAAGAACGCCAACGACGACGGCACCTTCAAGTCGGACGACGAGCTCAAGGAGCTCTACGCCGAGGAGCAGGTCGACCTCGCCAAGGACACCATCGCCTACTGCCGTATCGGCGAGCGCTCGGCCCTGACCTGGTTCGTCCTGCACGAGCTGCTCGGTGTCGAGAACGTCAAGAACTACGACGGCTCCTGGACCGAGTACGGCAGCCTCGTCGGCGTCCCGATCGAGCTCGGCGCCAACAAGTAACCAAGTAAGCAAGCACCCGACCGACCGTTCAAGACCTCTGGAGTAGCAGCATGTGTGGAGCGAAGGCCGGTGGCCCGGACGCCTCGACGATCAAGCCCGGTGAGACGACGATCCAGGGCCAGGTGACCCGCGACGGCGAGCCGGTGGTCGGATACGTCCGTCTCCTCGACTCGACCGGTGAGTTCACCGCGGAGGTCCCGACCTCCGCCACGGGACAGTTCCGCTTCTACGCGGCCGAGGGCACCTGGACCGTCCGCGCCCTCGTCCCCGGCGCCACCGCCGACCGCACGGTCGTCGCCCAGCAGGGCGGCCTGGCGGAGGTCGCGATCGCGGTCTGACGTTGCCTGCCGGAAGGGCCGTATCCCGTGCGGGGTACGGCCCTTCCGGCTGCCCGGAGCTGTCCCTGACGGGCCCCTCGCACTGCTGCGCAGGCTTCGGGCCCCTGCGCCGGACTCCGTCCGTCGGCCTTCGGTGTGGGTCTGCGTGCCGGGTTCCCGGGCCGCCCGGACTCGCTGCCTCGGATCTACCCTGAACCTATGTACGCGCGTCGGCGGCACCTTTACTTCGCGATGATGGGCACCTGTATCGGGCTGTTCGTGCTGGCCTGGGGAGTCGTCCGTATCTGGTCGGTCCCGGTGGCCGTCGGGATGTGCCTGGTCGCCATGGTCATCCCGCCCCTGGCCGCGATGGTCGCCAACCGCCGGGGCCCCGAGGACCGCTGGTGGGACGACCCCTCCGGCGACCCTAAGTCGGACGAGTGGTGGGACGAACTGGACGGCAAGAAGCGCCGCCAGTAGGAAGGTGGGCATGTCGCCCACCAGGCTGTCCACCGTCGTGCTCGACGCACACGACGCGCATGAACTCGCCGGCTTCTATCTGCGGCTGCTCGGGTACGAGGTACGCGCCGAGGAACCCCACTGGGTGCTCATCGGCCCCCCGCCCGGCACCGGGGGCACGTCCCTCGCCTTCGAGACGGAACCCGCGTACGTCCCGCCCGTCTGGCCCGGCCGCGACCCCGGCGACCAGCAGATGATGCTGCACCTCGACATTCAGGTCGACGACCTCGGAAGCGAGACCGCGCGGGCCGTCGCGGAGGGGGCCAGGCTCGCCGAGTACCAGCCCCAGGACGACGTCCGGGTGCTGTTCGACCCGTCGGGACACCCCTTCTGCCTGTGGCAGGCTCAGTAGACGAGCGCCTGCGTCCCGTCCGCCATCGCCTCCTGCACGAACACCTGCGCCCCCGCGATCCGTACGCCCTCGATGACGTCCTTCTCCGTGATGTCGCGCCGGGCCGCGCACTGGGTGCAGAGGGTGAGCCGGCCGCCGGCCAGGACCGACCCGATCAGGTCGGGCAGCGGGGCCGCGTGCGGCAGCTCGAACTCGGCGGCCCGGCCCGGCAGCGCGAACCACGCGGACTCCCCGGTCAGCCACAGCGACACCTCGACCCCGCTGGCCACGGCCACCGCCGCCACCGTGAACGCCTGAGAGCACCGCTCGGGGGCATCGGCCCCCGCCGTCACCTTGATCACGAGCTTCTTCGCCATGCCTGAATCGTAATCAGCCCGTCTACAACTGCCCGCGTTGTCCATGAGTCAGCTGTGACACATGTGAATGAGGGGGATGCTGTGGAAGAGCCCGAGAGGGTTGACGAAGCGGTGCCCGCGGGGCGGACGCGCCGCCGGGGTCGTACCGCGACGATGATCGCCGCGGCCGTCGTACTGGGCGTCGTCGCGGGCGTGTGCACCGGGTACGTCGTCCAGGCCGGGCGCGAGCCCACCGCGCTGCCGCCGCTGTCGCAACCCGTGCTGCGACAGGCGAAGGGCGAGGTCGAGCCGCTGTCGGCGGCGCGGGACCGCGGGGTGAAGACGCACGGCGACCTCCGGAAGCTGCTGCTGTCCCGGCCCAAGGGGGCGGCGGACGGCCAGTTCTCGGCGGGCAACGACGGCTGGGAGGACATCGCGTCGTACGCGGACCGGTACGAGAGGCCGGACAACGCGTTCAACAACCTTGTCGACGACGAGTTCCGTCGGGTGGCGGTCACCTCGTGGCGGGTGGGCGACACGTACGAGGTCGGGATCGCTCTCGTGCAGTTCCTCCAGGAGAGCAAGCCGGCCGCGTCGGAGTGGGCCGAGCACGACCACTACTGGGCCGCGAAGGGGGACGACACCCGCAGCTGGTCCATTCCGGGGACCGGGGACGGGAGGGCGTACGTGCACACCTCACCCAAGCGGAGGGCGGGTTACCTCCCGCTGTACCGGGCCGAGGCCTACGCCTGGCGCGGGGACGTCTGCGTGGAGGTCTGGGTGAACGACAGCAAGCCGATCTCCAAGGCGAAGATCATGGACCTGGCCCAGCGACAGATGGGGAAGCTGTGAGAGCGCGTACCGGCCGGGTCGCGGCCGTCGCCGGATCCGTGGTGCTTGCGGGCGCGCTGGTCGGTGGCGTCGGCTACACCGTGGTGAGCGTGCGGGACGCGGACCGGGCGCCCGAACAGCCGACGTGGCGGTTCCCGGCGGCGGCCAAGGCCGAACCGGACGCGAAGCCGGCGTCGGGGCTGCGCGCGCTGTTCCTGCCGTTCGGCACCGACGGCTACAACCGCGGTCCCGACCTCGCGGAGTTCGGCCCGGACGCGGCGTTCAGCGGGGCGCAGGCCACGGCCCTGAGCAAGGAGTCGGTCAAGGAACTGCCCGCCGCGACCCGCCGGGAGATGGAGAAGCTGATCGACAAGCAGCGCATCCAGGGCATGGGGATGCGGAGTTATGTCGTCGGCCGGGAGAGCTACAACAAAGTCGACGCGATCACGTTCGACGTGACGTTGACCCGGCTGGCGGACCGTACCGCCGTACGCCGGATGGCGACGTCCTTCAACACGTACCTGGACGCCACGGACGTCTTCCGCAGGGGCCCGGAGATCAAGGGGCACAAGGGTGTGCGCTGCTTCCTGACGCCCAAGGGCGGCGACGACGAACTGGGCGGCGCGTTCTGCACCACCTCCGTGGGAGATGTGCTGGTCAACGTCACCGCGGACGGGCCTGGCCCGCTCGACGGCGACTTCGTCGCCAAGTTCTTCGCCGCACAACTCGACCGTATCGACGACCCGGGACAGTCCGTATGACCGACCAGCAGCACCAGCCGGCCACCACCGAACCGAACCGGGCGGTCGGCTCCGAGCCGGGGGAGCCGATCGAGCCCGCGGAGCCCACCGCCCCTGAGCCGTCATCCGCCCAGGCCCCGGACGGGCCGGTGTCCGTCGACGTGCCCGCCGTCGACGTGCCCGTGCCCGTCCCGCCGCCGAAGGACCGGCGGGTGTTGCGGGCCGTGTCGCGGTGGGTTGCCGTGGTGGCCGTGTTCGCTTCCGTGGGGGCGGGGACGGCGTTCGGGATCGCGGGGATGGAGCGGACCGATCTGCCGGGGCTGGCCACCGAGTCGGACGGGCGGTGGGTGTACCCGGAGATCAGCAGGGCGCCGCTGCCGTCCGGCAGCCCGGGCCCGTTCGACACCGGGAACTGGGCCGCCGCCCACTACGCGGACCTGCGCGCCCTGCTGCTGCCCGCGCCCGAGGGCGCCACGGAGGACAAGGCCCTGCGCGGCGCGGACGGCTGGCTGGCGACGAAGGACTTCCTGACGGTGTACGCCGAGAAGGAGGACCGCGACGAGGTCGGCCAGCTCCTCACCGACTACGGGCTGCGGCATGTCGCGGCCCGTGGCTGGACCACCGAGGACGGCACCCGTACCGGCATCTACCTGCTGCAGTTCGACACGGGCGCCGTCGCCGACGAGGTCTACGGGAACCTCACCGACTACGACGAACCCGCCTTCGCCGCACGCGGTGCCGCGGACACGGACTTCGACGACGGGTACCCGACCGCCGCCGACGTCGAGGGGGTCTCGCGCTACTCCTACGACGAGGTGAAGCCGTACGGCGCCGAACACGTGCGCCAGGCGTATCTGCGCGCGGGTGACGTCGTCGCCGTGGTCGTACAGTCCCGCAAGGGGGAAACTGCCGCCGTCCCCTTCCAGCAGACGGTGACCCTGCAGAGCCAGCTGCTGGGCTGAGCCCCCTCGGAGGAAGGGCCGGGCCCCGGCCGCGTAAGCTGGGGCCCGGCCTTGCACACGCTCATCCGAGGAGCACCCGTGGAGACTTTCTTCGAAACCCTGCTGGTCCTGGTCTGCGTCGGCGTGCTCGCCTTCGCCGGTCTGACCGTGAAGAAGCTGTACCAGGGCCAGCGCTGACCCACGTCTAGGAAGACCAATGATCGAGATCCCGTCCGACCTCCACAAGGACCTCGTCCCCCTCGCCTTCCTGCTGGGCACCTGGGCGGGCGCGGGCGTGCACGACTTCCCCGGCTCGCAGAAGTGCAACTTCGGGCAGGAGGTCACCTTCACCCATGACGGCCGGGACTTCCTGGAGTACCACTCCCACACCTGGGTCCTGGACAACGACGGCAACAAGGTCCGGCCCCTGGAGTCCGAGTCCGGCTTCTGGCGGATCGACGGCGCCCGCAAGGTCGAGGTCACGATGACCCGCGACGACGGCGTCATCGAGATCTGGTACGGCGAGCTCGCCGCCAAGCAGCCGCAGATCGACCTGGTGACCGACGCCGTGGCGCGTACCGCTGCCTCGCGGCCCTACACCGGGGGCAAGCGGCTCTACGGCTACGTCAAGAGCGACCTCATGTGGGTCGGCGAGAAGCAGACCCCCGAGGTCGAGCTGCGCCCCTACATGTCGGCCCACCTGAAGAAGGTCGTCACCCCGGAGGACGTCGAACGCTGGGCCAAGGCCCTTCCGGACGACATGCCGGACGACGGGATCGCTTTCTTCAAGTAGTCCTAGACTCTGTGGTGTGGTGAGCACCGACTGGAAGAGCGATCTCAGGCAGCGCGGCTACCGGCTGACGCCGCAGCGGCAGCTCGTGCTCGAAGCCGTGGACACTCTTGAGCACGCGACCCCCGACGACATCCTCGGCGAAGTACGGAAGACGGCGTCGGGGGTCAACATCTCGACCGTCTACCGGACGCTGGAGCTGCTGGAGGAGCTGGAGCTGGTCAGCCATGCCCATCTCGGGCACGGCGCGCCGACCTACCATCTCGCCGACCGGCACCACCACATCCATCTGGTCTGCCGTGACTGCGACAACGTCATCGAGACCGATGTGGCGGTGGCCGCCGACTTCACGGCCAAGCTGCGCGAGACCTTCGGCTTCGAGACCGACATGAAGCACTTCGCGATCTTCGGCCGCTGCCAGGACTGCTCGTTCAAGCTAAAGACTTCAACTACCGAGTCGTAGGCTAGGTACATGAAGAGCCCTCTGCTGACCCTGCCCGGCGCCGTCCCCGCCGAGGGCGTGGACGAAAGCGTCGCCGCCCACTACGGCGACCTGTTCCGTGAGCAGCGCGCCCTCGCCGACGGCACCGGATTCGTCGACCTCTCCCACCGCGGAGTCGTCGCCGTCACCGGCGAGGACCGGCTGAGCTGGCTGCATCTGCTGCTCACCCAGCACGTCAGCGACCTGCCGGTCGGCCGGGCCACCGAGGCGCTGATCCTCTCCGCGCACGGCCACATCGAGCACGCGCTCTACCTGGTCGACGACGGCGAGACGGTCTGGGCCCATGTCGAGCCCGGCAGCCAGGAGGCGCTGATCGCCTACCTGGAGTCGATGAAGTTCTTCTACCGGGTCGAAGTCGCCGACCGGACGGACGAGTTCGCGGTCCTGTACCTGCCCGCCGGCTCCATCGCCGAGGTCCCGGACGGGGTCGTCGTACGCGAGACGTCGTACGGCCGTGATCTCTTCCTGCCGCGCGCGGACCTGGAGGCGTACGCCGGGAAGGCCGGTCCCGCGGCCGGGATCCTGGCCTACGAGGCACTGCGCGTCGAGCAGCACCGCCCCCGCGTCGGCTTCGAGACCGACCACCGCACGATCCCGCACGAGCTGGGCTGGATCGGTACGGCGGTGCACTTGCAGAAGGGCTGCTACCGGGGGCAGGAGACCGTCGCCCGGGTCGAGAACCTCGGCAAGCCGCCGCGCCGGCTGGTCTTCCTCCACCTCGACGGCAGCGAGGTCCACCTCCCCGTCGCCGGCACCGAGCTCCGCGTCGCCGACGAGGCCCCCGACGGTCGCAAGATCGGCTTCATCACGACGTCCGTACGGCATCACGAGCTGGGCCCGGTGGCGCTCGCCCTGGTGAAGCGGAACGTACCGGTGGACGCCCCGCTGATCGCCGGTACGACGGCCGCCGCCCAGGAAATGGTGGTCGAGCCCTAGATCTCCAGCAGCACGGTGAACGGGCCGTCGTTCGTCAGCGCGACCCGCATGCGCGCGCCGAACCGGCCCGTCGCCACCGTCGCGCCGAGGGCCCGCAGCTGCGCCACGACCTCCTCGACGAGCGGCTCGGCGACCGGTCCGGGAGCGGCGGCGTTCCAGGTGGGGCGGCGGCCCTTGCGGGCGTCGCCGTACAGCGTGAACTGGCTGATGACCAGGAGGGGCGCGTCGATGTCGCTGCACGACCTCTCCTCGTGCAGCATCCGCACCGACCACAGTTTGCGGGCGAGCTGGGCGGCCTTCTCCTTGGTGTCCTCGTGGGTGACCCCGACCAGGACGCACAGTCCCTCGCCGGTGATCTCCCCGACCGTCTCGCCGTCCACCTCGACACTCGCGCCGTCCACGCGCTGCACCACCGCTCGCATGCGGACCATCATGCCGGGTGCCTCGCACGCACGTGCGCAGGGCCCATTTTTGCTCCTTAAGGCACTATCTGGGGCCGTTCGGGGGGACTCGGTCACATAGCGGCGACTTGGGGTGGCACGATGCTTCCACCACGCGCCGGTCGAGGGGACGGTAGAGGGACACCCATGAGCACACCGAGTACCGGGCGGCCGGCCACACACCGGCCGCCCGCCCAGCGCGGCGACAGTCCCGCACTGCCCGCGGAACCGCCCGAGCACGATCTGGGCCGGCTGAGCCTGCCCGAACTGCGCACCCTGCGCCAGGGCGCCCAGCGCGACGAGGCGGACCTCAGCTACGTGCGCCGGCTGCTGCAGGGACGTATCGACATCCTGCGCGCCGAACTGGCCCGGCGTTCCCCGACGGGCGCCGCCTCCGTCGTCGACCGGCTGCCGGAGATCCTCACCGACGCCCCGGCCCGCCACCGCTCCTCGGCCCGCCATGTCACGCTCGGCACCCCGCACAGCGAGGAGTACGGCCGGCTGGCCGCCGACATGCTCTCCGACGTCGAACTCTCCGACCTCGGCGCCCGCACCGACCCCGAACTCGACACGGCGATGGCCCGCCTGGTCCGGTACGAACAGCAGGTCTCCCGGTGCCGGCAGCGTCTTCAGCGCACGGCCGACGACTGCGGCGCGGAGATCACCCGCAGATACCGGGAGGGCGAGGCCCAGGTGGACGACCTGCTGGTGTAGCCCGTCCTCGGGAGGAGGGAAATTGCGGCGACAGTCGTCCTGGCCCGCACCTACCGTGACGCCATGGACGTCCGCCTCATCACCGACCCCGAACTGCCGGCCTGGATCCGCGCCCTGAACACGGGCTTCCTCCGCCCGCCGAACCCCACTCCGCAGGCCCTCGCCGACCGTAGGACCTCGCTGGCCGACTCCGGCTCCCGTACCTACGGCGCCTTCGACGAGGGTGCCTGTGTGGCCACGTTCCGCTCCTTCCCGCAGGAGCTCACGGTGGTGGGCGGCGCTTCCGTCCCCGCCGACGCCGTCTCCAACGTCACCGTGTCGCCCACCCACCGCCGGCGCGGCCTCCTCACCCGCATGATGGCCGAGGACCTGACGGCGGCGAAGGACCGCGGGGACGTCGTCGCCACCCTCATAGCCGCCGAGTACCGGATCTACGGCCGGTACGGCTTCGGCCCGGCCACGACCATGACCGAGTGGACGATCGACGTCGCCCGTGCCGGTCTCGACCCGCGTGGCGAGGTCCCCCTGAGCGGCGGCCGGATCGACCTGGTCGACGGCGAGGAGGTCCGCAAGCTCGGCCCCGGGCTGCACGACCGGCTGCGGCGCGCCCAGCCCGGCGCGGTCAGCCGGCACGAGCGCTGGTGGGACATGAACACCGGGGTGCTGAACGTGAACGGCCGTGACTGGGCCGAGCCCTTCCACGCGGTGTACCGCTCGGCGGACGGCGAGGTCGAGGGCATGGTCGCGTACGGCTCGGACGACGAGTGGACCGACGGCAAGCAGCCGTGGAACACCGCCTCGGTGCACTGGC
This sequence comes from Streptomyces vulcanius, assembly GCF_042653945.1. Lineage (NCBI taxonomy): Bacteria > Bacillati > Actinomycetota > Actinomycetes > Kitasatosporales > Streptomycetaceae > Streptomyces > Streptomyces vulcanius. The sequence continues at coordinate 60,189 of NZ_JBHSFK010000035.1, read as the reverse complement.
TGCTGTCGGTGACCCCGGCGGCGGAGCGCGCCCTGTGGCACTACCTGTGCTCCATCGACTGGATCGCCCGGGTGAAGTCCGGCTGGCGTTCCCCGGACGACCTGCTTCCGCTGCTCCTGCCGGACCCGCGCGCGGCGAGCATCACCACGCAGGCGGACTGGCTGTGGGTGCGGCTGCTGGACGTGGTGGCGGCCATGGAGGCGCGGACGTACGACGGGACGGGCGCCGGTCTGGTCCTGGAGGTGGTCGACCGGGCGGGGCCGGCCGGCGGGCGCTTCGCGCTGGACGCGGGCGCCGAGGGCGCGTCCTGTGTGCCGACGAGCCGCAGCGCCGATCTCACGCTGGACGTGGCCGAGCTGGGGTCGCTCTGGTTGGGCGACCAGTCGGCGGTGCGGCTCGCGGCGCTGGGCCGGATCAGGGAAGAACGAGCGGGCGCCGCCCGACGGGCGGACGCCCTGCTGCGCACGTCCGGGCGGCCTTGGTGCCCGGATCTGTTCTGAACCTCCCTCGGGTAGCGGGATCGGTGTCTGTGCATCCGTAGCTGTTCAGTTGTGGCTGTGCGTGCGATGTTCGGTTGTGGCTGTGCGGCGATCTGCAGTTGTGGCTGTGCTCGGTGCCGGCTGTCGGGCTCCCGGCTCCCCTCCGGAAGGGAGCTCGATCAGCCAACCGTCTGGAATTTTTACCAGGTTAGCGAAGTTGGCAGCCAACTTCACTGTACTTATGTCCGCTTGGAAGCGTCTTATAACCATCTCTCTTTGAACTGCCCAAAGATGGCGGGAAGTTGTACTGTTCGGACGTGGAGCCGGAACATGCCTCCGTCAACGGTCGGAGGAGGGCGGAACGGCCGCAGCGTTCGCACCGCGAGGTGGCCGACGAGCTGCGCACCCGCATCAGAACCGGGGTGCTGCGGCCGGGCGAACGCATGCCCACGCAGGCCAGGCTGGCGGACGAGTTCGGGGTGGAGCGCGGTGCCGTACGCCAGGCGCTGCGGATCCTGGAGTCGGAGCGCCTGCTCACCAACGTCTCCAAGGGAAGCCCGGCGACCGTCGCCCCCCGGTCCGACGCGGCCGGCCCGCTCATCGGCCCGGCCGCGACCCCGCTGCCCTCGATGGCGGCCCTGCCCCCGCGGATCACGGAGGCCTTCGCGGCGGATCACGTGCAGGTGGACGCCCTCTGTCTGACCGCGGTCTCGCTCACGGCCGCGATCGGCGAGGCGATGCGTCAGATCCATGCCGAACGACTGAAACCGGCCAAGATCGACGTCCGGGTGCTGCTGCCCTCAAGGAACATCGAACTGGCGTTCCCGACTCCGGTGGACGTCTCGGCCACCGAGCGGCTCCAGCGGCACTGGCTGGCCCATCGCAACGCCCAGGGCCAGGTGCTGCGGCACAATCTGCTGACGCTGCGCTCCACGCACGGCATCGATGTCGACGTCACCTTCCGCGCGCTGCCCTTCACCCCGCCCGTGAAGTTGTACGTGCTGAACGGCACGGAGGCGCTGTTCGCGTACTACACGGTGAAGCGCCGCGAACAGACGATCGATCAGGAGCACCTGGAGATGTACGACGCGGAGGGCACGCGGTCGGTCCTGTTCGCCTTCGAACAGGGCGCCGGACCGCGCGACTCGGCTTTCGTGGAACAGTCGCGCCTGTGGTTCGACGCGCTGTGGGACACGATCAGCTCGGAGCTGCTGCTCACGAGCTGACGGCGGGCCCGGTGGCCAGAAGGGCGAGGATCACGGCCCCGACCGAGCTGATGGCCGGGCTCTTGACCTTGATGCCGACGCTGAGCAGCAGCAGACCCACGGCGCCTGTGGTGCCGTACTTCCACTGGATGGTCTGCTCGACGCCGACCACGACGACGGCGGAGACGAGGGCGAGGACGGGCATGGTGTTTCCCCCCTTTCGAAAGCACTGGAAGCGAAGCACCTACCAACTTCCTGCAACTTCGCTAAGTTGGTAGCCAACTTCATCTATGTTGTCCCCACTTGGCAACAACCTCTAAACAACTTTCAATCAACTCCCTTTAGATGGATCTAAGTTGTACCGTTTGGTCGTGACCCAGGAGAGCGTGGCGGAGAGCGTGGCAGTGAACGGCAACAGAAGGGGGGCCTCGCCCCAGGAGATCGCCGACGTCCTGCGGGAGCGGATCCGCGGCGGCGACCTCAAGGCCGGCGACCGTTTGCCCACCCAGGCCGAGCTCGCCGACGAGTTCGGCGTCGAGCGCGGCGCCGTACGCCAGGCCCTGCGCGCACTCCAGGACGACGGACTGCTCACCAACGTCAGCAAGGGCAGCCCGCCGCGCATCGCCGAACCGCCCGCCCCCGGTCACGACGAGCCCCAGCCCACCATGGTCGGACTGGCCCCCCGCCTCACCGCCGCCTTCTCCGCCCCGCACGTCCGCATAGACGCGGCCTGTCTCACCGCGGAGAGCCTGATCCCGGCCCTCGGCGAGCCCCTGCGCCTGATCCACGGCGGTGTGATCCACCCCCAGAAGATCGACGTCCGGATCCTGCTGCCGTCCCGGGACATCGCGCTCGCCTTCCCGGTCCCGGTCGCCGGCCCCACCGCTGACGACGACCCCGTCCACCAGCGCTGGCTGGCCATGCGCAACGCCCAGGGTCACGTCCTGCGCCACAACCTCCAGACCCTGCGCTCCCACGGCATCGACGTCGACATCACCTTCCGCGCGCTGCCGTTCACCCCGCCGGTGAAGCTGTACCTGCTCAACGGCACGGAGGCGCTGATGGCGTACTACATGGTCACGCGCCGCGAGGAGCGCCCCGACACGGGGCCGCCGCTCGACATGTACGACGTGCTGGGCACCGAGTCCCTCCTCTTCTCCTTCGAGAGGTCGGCAGGCCAGCGCGACGCCGCCTTCGTGGAGGAATCCCAGAAGTGGTTCGACGCCCTCTGGGAAACCATCACGACGGACCTGACACTCTCCTAGTGACCTCTGATACGACGCAGACTGAACAGGTGGCAGCCGACAGCGGGTACGAGAAGCGGAACGAGACCGCGGATCTACGGGAGTCGATCACGCGCGCGAGGGTCGTCCTCTGGGACTTCGACGGGCCGATCTGCCGGCTCTTCGCCGGCCACTCGGCGGAAGGGGTGGCCGACGGCCTGGTGGAGTGGCTCGAAGGGCGGGGCCTGCACGGCCTGCTGACGGATGCCGAGCGCGAGTCGCTCGATCCGCACGCCGTCCTGCGTGCCGTGGCCCGCAGACATCCCGGCAGCGATCTGGTGGCCGAACTGGAGGAGCGTCTCACCCAGGAGGAAATGCGGGCCGCGTCCTCGGCGATGCCGACGGCGTACGCCGACCCCCTGATACGCACCTGGGCGGCCCTGGGCCTGCGCCTGGCGATCACCACCAACAACTCGCCCCGGGTGGTGGCCAAGTACCTCACCACCCGCGGCCTCAACTCCTGCTTCGCCCCGCACATCTACGGCCGCACCCAGGAACTCCACCTCCTCAAGCCCCACCCGCACTGTCTGCACCGCGCCCTGCGCGCCACGGGCTCCGCCCCCGACACCGCCCTGATGATCGGCGACACGCCCTCCGACTTCCTGGCCGCCCGCGGCGCCGGCGTTCCCTTCCTGGGCTACGCGCGTAACCAGGACAAGGAGAAGGCACTGCGCGGAGCGGGCGCGACGACGGTGGTGAACTCGCTGGACGCGGTCCTACGACTCGTCAGGGATCAGGCCTGACTCACGAGGATCATCAGCGCGACCGCCGCCGTCACGGCCAGGCCGTTGTGACGTGCCCGTACGCCCGCGCCGAGCATGATCAGAAGAACCAGGCCCGCCGTACCGAACCTTGCCTGCGCCAGACTGCCCAGGGCGAGGCCGAGGAGTTCCCGTGACACGGACCACAGGAGCATGCCATTCCACCTCCTTGCCGGTGTCAGTGAAGTTTGCAACCTCCGGTCCAATTGGACTGGTTGCCGCCTCGCGTGGGATTTTCCCGGCCTCGCTGATCCTTAATCGGCCGACCCTGCCTGAGACTTGACGGTCAGTGGTTTGGCAGTGGACCGGGAGCGGTACGGTCGCCCTGTGGACGCACAGCAGGGCGCCGACGTCGGCGGCAGGGAGTTCCAGCGGGTCGCCGACGATCTGCGTGCCCGGATGACCGACGGGACGTATCCGCTGCGCTCCTTCCTGCCCTCCCAGCGGGACCTGGCGGAGGAGTACGGGGTCTCCCGGGACACGGTCCAGCGCGTCCTGCGGGAACTGGGCAACGAGGGCTGGATCGAGTCCCGCCAGGGCAGCGGCTCGCGGGTGGTCAAGACGCAGCGGATCCAGTCCTCGACGTCCAAGGCCACCAGACAGCGCCACGGGGCGACCCTCGGACCACTGCTCAGCGAGGCGTTCGAACAGCCGGAAGTGACCCTGGACGTCTACACCCTGACGTCCGAGTCCCTGGACGCGCACATCCGGCTGCAGGCCGAGCGGATCCGTGGCGGCTCCATCACTCCCCAGCACATCGGCCTGCGGATGATCCTGCCGGCCGAGGACCTGGAGCTGCCGTACCCGAGGGTCAAGGAGGACAGGGCGGACCCCCGGCTGCGCGACCGCCTGCTCAACATCACGACCCGGCACACCAACTCACTGCGCGCGGTACTGAAGGACCTGAAGACCGAGCACCTCGTGCCGTCCGTCGAGGTCCGGATCCGGCACGCGTCCCTTACGCCGGCCTTCAAGCTCTACCTCTTCAACGGCACGGAGGCACTGCACGGCCCGTACGAGGTGATCCAGCGGCAGATCGAACTGGATTCCGGGGAGGAGATCACCGCGCTCGACGTCCTGGGTCTGGGCGCCACGCTCACCCATCATGTGAAGGACACCGACGCGAACTCGTCGGGAACGGTCTTCGTCGAGACCTGGCAGTCGTGGTTCGACTCGGTCTGGAATCTTCTCGCCGAATAGCCCGGACCCGTGCGCTAGCATTCCCCAATCGTCCGAGCAACCACTCCCGTCTCATCCGTATAGGTACGAGACGGCGAACAATCCAGGCTCGAACGGCCTCGACCGTTTGCCCCACCCACCCAGCACGACTTCCGGAGCGGCCAGTGGTCGACCACTTTGTTCCCCCTCGTCATCCCGGGGAACGAGCCGCCGAGGACGTGTCCGACAGGGTCTTCCGGGCCTTCGTCCGGGACGCGGAATCGACCCAGGCATCCAGCGGACACCACAACCGCAACTATGTGCTGCCGCTCACGGAGAGCGCGGCCCGGCTGGTGGGCCGCGCGCCGGGCACACCGGTGACGGTGCGCGTCCGGCGCGCCGACGCCCTGCCCGTGGTGATCAGGACCTGGCAGGACGAGGCCGCCGTGCTCGGTGCCCTGCGGGGGGTCCTGCCGCACGCGCCCCAATGCCTGGGCAAGAGGGACGGGTACTCCATCCACAGCTATGTGGAAGGCGTGCCGCTCTCCACCATCTGCGGAAACGGTAAACCGGTCGACACCCTGCTGCTCCAGGCGCTGGCCGGGCTGCTGGCCCAGATGACGCAGGTGCGCCGGGCGGCGCTGCCGCAGCTGCCGTACTCCTGGCCGGCCAACCACAGCGACAGCCAGGCTTTTCTGAAGACCCTGGCCCGCCTCGCCGACGAACAGATCCGCAGGCCCAACTGGGCTGAGTTCGGGGGACTGTTCAAGGCGCTGGGCATTGCCGACGACGCCCTGCTCCGGTTCGCCGAGCGGGTGCCCGCAATGACCCGGCGGCCGTACAGCCTGCTCCACGCGGACCTGCACAGGGACAACCTGATCGTCTCGTACGACGGCTCTCCGCCCCTCATCTGCGTCGACTGGGAACTCGCGACCTACGGCGATCCCCTGCACGACCTCGCCACGCACCTGGTGCGCATGCGGTACCCGGACCACCAGTGGTCCGAGGTGATCGGCGCGTGGGCCGCGGCGATGCGGGGGTTCCGTTCCAGCGCGGTCAAGGGGCTGACCAAGGACCTGCGCCACTACCTCGACTTCGAGCGCGCCCAGTCCGTCTACCCGGACGTCATGCGGGCCGCCTGCTCGCTGCGGGAGTCGTTCACGCAGAAGCGCCTGGATGAGGCGACGGTGGAGGTGCACCGGGCGCTGCGGGCGGCGGAGGAGCCGCTGCGGCTCAGGAACGTCCCGGCGGAGGGTGAGATCGAGCGGGCCCTCTTCCGCTGGCTGGCGTCCCGCGGTGACGGCGACGTCGGCGGCCGGTACTGGATCGCGAAGGCCGGCTACTGGCGGCCGGATCCCCGCTTCGGGGAGCATCCCGACTTCCCGCACGCCGCCGTACGGGAGGCGCTGCTGGCCGAGGGCGCGGCGCCCGCGGACCGGGTGTTCAAGGGAACCGCGCACCTCAACTCGGTGGTCTGCGTCCGGGACACGACCGTGGTCGTCCGCCGCAAGCTGCCCGACGTCTCCCGGCGTGAGCCCAAGTACCTGAGCGAGCACGTCGTGCTCTGGGCGATCCAGGAATCGGGTGCCCGGGTCGCGGCGCCGAGGGTCCTCGCGCTGGGCCAGAGCTACCCGAACGACTCATTCGCCATCCACACCTACGTCGGGACGGGCCTCGACGAGCCGCCACGCCACCCCGTGAACGGCCTTCTCCCGCACGAGGCGGACGCCCTCGTCGACCAGCTCTGCGCGCTGACCGCCGTGGACCACACCGTGGTCGCCCCGGCGGCCGGTGAGACCGACTTCTACGAGTGGCTGAAGGAACAGCTCGTCGATCTGGTCCGCAACCTGCCGAAGGAGTCGCTGCAACTCGCCCGCACGCTCGGGCTCCCCGACGACTGGCGGCTGAGGGAGATCCTCTCCCGGCACCGGCTGAGCCCCCGCGCGCCGGCCCTGCTGCACGGCGACCTCAATCCGTGGAACCTCGTCCAGCGTGACGACCCACTGGCCCTGACCCTGATCGACTGGGAGATGGCCCTGGTCGGCGACCCCCTCTACGACCTGGTCCGGCACATCCACCTGACGCCGACCCGCCCGGAGATCAGGGAGCGCATGTTCGCCCGCTGGGAGCAGAGCCTGAGCCCCGAGTACACCAGGAACTGGCGGCAGGACTGGCTGGTCTACCGCTGGATCGAGATCGTCCGCTCCGCCTACATCGACCTGGACCGCCTGGTGACCGGGGCCAGCCTGGACGCGCCCAACGTCCGGCGCGCGGTGGACTCCTACGCGGGAACCCTCGCGGCCGCCACCGCCTCACTGGGCCTCCCCATGCCGGCCACGGCGAACCCCTATCTTGCCCGCGCCCTGGCGTAGGTGGACCATGTCCTGGGACCGGACACATTCCGGTTGAACTCCGTTCCATCCAAGGACATATGACGCCCCATCGGGCGTACGGCGCGAGGGGGACGGCCATGTCCGCGCGGGGGAGCCGAACGACGGGCGCCGGGGGTGTGGGCCAGGCGCTGCGGCGCTACCAGGACCGTCTGGAGCCGGTGGTCACCAGGGTCCTGCTCATCGGCATCTTCGTCACCGGGCTGACCGCCCAGTTCGTCAAACCGGTCGGCGACGCCATGGAGGGCAAGGCGTATCTCGGCGGCGCCCTCCTCAGCCTGGTCGGCTACGTGCTCTACGACACGGTGAAGGACCTGTCCTCCTCGCTGCGCCTGCCCACCCGGGGGCAGGTGAAGTCGCGGGAGCTGGGCGCCTTCGTGAGCGACGCCTTTCGCGCTCGGGCAGTGGACATCAGGTTTCTCGGCTACACCGGGGAGACCCTCTACAACGAGCTCTACCACCGCCTCGAAGGGTTGATCGAGGACCCCGGCCCGACCCGGCACGTCACCATCCGGGTGCTCATCCCCGACTTCGCCCAGGCCATGACGGTCCCGTCGAGGGTCGGCGAGAGGGGTGTCCCCGTGGACGACCCCGATTTCCGCAAGCGCCTGGAAGGCAAGTGCCAGGAGTACGACGAGACGCTGTCGGGGCTCGCCGAGCGACTGACCGCCGAGGGACGGGTCAACGCCCGGTGCGAGTACCGCGTCTACCCGGGCATCCCGAGGGACAAGATCTGTATCTTCAACCGTGAGCTGGTGCTCCATGGGCTCTACGACGTGATCGCCCGTACGGTGCTGCGCGGGGCGGCTCCCGAGTACTACGACCCCAAGGGCTACCGCACGGACCTCAACGTCTGGTCCCTCGAAGGGTCCGAGGACTCCAAGGCCCTCATCGCCACGTGGAACAGGCACCTCGACAATCTCTGGACGCTGGCCGCACCCCCGCCGTGGCGCGGTCCCGCTCCCGCCTGAACCCCGCCACGGCTGCCGTAGGCTCCCCGTCATGAGCGACGTGCGCGACACCGGGCTGCGTGAGCTGAAGAAGCGGCGGATGTATCAGGACGTGTCGGAGATCGCCGTCCGGCTCTTCCTGGAGCGGGGGTTCGACGCGGTGTCCGTCGCCGAGGTGGCCGCCGCGGCCGAGATCTCCAAGCCGACGCTCTTCCGGTACTTCCCGTCGAAGGAGGACCTGGTCCTGCACCAGATCGCCGACCACGAGGAGGAGTCCGCCCGGGTCGTCGTCGCCGCGCGAGAGGAGGGGGTCGGGCCGCTTCCCGCCCTGCGCCGGCACTTCCTCGCCGGGCTCGCCGCCTCCGATCCGGTCACCGGGCTCAACGACCATCCGGCCGTCCGCGCCTTCTACGACATGCTCTACGGCACCCCTTCCCTCGTCGCCCGTCTCCACGGCTACCTGGAGCGCTCGGAGACGGCCCTGGCGGAGGTGCTCGGCGGCGGTCTCGACGCCCGGCTGGCGGCCGGCCAGATCATCGCCGTACGGCGGATCCTCGCGGAGGAGAACTGGCGGCGGATCGTGGCGGGGGAGGCCGTGGAGGACGTACGGCGGGACGCGGAGGCGGCGGCGGAGCGGGCGTTCGCGGTGCTGGAGGCGGGGCTGCCGGAACTCCGCTGAGCGTTACTTGGTAAAAGATGTAACTCGGTTACGTTTTTGGTTAACCTTGCTGCATGACGTCCGCCGATCTCACCGCCCGCGAAGACCTCACCGCCGCCCTGCACCGCGAACGCGCCCACCACGACGTCTGCCGTGCTGCTCTCGCCGCGATGATCGAGGGTGCCGATCAGCAGGTGGTCGTCGGGGAGGACGTCTCCGCTTCCGGGGCGGACGCCGAGGTTCTCGGGTACGGGTTGCGCAGCCGCGCCAAGGCGCTGCACGAGCTGCCCGAGGGGCCGTTGTTCTTCGGGCGGCTGGACTTCGTGGGGCAGGGCCCCGGGCATCACATCGGCCGGCTCCGGATCAGCACGCACCCCGCCGCCCCGCCCCTCGTCGTCGACTGGCGCGCCCCTGTCTCCCGTGCCTTCTACCAGGCCAGCACCCGCGACCCCCAGGGCGTCGCGATCCGCCGCCGCTTCGGCTGGGCCCCGGGCAGCCGCGGCGACTCGACCGACCTGACGGGGATGGAGGACGAGTACCTGACGGTGGGGGAGCCGGCGGCCTCGGTCGGCCTGGGGGAGCCTGGGGGTCCGGGCGGTCCGGGGGAGGTGTCGGTGGCGGGGTCGCCGGCGGGCTCGGGTGGGTCGGGGGAGGTGTCGGTGGCCGGGGAGCCCGCGGTGCCGGGGTCGGGTGAGGGGTATCTGGCTGCGGGGTCGGTGGGTGCGGCGCGCGGTGGGGCTGTGGGTGGGCAGTCGGCGGCGCCGGGTGTGCCGCCCTCCGGGGCCGAGGGGTCGGTCGGTGGGGCTGCGGGTGGGCAGGTCGTGGTGGCCGGTGGGTTGCTTTCGCGCGAGCTCGAGCGGCCCCGGGTCGGGCCCATGCGGGACATCGCGGCCACCATTCAGCCCGAGCAGGACGACCTCGTGCGCGCGGCGCTCGCCGACTCGGTCTGTGTGCAGGGTGCCCCCGGCACCGGCAAGACCGCCGTCGGCCTGCACCGCGCCGCCTACCTCCTCTACACCCACCCGCAGCGCATCCGCCGCGGCGGTCTGCTGATCCTCGGCCCCAACCGCACGTTCCTCTCCTACATCGCCGAGGTGCTGCCCGCGCTCGGCGAGACAGGCGTACGGCAGTCCACCCTCCGGGACGAGATCGCCCGCCACCCGGTCAAGGGGGAGGATCCCGACACCACCGCCGCCGTCAAGCACGACGGGCGCATGGCGGAGGTGCTGCGCCGGGCGGTGTACGGCAGGGTGACCACCGGGCCCGCCCAAGAAGTCGCGGTGCCCGACGGGTCGTACCGCTGGCGGGTCGCGGGCCACGAGGTGGCCGGGATCGTGGCCGGCGTGCTCGCCGAGGAGCCGCCGTACGAGGTGGGCCGGGAGCGCGTCCGCAGCCGGATCGTGCGGCGGATCCAGGAGCGGGCCGAGCGCCGCGCCGGCGCGCTCCCCGCCGCCTGGCTGCGCCGGATCGAACGCGCGCGGGCGGTCAGCGCGTGCGTGGACGCGGTGTGGCCGAAGCTGCGCCCGGAGGAGGTGCTGGCCGAACTGCTCGGCGACCGGGAGGAGTTGGCGCGGGCGGCGGACGGGCTCCTCGACGAGGAGGAACAGGCGGCGCTCGGCTGGTCCCGCCCGCCCCGCTCCCCGCGCTCCGCGCGCTGGTCGGCCGCCGATCTCGTCCTGCTCGACGAGATCGGCGGCCTCCTCGAACACCCGCAGGGGTACGGCCATGTCGTCGTCGACGAGGCCCAGGACCTCTCCCCGATGGAGTGCCGGGCCATCGCCCGCCGCGTCCGCTTCGGCTCGCTCACGGTCCTCGGCGACCTCGCGCAGGGCACCACCCCCTGGGCCGCCCGCTCCTGGCCGGTCCAACTGGCCCACCTGGGCAAGCCGGACGCGACGGTCGTCCCGCTGACCGTCGGCTTCCGTGTCCCCGGCGCGGTCCTCGCCCTCGCCGACCGCCTCCTCGACCGCCTCGGCACCGACGTGCCGCGCGCCCGTTCGCTCCGCCGCGACGGCGCCCTGCGCATCCGCCGCGCGGACGGCGCCGCCGACCCGGTCGCCGCCGTCGTCACCGCCGTACGCGAGGCGCTCGCGCACGAGGGGTCGGTGGGGGTCGTGGCCGCGGACGCCGAGGCGTCCCACGTGCGCGAGGCCCTCGACGCGGCCGGTCTCACCCCGTCCCCGCGGATCACCGTCATCCCCGCCACCCTCGTCAAGGGCCTGGAGTACGACCATGTCGTCGCCGTCGAGCCGGCGGCCATCGCGGAGGCCGAGCCGCGCGGCCTGAACCGGCTGTACGTCGTCCTGACCCGCGCGGTGTCCCGACTGGACGTGGTGCACGCCCGGGCGCTTCCCTGGTGACGTACGGGACGCCCGGGGCTGATGTGACGTAGGTCACCGGAACTCGCCTGCTCCGACAGTCAGTTCATAACGTGACCACAGATATGCGAACCCGGGTGCGAACCGGAGATCCGAACGCGTTTGCGGAACTCTTCGACGACCATTCCCGCGCCGTGTACAACCACGCCTTCCGGCTGACCGCCGACTGGTCCGCGGCCGAGGACGTCATGTCGACGACGTTCATGGAGGCGTGGCGGCGCCGTGCGTCGGTCGAGGCCGAAGGGGGTTCGCTGCGGCCCTGGCTGCTGGGCATCGCCACAAACGTGGCCCGCGCCCAGTACCGCAGCAACCGGCGCTACCGGAACGCCGCGAGCGCGGCAGCCGCCGCCAATGCCGCGGACGAGCACGTCGAGGACCACGCCGAGGAGACCGCAGGACGGCTGGACGACCGGCGCCGCATCAGCGCCACGCTCACCGCGCTCAGTTCGCTCAAGCGCCCCGAACGCGAGGTCCTGACCCTGTGCCTGTGCGAGGGCATGGAGTACGCCGAGGCTGCCCGCGCCCTCGGCATCCCCGTCGGCACCGTCCGCTCCCGGCTGTCCCGCGCCCGCGGCAAGCTGCGAAAACTCGCCGACGCGGAACTGCTCAGAAAAAAAAGCGAACTCAGCGGGAAAAAAATGGAACTCGCCCGCACAGACCGGCAGATAACAGGTGATCGCGGATACGTGATCCGGTCCGCACAGGAAGGAAACCGATGAACGCCAACCCCTCCCAGCCGCACCCGGCTGAGTGGACGGAGACCCAGGACCTCCTGCCCTCCGTCGAGCGGGATCTGCCGGCGGGCCGCCACCAGTTCCACAAGGAGCACATGATGGCCCAGATCCACGAAGACCTCCGCGGCAGCCGCACCCCCGCCCCCCAGCGGCAGCGCAACCCGTTCCTGCGCCGCGTGATCCTGGTGCCCGCCGCCGCCTTCGCCGTGGCCGGCGCGGTCGTGGCCGGCCTCGCCCTGTCCGGCGGCAACGGAGACGGCGGCAGGACCGCCGTGGCCACCGGCCCCGCCCTGACCACCCAGATCGGCGCCGCCGACGCCAAGGGCGCCCCCCAGCTGCTCGACCGCATCTCGCTCGCCGCCGCCGACACCTCCGGACCGACGGCGCACGACGGCCAGTACATCTACGTCGCCTCGAAGGTGGCCAGCACCCATTCCAGGACCGTCGACGACAAGACCACGATCGTCAGCAAGGAGCTGCACTCCCGTCAGGTCTGGGTGTCCACCGACGGGAAGGACGGCTGGCTGATCGAGAAGGGCGAGGAGGACATCACCCTGGCCGGGGACACCCCGCTCACCGGGGCGTACGACAGCCTGGTCAAGCTGCCCACCGACCCCGACGCGCTGCTGAAGCAGATCTACAAGGAGTCGGACGCCGTCCGGGACCCCGAAGTCCCCCGCGACCAGGCGGCCTTCGTCGCCATCGGCGATCTGCTGAACGAGAGCTACCCGCCCGCGGACGTGGCCGTCGCCCTGTACAAGGCCGCCGCCAAGATCCCGGGGGTCGTCGCGGTGGACGACGCGGTCGACGCCTTGGGCCGCCACGGGGTCGCGATCGCGCGGCAGAACGACACCGACGGCCAGCGCACCGAGTGGATCTTCGACAAGAAGACCCTGCAACTGCTCGGCGACCGCACCGTCCAGGTCAAGGCCGACGAGGACGGGGAGTTCAAGCCCGGCACCGTCCTGTTCACCAGCGCGATCACCCAGCGCGCGGTCGTCGACGCCAACAAGCAGGTCCCCGGAAAGGCGAGCTGACGTGCGCCTCGGTTCCTCCTCGGCGGCGCTGGCCGCCCTGCTGGTCGCGGGAGTGATGACGGGCGCCTCGGTCTCGGCCACCGGCTCCGGCCTCGGCGTACGGACGGCGGCTGCCGTCGGCTCGGACACCGGCTCCGGCCTCGGCCTACGGACGGCGGCGGCTGCCGTCGGCCCGGACACCGGCTCCCCGGCCCGGTACGTCACCCTCGTCACCGGCGACCGGGTCCAGCTCGACGCCCGGGGCCGGGTGACCGGCGTCCGGCAGGCCCCGGGCCGTGAACACGTCCCGTTGTCCGTACGCCGCCTCGGCGACGACCAGTACGTCCTACCCGCCGACGCCGCCGCCCTCATCGGCCAAGGCGTCCTGGACAAGCGGCTGTTCGACGTCAGCGGCCTGATACGGGCCGGCTACGACGACACCCGGCGCGGCACACTCCCGCTGATCGTGTCGTACGAGGGGAAGGCCGCCCAGCGCAAGAACACCCAGAAGTCGCTGCTCGCGGACGGACACGGGGGCGTCACCGTCCGCCGTGAACTGCCCAGCGTGGACGGCGCCGCGCTCAGCGTCCGCAAGGAGGAGGCCGAGGACACCTGGCAGGCCCTGACGTCCGCACCGGGCGTCGAACGGGTCTGGCTGGACGGCCGGTTCAAAGCCGAGGCCCAGGGTGACAGTGACAAGGTCAGCGACAACGTCACGCGGATCGGCGCGCCGACCGCCTGGAACGCCGGGTACGACGGCCAGGGCGTCAAGGTCGCCGTCCTGGACAGCGGCATCGACACCACGCACCCGGACCTCGCCTCGGTGGTGACGGAGTCGAAGGACTTCAGCGGCACCGGCAGCACGGACGACAGGGTCGGCCACGGCACGCACGTCGCGGCGACGGTGGCCGGCTCGGGCGCCAGGTCCGGCGGTCTCTACAAGGGCGTCGCACCGGGCGCGCGGCTCCTCAACGCCAAGGTGCTGAACGACGACGGCGAGGGCACCGACTCCAGTGTCATCGCCGGCCTGGAGTGGGCCGCCGCCCAGGGCGCGAAGGTCGCCAACCTCAGCCTCGGCCAGACGGACACCCCGGGGAACGACCCGGTCGAGACGGCCGTGAACGCCCTCTCCGAGAGCACCGGCATGCTCACCGTCGCCGCGGCCGGCAACGAGGGCCCGGACGCCGGGACCATCGGTTCCCCGGGCGCCGCGGAGTCGGCGCTCACCGTGGGAGCGGTCGACGGCGAGGACCGGATCGCCGAGTTCTCCAGCGTCGGCCCGACCGCCGACAGCGCGCTGAAGCCGGACCTCACCGCGCCGGGCGTCGACATCGTCTCGGCGAAGGCGGCGAACGGCGTACTGGGCGACCCGGCCGCGGACGGCTATGTCTCCATGTCCGGTACGTCGATGGCGACACCGCATGCCGCGGGCGCCGCCGCGATCCTGGCGCAACGGCACCCGGACTGGACGGGGGCGCGGATCAAGCAGGCACTCACCGCGTCCACCACGCCGACCGCCGGCCAGACCGGCTACCAGCAGGGCACCGGCCGGCTCGACGTGGCCCGGGCGCTCGGCCAGAGCGTGGTCAGCGAGCAGATGTCGGTGTCCTTCGGCAAGCAGCTCTGGCCCCACGCCGACGACCGGCCTGCCACCCAACGCGTCACCTACCGCAACGACGGCGACCGCCCCGTCACCCTGGACCTGACGGCCACCGCGACCGGTCCGGGGGGCAAGGCGGCCCCCGACGGCATGTTCACGCTCAGCGCGCGGCAGCTGACCGTCCCCGCGGGCGGCACCGCCAGCGTGGACCTCACCTCGGACACCCGCACCGAGGCGGCGGACGGCGCGTACTCGGGCACGGTCGTCGCCACCGCGCAGGGCGACGGCGACGGCAGGTCCGTACGGACCTCCTTCGGCGTGATCCGCGAGGCGGAGGCGTACGAGCTCACCCTGAAGTTCCTCGACCGCGGCGGCAAGCCCGTCAGCTCGCCGCTGACCGAGATCATCGGCTACTCGGGTGAGTACGAGACCAATTCCCTGGAGGACTCCCAGCAGATCGCCAAGGGCGTCTACAAGGTGCGCGTCCCGCGCGGCGACTACGTCCTGGACACGCTGATCGGCGACGGCCTCAGCGAGGGCACCTCGGCGCTCGTCCGGCCGAAGCTCTCGCTCACCAAGGACACCACGGTCACCTTCGACGCCCGTAGGACCAAGCCGGTCCGGATCACCGCCCCCGGCGGCGCGAAGATGTCGGCCGGCTACCTCAACTACCGCATGGACACCGGCGGCACCCTCTACAACACCACCCTCCTGTTCCTGGGCTCCTTCGCCGACCTGCGCACCGCGAGCCTGGGCCCGGCGCCCGCCGCGGGGAGGCTCAGCACCCAGCTCAGCGGCCTGTGGCAGAAGGGCAGTACCACCTACAACCTGCTCTACAACCTGCCCGACCGCTTCCCCACCGGCTACCGGCACACGGCGCGGATGAGCGAACTGGCCCTGCTGAAGCGGAACATCGGCTCCTCCGTCGCGCACCGCAAGGGTTCCGTCAACGCCCTGTGGTACGGCCCCGAGCTGGGGCTGGGCACGATCAGCGACCCGTTCCCGCTGCCGGCGACGGTGAAGACGTACGTCACCACGCCCAAGGGCTACCAATGGACGGTCAACGTCGGCCAGCTGAACGCCGCCGGTGAAGAGACCGACGTGTTCTACGACGACCCACGGGTGTCCTACCGGGCGGGCCGGACGTACGAGTCGACGTACAACGTCGGAGTCTTCAGCCCGATGGTCGGCAAGGAGTGGGGCGCGCAGCGGGTCGGCGACACCCTCGACCTGTGTGTCCCCGACCTCGTCGACGGCGCCGGACACCCCGCGTCCTCCGTCGCCGCACGGCACACGACGGTCACCGCGGGCGGCCGTACCCTGCTCGACAACGACGGCGACCTCTGCCAGACGGTGGAGAACCTCCCGGCGGCGTCCACCCGCTACACGATCCGCACGGACCTGACCCGCCCGGCCGGGGTCGCCGCCACCACCAGCCGGCTGACCGCGGCCTGGACCTTCACCTCGAAGCAGCCCACGCCGCCGAGCGGCTCGAAGACGATGCCCCTCTCCACCGTCCGCTTCCACCCGAAGCTGACCCTGGCCGGCACAGCCCGCGCCGGCCACCGCACCACGGTCCCCCTCTCCCTCGAGGGCCCGGCCGCCACCCACCTCAAGTCCCTCGCGGTGAAGGTCTCCTACAACGGCGGAACGACCTGGTCCAACGCCCCGGTCACCACCAGGAACCACCAGAAGACCCTCACCCTGACCCACCCGAAGAAGGCGAGGTCGGTCTCCTTCAAGGCCACCCTGACCGACACCACCGGCAACACGTACACGGTGACGATCCTGAAGGCCTACCTCCTGACACAGGTCCTCCCCTAGGTTCGACGGCATGGCTGACGAGCGGGACGAACCTGACGAGTGCTTCGGGAATCCACGCCTCGCCGAGATCTACGACGCCCTCGACCCCGATCGCGGCGACCTCGACCCCTACCTCCGGATGGCGGAGGGGTTCGGGGCTCGCCGCGTTCTGGACATCGGCTGCGGGACCGGTGTCCTCGCGCTGCTGCTGGCCGACCGCGGCATCGAGGTCGTCGGCGTCGATCCCGCCCGGGCCTCCCTCGACGTGGCCCGGGGCAAGCCGGGCGCCGAGCGGGTGCGCTGGATCTGCGGCGACGCGACGGCACTTCCGCCGCTGCGGGTGGACCTGGCGACCATGACGGCGAACGTCGCCCAGGCCATCGTGGATCCGCGGACCTGGCGCCAGACCCTGCGGGGCGCCTACGAGGCCCTGCGCCCCGGCGGCCACCTGGTGTTCGAGACCCGCGACCCGGCCAGGCGCGGCTGGGAGGAGTGGAACCGTGAGACGTCGTACCGGGTGACGGACCTCCCCGGCGTCGGCGCGGTCGAGTACTGGGTCCAACTGACCGAGGTGAGCGAACCGTTGGTCAGCTTCCGCCAGACGTACGTCTTCTCCGCGGACACCCGGGTACTGACCTCGGACTCCACCCTGCGCTTCCGCGAACGCCGGGAGGTCGAGGCGGAACTGACCGCCCAGGGCTACACCGTCGAGGCCGTACGCGACGCCCCCGACCGCCCGGGCAGGGAACTCGTCTTCGTCGCCCGACGCCCGTAGCACCGCCGGCGGACCTCAGCGACGGTCATGGGGATCACCAGGGTGCCGCCGGTGTAGTCGAGTACGCGGCGGGCGGTCTCGACGACGAGCGGCCGCCATGGCGGCCAGTGCCGGAAGTTGTCCGTCGCCGGCAGCCCCGGCGTGATGTCCCCACCATCGTTGTCGCTGTCACATTTGTGAACCTCCGCCATCAACGACGAGTTCGAACCCGGTGCTGTAGGTCGCTTCGAATGCCAGGTAGACCACGGCCTTCGCGATCTCCGACGACTCACCGAGCCGAAGCATCGGTATCTGTTGGATCAGCTCCTCCTTGGCCTGCGCCACCGCTTCGGACGGCATCGAACGATCAAGGATTCCGGTGTCGACGGGACCCGGGCTGACGGCGTTGACGCGAATCTGCTTCGGCAGGAGTTCGCGTGCGAAGCTGCGGGCCATCGACCGGATCGCAGCCTTGGACGCCGCGTACGCGCTGATCATCGGGATGCCCAGGGAGTTCGTGACGGAGGTGGTCAGTACGACGCCGCTACCGGGACGCAGCAGCGGGACGAACCTCTGCACCGTGAAGTACGTTCCCTTCGCGTTGATCTCGAAGATCTCGTCGTAGATCTCTTCGGGGGTGGCCTCGAACGGCACGAACCGTGTGATGCCGGCGTTCACGAAGAGGGCGTCGACCGCGCCGAAGGCAGACCGGACGCGCTCGACGAGGTCGTCGATGCCAGCGAGCGAGCTCGAGTCGCTGCGAACGGCGATGCTGTCCGGACCAAGCTCCTTGAGCGCGGCGTCCAACGTCGACTGGGTTCTTCCCGTGATCAGGACACGTGCGCCCAGCTCGCACAGCAGCTTGGCCGTCTCCAGGCCAAACCCACTGCTCCCGCCAGTGATGACAACGTTCTTCCCGGTGTACTGGCCCATGTGGACGTATCGCTCCTTCGATTCGACAGGTGCCACCCACTAAACGGTCACGGGCGGCGCCCGGTCCAAGACCTGTTCTGCACGTCGTCATGCAACAGGTGCATGACTCGCCTCGCCCTGCGCTCAGGGATCCCGGGAGGCGAGTCATCGAGCGCGGGGGCCTGACGACGCGCGGTACGATCACGCAGTGTCCGTCTTGCCGTTGACGTCTCCGTCGCACGGAGATGCCGACCTGAATCTGCGCTTGGTCAGGTACTTCACCGTCGTGGCCGAGCACGGGAATTTCGGTCGCGCGGCCGCAGAGCTGCACGTGGCGCAACCCTCGTTGAGCAGGCAGATCCAACGTCTGGAACGCCAGCTCGGCGCCAGGCTCTTCGACAGGACACCTCAGGGGAGTTCGCTTTCCCCAGCAGGCGCGGCTTTCCTCCCGCAGGCGCACCGTCTCCTCGAGACCGCCCGCGCGGCTGTGGCCACGACCCGTGCAGCAAGTGAGCCACGCACCCTGACTATCGGCTACGTCGACGACCTCATCGTGACTCCGGCAGTGCGAGCGGTGCGGGAGTCACATCCGGACGCGCGCGTCATCGCGCGTCACGTCGCTTGGAAAGACGCGGATGTGGTCGTGAACGGGGCCGTGAACGCCCTCGTGGCGAGACTTCCGCTCGCCTGCCCGACAAGCCTGCTGCACACGACGGTGCTGTACGAAGAACCGCGTGTCCTGGTGATTCCGGAATCGCACTCGCTGGCAGGTCGAACGTCGGTGACGTTGGACGACTTCGCCAACGATGCGTTCGTGAAGTGCGCCGCCACCTCCGCCGACGCATGGACGACCTTCTGGCGCGCGGAGCCGCGCCCGGACGGCAGCAACGCTCCCGTGGCCGCGCGGGTGGATACGTTCGAGGACAAGCTGGAACTGATTGCTGAGGGCCACGCGATAGCGATCTTCCCCCTGGGCGACAGACGGACAACGTTACGAAAAGACCTGGTCACTGTTCCGGTGGTCGGCATCGAACCTTGCAAAGTAGCCGTCGTCACCCGCGCCGACAGCAACAACGAACTCGTGGACGCTTTCATCGCGGCGGCGAGGCGGGAACTCGTCTCGCCGACAAACTGAGGACACCGTCCGCGATACGCACCTGCCGACCGACGAACTCCCGGCAACTCGGGGAAGGCGGGGCGTCCGTCCGCCGGCCGAATGGAGGACCAACTCGGCGCCCTCGGCCCCGCCCTGAACGCCGTGGTGTAACAGTGCACGCCCCGTGGACACCGACCCCGACCTCGCTCACCTTCGGCAGGAGCCGAGCGTCACGCCGGCGGCCGGGTGAGTTTGGCGGCCACGGCGTCGAGGACCCAGTCCAGGCCGGTTGCGAAGGATGTCTCGGCGTCCACGTCCGTGCCGTCGTACACGGCCTTGGCCAGCGCCGGGAAGCGGCCGGTGGCCAGTATTCTCGTCACATGCGGGCCGTGGGCGCGCTGCCAGTCGTGCTTGGACAGGCCCGTGGCGCGCTCGGCCCGCAGGTTCGCGATCTCGCGCCTGATCGCGCCGATGAAGTAGGCGCTGACAGTCTCGACGGCGCGCATGACGGTGTCGACATCGGTGAGGCCGTCGAAGGCGGACAGCGTGGCCTCGGTCACGGCGAGGCCGTTCGGGCCCAGGGCCGGGCGGCCACCGAGCAGGTCGGCCAGCCATTCGTGACGGAGAGCGGCCTGCCTGGTGCGCTGGGCGAGGATGCGCAGCGCCTCCCGCCAGTCACCGGGCTGTTCCTCGGGGAGAATCTCGGCCTGGACCTCGTCCACCATGAGGTCGAACAGCTCCTCCTTGGTGGAGATGTAGCGGTACAGCCGCATAGGGCCGGCGTCCAGGCGGGCCGCGACCTTGCGCACCGACACCGCCTCCAGCCCGCCCTCGTCGGCCAGTGCGATGGCGGCGGCGACAATCCGCTCCCGGTCGAGCGGCACGGGGCGAGTCGGCGGCTCCGGGCGGTCCCACACAGTCATGCTCACACCGTACCGTTGCGATGCGCTGTACCGTTGCGATGCACCGTATACGAGCAATACAGTGTATCGACATGAGACATCGCATCGCAGTGGTCGGGAGCGGTCCTGCCGGCCTTGCCTTCGCCCGCGTCCTGCACCGCCATGACCACCCCGTCACCGTCCTCGAACGCGACCCCGCCCCCGACGCCCGCCCCCCGGGCGGCACGCTGGACCTGCATGAAGGGCTGGGCCAGCTCGCGCTGGACAAGGCGGGGCTGCTGGCGGAGTTCCAGGCGCTGTCGCGTCCCGAGGGGCAGGCCATGCGCATTCTGGACACGGACGGGACCGTCCTGCGGGACTGGCGACCCCGTCCGGATGACCGGGCCAATCCCGAGATCGACCGCGGGCAACTCCGTGACCTGCTGCTCGGCCCTCTCGACGTCCAGTGGGGCCGGGGCGTGACGCGTGTGGTGCCGGGGACCCGGGATGGCGTACTGGTCCATTTCACGGACGGGCGACAGGAGACGTTCGACCTCGTGGTCGGCGCGGACGGCGCCTGGTCCCGGGTCCGCCCGGCAGTCTCGTCGGTGGTGCCGCACTACACCGGCGTCACCTCGATCGAGACCTCCCTCGACGACGTCGACACCCGCCACCCCGACCTCGCCCGGCTGATCGGCGACGGTTCCCTGGCGGTGTACGGAGTGAACCGAAGCCTCGTCGCCCAGCGCAACAGCGGCGGCCACGTGAAGGTGTACACCAAATTCCGCGCGCCGCTGGACTGGCACACGAACCTGGACCTGGCCGACGTCGAGGCCGTGCGATCGAGCCTGCTGGCTCTGTTCGACGGCTGGGCCGCTCCCGTCCTCGACCTCCTCCGCCACGGCACCGCTTTCGTCCACCGCCCCTTCTACGTCCTGCCCGTGTCCCATACCTGGGCCCACGTCCTCGGGGTGACGCTGCTGGGCGACGCCGCCCATCTGATGCCCCCACTGGGGGTGGGCGCGAACCTCGCGATGCTGGAAGGCGCCGAACTCGCCGAGTCCATCGGCGCCGCCCCCGGTTCTGGAGATCTGGACGAGGCCGTCCGCGCCTTCGAGGAGCGGATGTGGGCACGGGCCGGCAGATGGGCGAAGATCACGACGGCCGGTCTGGAACGCCTTGTGAGCCCGGACCCCGCCGAAGCCCTCGCCCTCTTCGACCAAGTCCAGCCATCCTGACTGCCAAGCGCGAGAGCACCGGCACCGGAACGGACAACGAGTCACAGGGCGGCGGGCGGGCGGGCGGCGTGGCGCGGCACACTTTTGCAAGCGGGTGCTTGCAATAGTTAGCGGGGGTGGTGCACAGTGGAGGCATGGCATCGCTCAACGTCGGCAATCTCGGTGAGTACCTGCGCGAGCAGCGGCGTAACGCCAAGCTCTCGCTGCGGCAGCTCGCCGACGCCGCCGGGGTGTCCAATCCGTATCTGAGCCAGATCGAGCGCGGGCTGCGCAAGCCGAGCGCGGAGGTGCTGCAGCAGGTCGCCAAGGCCCTGCGGATCTCCGCCGAGACGCTGTACGTGCGGGCCGGCATCCTCGACGCGGAGCGGGACCGGGACGAGGTGGAGACGCGGGCGGTGATTCTCGCGGACCCCACCCTCACCGAGACGCAGAAGCAGGCCCTGCTGCAGATCTACGAGTCCTTTCGGAAAGAGAACGGATTCGAGACCGGGCAGGACGCGCACACGGAGCGGGCGAGCGACGACCGTGAGATGGATGACATCGATCCGCAGCAGACGGCCGGTTGACCGGACCAGGGGACCGGCCGCCCAGCTGCGGACCTGCAAGACCCTCGCCGAGCACGGCGAACACAGCGAACATGACGAACGCGCATCCGGGAGGATCTCCAACCATGGCCATCACCGACGACCTGCGCAAGACCTTCAGCGACCCGACCCCCTTCTACTTCGCCGCCGGCACCGCCGACCTGGCCCTCCAGCAGGCGAAGAAGGTGCCGGCGCTGGTGGAGCAGCTGCGCACCGAGGCCCCGGCGCGGATCGAGGCCGTGCGCAACACCGACCCCAAGGCCGTGCAGGAGAAGGCCGCCGCCCGTGCCAAGGAGGCCAGTGCCAAGGCCAAGGAGGCACAGGAGACCTTCCAGGCCAAGGTCACCGACTTCATCACCAACGTCGACGGCGACATCAAGAAGCTCGGCTCCACCCTCGACGCCGACATCAAGAAGCTCGGCGAGTCCGCCCAGGACTTCGCGCTGCGCGGAGTCGGCGTCGCCGCCGAGTACGCCGTCAAGGCCCGTGAGACCTACGAGAAGGTCGCCGAGCACGGCGAGCAGGCCGTGAAGACCTGGCGCGGCGAGGCCGCCGACGGGATCGAGGAGCTCGCCGTCGCGGTCGAGCCCGAGCCGGCGCCGAAGGCCGAGCCCGTCGCGGTCAAGGAAGAGGCCAAGCCCGCTTCCTCCGCCACGCCCACCCCCACCCCCGCCGAGGCCGCGCCCGCGAAGAAGCCCGCCGCCAAGAAGGCTCCGGCGGCCCGCAAGACCACCGCGACCACCGCGAAGAAGACGACGCCCCCCGCCAAGTGAGACGGCCGGCAGGCGGCGACGCCAACGCGGACATACGGTTACGGGCCGGGCACTCATTCGGTGCCCGGCCCGTTGTACGGGTAGCAGGAGCGCGGTTGCGGGTACGGTGACCGCGTAAGGACGAGCCAGGTCGTACCGAGCGGGTGGTGGACGTAGTGCTGATGACGGGCTTCAACAATTTCATGGCGCTGCTCAGTCTCGCCCTGATCCTGTTCAGCGCCTTCGCGCTGATCGACGCGGCCATCCGCCGCGAGGATGGCTACCGAGCCACCAGCAAGCAGACCAAGCCGTTCTGGCTGATCATCCTCGGGATCGCCTTCGTGGTGAACCTGATCTTCCCGATCCTGTCGTTCCTGCCGATCATCGGCGCGGTCGCGACGATCGTGTACATGGTCGACGTCCGCCCCGCCCTCCGCTCCCTCCCCGGCGGCGGCCGCACCCGCCGAGGCGGCGGCTCCAGCAGTGACGGCCCCTACGGCCCGTACAACGGCGGACGGTAGGAAGCCCCTTCAGGGGCGCGCCAGCCACAGCGGCACCCGCAGGCGGCACACGACAGCCCCTGAACGGCGATTCCCCGCTATGTCACCCGATCCAACAGCACGACGGCCACGTCGTCCGTCAACTCACCCCCGTTGAGCTCCCGCACCTCGTTCACCGCCGCCCGCAGCAACGCCTCCCCGCTCAACCCCTCGGAGATCTGGCGGCGGATCATCTTCACCAGGCCGTCCTGGCCCAGCCGCTCCCGGCCGCGCCCGATGTGCCCCTCGATGAGGCCGTCGGTGTAGAGCATGAGGCTCCACTCCGCGCCCAGTTCGACCTGCATACGCGGCCAGCGGGCGCCGGGCAGCAGGCCGAGCGCGGGGCCGTTGTTCTCGTAGGGCAGCAGCTTCGCCGGGCGGCCCGGGGTGGCGATCAGCGGCGCGGGGTGGCCGGCCAGGCACAGGCCCGCGCGGCGGCCGTCGGGTGCGATGTCCACCGTGCAGAGCGTCGCGAAGATCTCGTCGTCGTCGCGCTCGTGCTCCAGGACCTGCTGGAGGGTGCCGAGCAGTTCGTCGCCGCACAGGCCCGCCAGGGTCAGCGCGCGCCAGGCGATGCGCAGTTCCACGCCGAGGGCGGCCTCGTCCGGGCCGTGGCCGCAGACGTCGCCGATCATCGCGTGGACCGTGCCGTCCGGGGTGCGGACGGTGTCGTAGAAGTCGCCGCCGAGCAGCGCGCGGGAGCGGCCGGGGCGGTAGCGGGCCGCGAAGCGCAGCGGGGAGCCCTCCAGGAGGGGCGTGGGCAGCAGGCCGCGCTCCAGCCGGGCGTTCTCCTGTGCGCGCAGCCTGCCCTCGGCCAGTCGGCGCTCGGCCGTGTCGGAACGTTTCCGCTCAACGGCGTAGCGGATCGCGCGGCTCAGCAGCCGTCCGTCCAGCTCATCGCGGAAGAGATAGTCCTGGGCGCCGACCCGTACCGCCTCCGCGCCGCGCTCGGCGTCGCCGGAGGCGGTGAGCGCGAGCACGGCGTGCCGGGGCGCGAGCCGCAGCACATGCTGGAGCACGGTGAGTTCGTCGTCGGACTCGCCCGGCCTGCCCGGCGCGGGCAGCGCCAGGTCGAGCAGGATGCAGTGCACGTCGTGGGTGAGCAGCCGCTCTGCCTCGGTGAGGTTGCGGGCGGTGCGGACGCGGATCCGCTTGCCGTCCGAGTCGAGCAGGTCGGGGACGATCGGCGCGGCCGTGGGGTCGTCCTCGATGAGCAGCAGGGTGAGCGGGGTGTGGGCCGGGTCCTGCGCGACGTCGTGCGCGGGTGCGGGCGCGGGCCCTTGCGCGGACGCGGATGCGTGCGCGGGCTCGGCGGCGGCGGCGCGGGCGGCGTCGGTCTCGGCCGTCGCGTCCTTGCGTACGGCTTCGTCCTTGCGGGCGGCTTCCCGCGTGCGCGTGTCCGCTTCTTCGTCGGAGGGGCCGCCTGCTGCGGGTGCGGCCTGCGCCTGACCGCACTCCACGGCCGGGATCGCTCTCTGCCGCGGTACGGGTACGGGCATCGTCTGGGTTCCTTCCCTCCCCCCGAGGGCATGGTGGGGCGAGGGACCTCGACCCACCGACGGGGACCATAGCGGCAGAAGGCGCCGCAACGGAATGGTGTGCGACACCCAGCTTGATCTCAGACCGCTGTCATATGCCGTGTTTCGTACCGCAGTTGGGCAGCGCGGCCCGTCGGACGGGATGACGAACGTCACGTCCGCCCGGGGTTTGAGGGGCGGGTGGACGTGCCGTGGGTCACGTGGCGGCGGTAGGCGAGGACCGCACCCTCACCCGCCCGGGCGGACCACCGCGAGGATCGGCATCGTGCCCGCGCCCGCGAGGGTGACCGTACGGCCGGGCCGCGGCGCGTGGATGATCTTTCCGTTGCCCACGTACAGCGCGACATGGCTGGCGTCGTCGAAGTAGATGATCAGGTCGCCGGGCCGCATGTCCTCCACGGCGACATGCGGCAGCTGCCTCCACTGCTCCTGCGAGGTGCGCGGTATCGGTACGCCGGCGCTCTTCCAGGCCTCGGAGGTCAGTCCGGAGCAGTCGTAGGTGTTCGGGCCCTCCGCGCCCCACTCGTACGGCTTCCCGAGCTGCGCGGTGGCGTACGCGATGGCCTTCCTGCCCTGCGCGGTCGCGTTGCCGCCGATCTCGTCGAGTATCCCGGTGTCCAGCCAGGCGGTCTGGGCCTGCTGGTCGGCCTGTTCCTGGAGCTGGGCGAGGCGCTCCCGCTCGGCCTTCTTCAGCTGCGACTCGAGCTTCTTCGCCGCCGCGATCTGCTTCTCGATCTTCTTCTGGGCGGTCGCCTTCGCCTGGCGGTTGGTCTCCAGCTTCACCCACTGCGCGGAGGCGTCCTGCCCGTACTGCTCCAAGTCCTGCTGGGCCCGGGTCAGTTCGGCGAGCATGCCCTTCGTCGCCCGCTGGCCCTGGAGCACCCGGCCGGCCCCGGCGAGGAACTGGGCCGGGTCGTCGCTGAGCATCAGCTGGGCCTCGTCGGGCAGTCCGCCGGTGCGGTACTGGGAGCGGGCCGCGGCACCGGCCCGGTCCTTCAGCTCCGCCAGCTGCTGCTGGCCCTCGACGATCTTCTGGGCCAGCGTGACGAGTTGGGCGGACTGCTCCTTCGCCGCCTCCTCCGCCGCGTTGTAGGCGTCGGTGGCGACCGCGGCGTCGTGGTAGAGCTTCTCCAGCTTCTGGCGGACCGCTTCGAGCTGCGGGTCGGGCGTGGTGTCCGGCGCGGGCGTCAGGTCGGGGTTGGTGGTGGCGGACGCACTCGGGCCCGGTTCGGGAGCCGCGAACGCCGTGCCGGGTGCCCCCAGCAGCGTGACCGCGCAGACGACGGTCACCGCCACCGTGATCAGGCCGCGCTTGCCCGGTCCCATACCCCGTCCCCCCAACTGTTTTCCCGTCAGTAACATTCGGTGCCCGGGGGATCGTGCCACGTCACGGTCGAAAACGACAGAGCCGAAAGTGACCCATGAACTGCCCTTCCCCCACGTGCTTCCGGGCATGATGATCTCCCCGCCAATGTGACGAACGACGCACGGAGATCGTTCCCGGGCGCCACCTACGGATGAACGGTCGGCCACAAAGCCCGCCCCGCGCTCGGCGACGCGCCCAGCCGCGCGTTCAGTCACGCGTCCAGTCACGCGTTCAGCCGCGCGCCGAGCCGTGCACTTGGGCGCGCGCCGAGCCGTGCACGCAGCCGTGCACGCAGCCGTGCACGCAGCCGTGCACGCAACTCCGCGCTCAGCCCTGCACGCAGCCCCGCGCTCAGCCGCCCGCTGAGCCCCGTGGCGCCAACGCCCGCCACCGCACCGTCACTTCCCCCTGCCGCCACCGCCCCGGCCCGTCCGTCACCGGCCAGTCGGCCGTCAGGTCCCGCACCGCCCGGATCCACCGCTGCCGGGCGCCGTACGACGCGTAGGGCGCCGCGGCAGCCCACGCGCGGTCGAAGTCACGCAGGAAGGCGTGTACCGGCTCGCCCGGCACATTGCGGTGGATCAGCGCCTTCGGCAGCCGTTCCGCGAGATCCGACGGCCGCTCCAGCGACCCCAGCCGGGTCGCGAACGTGACCGTACGCGGCCCTTCCGGCCCGAGCGCGATCCACACATGCCGTCGCCCGATCTCGTCGCACGTCCCTTCCACCAGCAGTCCGCCGCCGGACGCCCCGCTCGCCGGCGCGAGCCGTCCGCACAGCCGCTCCCAGACCGCGGCGGCCTCTTCCTCGTCGTACTGCCGCAGCACGTTGGCCGCGCGGACGAGGTGGGGCCGCTGCGGTACCGGGATCTCGAAGCCACCGTGCCGGAAGACCAGCCCCTCGCGCTCGTACGGCCTGGCCGCCGCGACCCGCGCGGGCTCGATCTCGACGCCCACCACGCGCGCGCGTGGCGCCACGGAACGCAGCCGGCCCAGCAGTTCGACGGCCGTCCAGGGCGCCGCCCCGTACCCGAGGTCGACGGCCACCGGATCGGCCGCCCGGCGCAGTTCGGCGCCGTGTGTCGCGGCGATCCAGCGGTCCATCCGGCGCAGCCGGTTGGGGTTGGTGGTCCCGCGCGTGACAGTGCCCACGATGGGGGTCCCCCCGCTCGAGCGAAGCCGAGAGTGGGGGAGGGGCGCGCGGGAGGCCATGCGTATGAGGGTAGGTGTACCCGGGCATGCGGTCGTGGGGACGCCCCGCTGCCTCGAACGGTTGAGCGATACCGGGTAATGGATCGGCAAAATCGATTCTCTTCACAAGCCGCCCGGAATGGGAACCACTCCCTCCGGCGTTGCCTTCCCTTGGAGGGCCCCACCCCTTCCATCCGGCATGCCCGCAGCAAGGAGGAACGCCTCGTGAGCCAGTACGTCAGCAGGCTCGGGCGTCGCTCGGCGGTGGCGCCCTCGCGGCTCAGGCTCCACCGCCGCCCCCGCCGCGTCGCGATGCTCTCCGTACACACCTCACCGCTCCACCAGCCCGGCACCGGGGACGCCGGGGGCATGAACGTCTACATCGTGGAACTCGCGCAGCGCCTCGCCGCGCTCAACATAGAGGTCGAGATCTTCACGCGCGCGACGACGGCCGCCCTCCCGCCGACGGTCGACCTGGCCCCCGGCGTCCTGGTCCGGCACGTCGACGCGGGCCCCTACGAGGGCCTCAACAAGGAGGACCTCCCCGCCCAGCTGTGCGCCTTCACGCACGGTGTGATGCAGGCCTGGGCCGGTCACCGCCCCGGCCACTACGACCTGGTCCACTCCCACTACTGGCTCTCCGGCCACGTCGGCTGGCTCGCCGCTCAGCGCTGGGGCGCCCCCCTGGTGCACGCCATGCACACCATGGCCAAGGTCAAGAACGCCAGCCTGGCCGACGGCGACTCCCCCGAGCCCGCCGCCCGCGTCATCGGCGAGACCCAGATCGTCGAGGCAGCCGACCGGCTCATCGCCAACACGGCGGAGGAGGCCGACGAACTCGTACGGCACTACAGCGCCGATCCCGGCAAGGTCGCCGTCGTCCACCCGGGCGTCAACCTCGACCGCTTCTCCCCGGCCGACGGCCGCGCCGCCGCCCGCGCCCGCCTGGACCTCCCCCAGGACGCCCTGGTCCCCCTCTTCGCGGGCCGCATCCAGCCCTTGAAGGCCCCGGACGTCCTGCTGCGCGCGGTGGCCGTCCTCCTCGACGAGCGCCCCGAACTCCGCTCGCGGATCGTCGTACCGATCGTCGGCGGCCCCAGCGGCAGCGGCCTCGCCAAACCGGAGGGCCTGCAGAAGCTGGCCGCCCGGCTCGGCATCGCGGACGTCGTACGGTTCCGTCCGCCCGTCGGCCAGGAGCAGCTGGCGGACTGGTTCCGGGCGGCGTCCGTCCTGGTCGTCCCCTCCTACAGCGAGTCCTTCGGACTGGTCGCCATAGAGGCGCAGGCGGCGGGCACCCCGGTGCTCGCGGCGGCGGTCGGCGGCCTCCCGGTGGCCGTACGGGACGGCGGAACCGGCTTCCTGGTGCAGGGCCACGATCCGGCGGCGTACGCGCGCGTACTGGAGAACTTCGCGGACCACCCGGAGCTTCCCGCCCGGATGGGCGCGGCAGCGGCCGCCCACGCCCAGAGCTTCGGCTGGGACCGGGCCGCCGCCGCCACGGCCGACGTCTACACGGCCGCGGCCCAGGCCCACCGCCGTCACGTACGCTCCCAGCATGGGTGACGCGGAGACCACGGCGGCGCAAGCCATCGAGACCTACCTGGCGGACGCGGAGCTGGAGTGGGAGAGCCCCCGCCCCGGCTCCTACGTCGTCCAGCTGCCGGGCACCCGCAAGCTGAAGACGACCGTCTCCTTCCTGGTCGGCCGCCACTCGCTCTCCCTGAACGCGTTCGTCATCCGCCATCCCGACGAGAACGAGTCCGGCGTCCACCGCTGGCTCCTGGAGCGCAACCTCAAGCTGTACGGCGTGAGTTACGCCGTCGACCAGCTCGGCGACGTCTACGTCACCGGCCGCCTCCCGCTCGCCGCGATCACCCCCGAGGAGACGGACCGGCTGCTCGGCCAGATCCTCGAAGCGGCCGACGGCGCCTTCAACACCCTCCTGGAGCTGGGTTTCGCGTCCGCGATCCGCAAGGAGTACGCGTGGCGGGTCTCCCGGGGCGAGCCGACCCGCAACCTGGACGCCTTCGCCCACCTGACGCGACGCCCGGCCGACTGAGGCCGTCAGAAGCCCCCCGGGAGTCCCTCAGCCTGTCTCCTTGATGGCCATGCCAGTGACGCCGGCCGTGGCCGGTCACCGGACGGAGGACTTCCGGGCATACGGTCCCCGCGCGTACCGCCCCGGTGTGCTCCCCACCAACTTCCTGAAGTGGCGCGTGAGATGGGCCTGGTCGTAGAACCCGGCCGCCGCGGCGACCTCGCCCGCCGGCAGGCCGTCGAGCAGTAGCCGGCGGGCTCGGTCGACACGGCGAGCGGTCAGGTACTGGTGCGGTGCGATGCCGTACGCGCCGCTGAACGCCCGGACCAGGTGCGCGGGATGGGCCCCCACGACCCCCGCCGCCTCCGCGAGTCCGATGCCCTGGACGACGTACTCGTCGAGGAGCTCGCGCAGTCGCCGCGCGAGGACGGGATCGGGCCGCGGCGGCCGTACGGCGGCCCCCCGCAGGTACTCCGTCAGCCGCTCCCCGATCAACGTCAGCCTGCTCTCCGCCTCCAGTTCCTCCCCGGGCCGCACGAGGGCGCCGTGCACCTGTCCGACCCGCCGCCGCAGTACGGGATCCCGCAGGTCGGGGCCGTCGACGGCGGCCCCGATGAGCTCGTCGCCGAGCCGGGTCGTGTCGAGGTACAGGACCCGCTTGCGGAACCCGCCCGGCGTGGCCGCGGAGCCGTTGTGCGGGACGTGCGGCGGCAGCAGGGTCACGGTGTCGTCCGGAGTGCCGTGCCGGTGCCGGTCGAGGTCGTACCGTACGGCGCCGTCGTCCACGATGAGCAGCGTCCAGGCGTCATGGACGTGCATCGGGTAGGCGTACGACGTGAAGCGGGCGTGGAAGACCTCGACGACGCCCGGGACGGCCGGACGCCACGCGGAGACTTCGTGTGACGGTGAGATGCCCACGCAAAAAACGTACAAGACGGGACGGCACGCGGAACGTCAGTCTCACTCCATGAGCACGCAGACCACTGACATCCCCGAGGACACCGTCCGCTTCGACACGAAGATCGCCGTACTGCTGCGCACGGACCTGGAGTCCTGGCAGCGGCTGAACGTCACGGCGTTCCTGGTCAGCGGACTGGGCAGCTGGTTCCCCGAACTGATCGGGGAACCGTACGAGGACGCGGACGGCGTGCCGTACCTGCCGATGTTCCGCCAGCCGGTGCTGGTCTTCGAGGGCACGAAGGAGATGCTGACGGCCGCCCACGCGCGCGTGCTGTCCCGCAACCTCCCGCGCGCCCTCTTCACCAGTGACCTCTTCGCCACGGGCAACGACCGCGACAACCGCGCGGCGGTACGGGCCGTAGGGACGTCGGAGCTGGACCTGGTGGGCCTGGCGGTGCACGGCCCGCGGAACGCGGTGGACAAGGTGTTGAAGGGCTCACGGATGCACCCGTGACTCCTGTTCCCGCCCGACCGCACGGTCGTCGGCCGCGGTCTCGGCCGCGGTCTCTGTCGCGGCCTCTGCCGGTGTCTGCGGCAGCCGCCGCATCAGCACGGCGTACCCGGCACCCGCCGCCGTCCCCACGACCGCGCACATCCCCCACAGCCACTCCGCCCCGAACCGGTCGATGACGAAGCCCGACGTCATGGGCGCGACGAGGGACGCGACCGCCCAGGACAGGGTGTACATGCCCTGGTAGCGCCCCCGTCCATGGGTGGGGGAGAGAGCGACGACGAGCCCGGTCTGGGTGGGCGCGTTGACGATCTCGGCGAGTGTCCACACGCAGACGGTGAGCGCGAAGACGCCGACCGACCCGGCGAAGGCGGTGAGCCCGAACCCGTACCCCGCGAGGACGGACGACACGACGAGCAGCCGCCGCGGATCGCGGTGCTCGATGAACCGGGTGACCGGAATCTGCAGGACGACGATCAGCACACCGTTGACAGCGATGGCCATGCCGTAGTCGGCGGGGGAGAACCCGGCGGCGCCCATCGCCACCGGCAGCCCGATCGACCCCTGCTGGAAGATGAACGCGACGAGGAAGGACAGCCCGACGACCCCCATGAACCGCGAGTCACGCAGGACGGTCCCGAGCCCGACCGACTCCTCCGCCACAGCCTTGTCCGCCCGCCCGGGCCGCGACTCGGGCAGCTTGAGGAAGACGACCACGGCACACACCAAGGTCATCCCGGCCTCGATCAGGAACCCGGCGCGGTAGCTGACCTCGGCGATGAACCCGGCGCCCGTGGCGGAGACGGCGAAACCGAGGTTGATGGCCCAGTAGTTGAGCGAGAAGGCCCGCACCCGGTCCTCGGGCCGCACGATGTCCGCCATCATCGCCTGCACAGCCGGCCGGGAGGCGTTGGAGGCCGCGCCGACGAGGAAGGCGACCCCGGCGATCGCGACCGGATCGGTCACGAAGCCGAGCAGCGCGACGGAGAGGGCGGTCGAGCTCTGCGCGAGCAGCAGCGTGGGCCGCCGCCCGATCCGGTCGGCCATGACCCCGCCTACGAGCGACGACACGACCCCGCCCAGCCCGTGCAGGGACACGACCAGTCCGGCGTACGACGCCGAATACCCGCGATCCAGCGTCAGATACAGCGCCATGAAGGTGGCGACGAACGCGCCGAGCCGGTTGACGAGAGTGCTGGTCCACAGCCACCAGAACTCACGGGGCAGCCCGGAGAGCGTCTCGCGGCCGGCACGTCTGAGCGAGGCGATGGACGGCATGACGGAGCCCCCGTGTGTCGATGGCGTAAGTGGCGCAGGCGGTGAAGGCAACTTACGAGGGCGGACGCCGAGGAGACCACTCAATTAACAGAACGAGTCAACCGTCGGGGACGGCGACGGAGCGCGTCCGCACAGAGGCGAACGCGCCGACCGAACCCACCGAACCGAACGCATGGGGGCATACCCCATCGGGTCGAGGCCGGTGGATTACGCTCGGACGCATGGCCGACGCACCGTACAAGCTGATCCTCCTCCGCCACGGCGAGAGCGAGTGGAACGCGAAGAACCTGTTCACCGGCTGGGTGGACGTCAACCTCAACGAGAAGGGCGAGAAGGAGGCAGTCCGCGGTGGCGAGCTCCTGAAGGACGCCGATCTCCTCCCCGACGTGGTCCACACGTCCCTCCAGAAGCGCGCGATCCGCACGGCCCAACTGGCCCTCGAATCCGCCGACCGCCACTGGATCCCGGTCCACCGCTCCTGGCGCCTGAACGAGCGCCACTACGGCGCCCTCCAGGGCAAGGACAAGGCCCAGACCCTGGCCGAGTTCGGCGAGGAGCAGTTCATGCTCTGGCGCCGCTCCTACGACACCCCGCCCCCGCCCCTCTCGGACGACTCCGAGTTCTCCCAGTCCTCGGACCCCCGCTACGCCTCCATCCCCCCGGAGCTCCGCCCCCGCACGGAGTGCCTCAAGGACGTCGTCGTCCGCATGCTCCCCTACTGGTACGACGGCATCGTCCCGGACCTCCTCGCCGGCCGCACGGTCCTCGTCGCGGCCCACGGCAACAGCCTCCGCGCCCTCGTCAAGCACCTCGACGGCATCTCCGACGCCGACATCGCGGGCCTGAACATCCCCACGGGCATCCCCCTCGCCTACGAACTCAACCCCGACTTCACCCCCGTGACCCCCGGCGGCACCTACCTCGACCCCGACGCAGCGGCAGCAGCAATCGAGGCAGTCAAAAACCAGGGCAAGAAGAAGTAAGCCGACGCCAGTAAGCCCCCGACTGCGAGTTTCTCGCGGGGCGGGGGCTTTTTGGTGGGGCTGGGCCGTCTGCGGGCCGTGAACGGCTCGAACGTTCGCCACAATGCGGGCGTGGACGTCATAGATCTCGCCGCGAAGGTGGGCACTGGGGCCCTGGGCGGCGCTGCCGCTTCCCTGTTCCTTGCTGGCTACGTGGCCCAGCGCCAGGAACGGGGGAAACTGCTTGTGATCTTCGGCGAGCTGACCATCACCTGCGCTGAGGAGCTTGCCATGCCCCCTGCCTTCAATAGCAATCGGTGATCGTGCCGTCGGAGGCGGAAGTCTCCGGGCGTTCGCCGACTCGATGACCGATGCCGCGAAATACGACGCGGTGCGCTGTGACTTCGAGGCATTGCGCAAGATGGTTGGCGGGCGTCCAGGCCTAAGCCACGAGAGGAAATAGTGCACGTGCGTTCGAGGTCAACTCAGCCTCGGTCGGACGAATAGAGGGCAGCCACGGGCTGACGGGTGCGCTTCTGGCTGGACGGTATGAGATGTGCATACACGCGCAACGTCAGGCCCGGGTCCGAGTTGCCGAGGTACTCCGCGAGGGCCTTGATGTTCTCCCGGCGTCCAAGAGCACCGAGGCGTAGAAGTAGCGGAGGGCATGCATGCCGTTCTCGCGAGACTCGGCGTACGACTCGCCAGACTTCCGCTCGGGGATCACGCCGGACGAGGCCACCGCCCGCTTCGCAGGCTGCGACGACCGCTTCCGGGGCTATGTCGCCCAAGGCCATTTTGGCGGAGGCTTCGTCGTTGACGCGGTGGCAGACGCGGCTGGTCAATTGGGCCCGCAGCATGGTGGCGACCTTGCCGAGTTCGGCGCCGAAGCGCTGCCCGCAGACCTCGAGGTAGATGCCGGCCGCGCGGCCGAGCTGGGCTAGGCGGATGAGCTGGGTGACCATCTCGTCGCGGCGTTCCTCGTCCTTGCGGGTGGCGGTCAGGAAGAGTTCGGCCACCTCGTCGACGAACAGGACGATGGGCACGGGCCGTTCGCTCTCGGGCAGGCCCCAGATGTCGGAGGTTATCTCTTCTTCGGGGAGATCGGGGGCGATGCCCTGCCGGGCCTTGATCAGGTCGTATCGGTCCTCCACCAGCCGGGCCCAACGAGACCACATCGCGGCCGTTCGCCCAGGTCAACCCCCGAACCGCCCCCAAATGCCCGCAGCTTCCCAAGCTGAGAGCGCGAGTTCGATTCTCGTCACCCGCTCCCACACGAACCCCCAGTTCATGGACCCGGGGGTTGTTTGCTGTCTGGACCAGCGGGCGGGGCGCGCACCACATCCGCAGCACTCGGCCAGCTGATGGGAGGCAGTACGGGGGCGAGCCCGAGTTCCCTGGACACCAAGCGCAGGAACTGCTTGCGCGGCTTCCCGCTGATCATCTCGTCGAAGGCCCTCCCAGCCCAGATCAGACACATGGCCAGAATCACTTCCACCACGGAGGCGGCACCCTCCTTGGGCTCACTTCGAAGGCTGGGGGCTCGGTTCGTCCACTCGACGAAGGGCACACTCCTGACCAGGGCGCATCGATCGGTTGACACCAGCACCTGACACCGTTGGCACTGCGAATCACCCGTCCGTGTCGTCGTCACCGCTCCGCCCGGCCTCCGGTTCCCTGGTGAGCCGGGTCGCAAGGTGGTAGGCGACGGTGACGTCCTGGTATTCCTGACCGGGGATGACCGGGGCCGGTAGGTGGGTCCGGTCGCTGTGGCTCGTCGACTCTCGCGTCCCGGTGCCGGGGAAGCGAACGACTGTCTGGGGTTCCTGCGTGAAGCGGAGCCGTTCGGCGTGGACCGTAGACCGGAACAAGATGTCCTCCGCCGGGCTCCCGGCTCCCGCCCCTCGCGTTCAGGGCGGCTCCTCCGGCTCCCTGGCGGTACGGGGGCGACTGGATCTTGGCGGCAGCTTCCCGTCCTCTCCGCGCACCCGGCGCGTGCGGGTGCCGCCTTGACTCCGGCCGGCCCGGCCCCGCTCTCCCTTCGCGCCCTTGCGCGCCGCACGCGGCTCGTCCGGCTCGGTCCGATCCGCAGTGGCGTCGGCGGTCTCCGCAGCGTGCGCGACGGAGTCGCCGCCGGCCCGTACCGCGTCACCTGCCGCTTCCGTCACACCCGCAACCGGTTCGGCCACGCTCGCGGCGACGCCGCCCACCGCCTCGCCGGCACTGCCGACAGTCCGGCTCGCCTCGCGGCCGACATCCTCCACCGCGTGCCCGGCACCACCGCCCACGTCCTGAACGGCTCTCCCGGCTCCCTGACCGACATCCCGCGCCACGGAGCCGGCGCCCTGACCGACATCCCGCGCCACGGAGCCGGCGCCCTGCCCCACGTCCTGCACGGCAGCCCCGGCGCCCTGCCCCACGTCCTGCACGGCAGCCCCGGCGCCCTGCCCCACGTCCTGCACGGCAGCCCCGGCGCCCCGGCCCACGTCCTGCACGGCAGCCCCGGCGCCCCGGCCCACGTCCTGGACGGCGGTCCCCGCACCCTGGCCGACCTCCTGGACGGCCCTTCCGGCGCCCGTACCCAGCTCCCCCACGGCGTGACGTGCTCCGACGCCGACATCCTGCACGGCGGACCCGACTCCACGCGCCAGCTCGTGAAGGATCTCCGGGTTGCGGTCGAGCGTGGTGAGCACTCGGTCGATGATCTGTGCGACGTGGTGGAGACGCACCTTGAGCTGGGCCTGTGCCTCGACGCCCGAGATGCCCAGGTGCACGCGGCCGAGAGAGACGTCGGCGCCCACATTCAGTTTGAGCAGATCCAGCACCTCGGCCTGCAGCGAGACATGCGCCCGCAGATCCTCGACGTCCAGGTCGATCTCGTCGACCTTCAGGATCGGAACGTCGAGGAAGACGTCAGGGCTCGCACCGGCTGCGTCCTCCTCGTCGTAGGACGCCGGCTCCTCTTCGAGCGATGCCGACTCCTCGTCGTAAGCCTCGGGATTGGCGTACTCGTCACTGTGCTCGGCGTCGAGTTCGTCACCGTGTTCGTCGTCGTAGTCCTCGACGGAGCCCTCGTCGTTCTCGGCGTTGCCGCGCATCGCCACGCCTCCGCGGTTTCGGCATATATTTCGACCATTTTCATCCATTATGGTCACTGATGCGCGGTAAGTTACCGTCTGCCCAAGCAAGGGCGATGGCCGCCAGGCGTGCTTGGGTGGGTTCGTCGGACTCAGCAGAGTCAGGCTGACGCTCGGGTCAGATGGGTTGTGCGCCTCCGAACGCCTCCCGTCCAACGCGGCTGCACGATCGTGTGATCACCTCGCGCACGCGTACGGCAACGCGGTCGGCCACCGGGACCGGGAACGCCGGTATCCCTTCCGACATGTCGGACGCGGAATGGGCGGCCGTCCGGCCTCTGCCGCCGGTGCCGGCCTGGCTTTGGGGGAGGGGCGGATCGCCCGAGGGTCACTGTCACCGGCAGCTGCTGGACGTGATCCGTCACCTGGTCACGGGCGGGATCTCGGGGCGGGCGATGCCCGCGGACTTCTCCGGCTGGGGTCGGGTCCGCGCCTTCTTCCGCCGCTGGCGCGAGCGCGGGCTGATCACAGACTTCCACGACCGGCTGCGCGGGAAGTCCGTGAACGGGAGGGCCGCGAGGCAGGGCCCACGGCGGGGGCATCGACGCGCAGTCGGTGCGGGCCGCCGCGACGGTGTCGGCAGCCTCACGCGGTTAC
Source organism: Streptomyces vulcanius (assembly GCF_042653945.1). Taxonomy (NCBI): domain Bacteria; kingdom Bacillati; phylum Actinomycetota; class Actinomycetes; order Kitasatosporales; family Streptomycetaceae; genus Streptomyces; species Streptomyces vulcanius. The sequence continues at coordinate 23,503 of NZ_JBHSFK010000035.1, read as the reverse complement.
GACGGCGGCAAGAAGGTGCCGGGCCGCGAACGGCACATCGTGACCGACACCCTCTTGCGTCAGTGGCCGCATCATCGATGTCACCGTCGGCCTCGCGGCGTCGTCGGCCGTGTTGTCAGTGGCCTGCGGCATGATGCGGGGCACGTGACGGCCTGCCCGACAGGGGCTTTGAGGACGTCCTCGACGAGGGGAGTGCTGTGCGTAGGCCGGTCGCAGGCGAGGTGCGTGTTCACGATCGTCAGATCTACGTCGAGAGCGATCCGGACAGCGCCAGACCTGACCTCGCCAAGGCGTTCGCGTACCAGATCGGGGGGTTGTGCGGGGCTGCGGTCCCAGGTGTGATCGTCCTGTCCACCGGGCTGTACGCGGGCGACGTCGGCTTTGTCGTGGAAGTCCACGACGCAGCCCCTGTGCTGGACCCGGTCTGGGATGACGTGATGGAGGTGTCCTTCCGCCCCGAGTCGGAACGCACAAGTTTGGTGCAGGGGGACGGCGAGGCCGCGTGGGACCTGGATCTCGCCCGAACCGACTACCGGGTCCGCTACTGCGCCCGGGGGATGGACGAGGGACGGGAACTCTCCACCAGAGTGGCCGGGGAATCCCGGGCGGACAGCTACCTCCTGCAGTTCTGGCCTGCCCCACCCCGCCCGGACGAGGTGATCCGCCACACCTCGCGCATGGCCGGGCAGCTGCACGGCTACGCGCGCGCGACGGCGCGTACGCCCGAGCAGCTCGCCGAGGCCGAACGCCTGACTCGCCAGGTGTTCCAACGGGCCGCCGAGGAGCGGGCCGAACAAGCCGCCGAGGGGCGACGCCTGCACCACGAGGAGTGGGAGTGGGGCGGGCGGCTGCCGAGCGAGAGGCTGCGCGGTGCCCGCGAGAGCAACGTCCTCGGTCTGCTCCGCTTCGACAGCGACCTGGTACACGCCCTCGATGTCGCGGGTCCCGAGGTCCAACGTGCAGTGGCATTGCTGGCCGCGCGGCGGGCCTGTGAGGCTGCGGGCCTGACCGATGTGCCGTGGGTCGCCCAGGCGCTCTCGGCGGCGGCAGAGGGACGCCCTCTGCCGCCGCCGTTCGACGACCCGGCCCGGATGCGGGAGGCCCTGCGCTCCGACCCTCGTGTACCGGACACGACGGTGCTCGAAGCGATACCTCCGGAGTGGCCGCCGTACGTCCCGCCGCCGTTCGCGGACACAGGGCGCAAGGTCGTCGTGGTGCCCCTTGCCGTTACGCCGCGCACCCCGGGACGGATCTCACAGCCGCACTTCGCTCTTCCCGCCGTGCTCGCCGCCGCCAAGCCCGCCCCGCTCATAGCAGCACTGGACGCGGTGTGGCATGCGCTGAACACGTACGGCGAGCACTACCCCGAGCTGCTGGACGAGATCCGGTCGGTGTGCGCCGAGCGGGCAATGAGCATTGCCGACGCACTCCGTATCCGTACCACCCCGCCGCGGCTGGTCGACGTCACCGCGGTCGCCCCGCAACTGTCCCCGCTGGCACGCACGGCGACCCGGCTGCATCCCCGCCCCGGGTCGCCCACGCCGTACGACAGCTCCGTCGGCGGGCCGCTGCTGTGGCCCGCCGACGAGCCGTGGCCGCACTGCGAGGGACCGCACGAGTGGGACGGGTGGAACGAGATCCTCTCGCCCGAGGACGTGCGGCAGCGGCGACGCATGCGGGCAGCGGTGGCGAACCGGCCGGGCGGCGATCCCCCGGGGATCCGGTACACGTCCGAGGAGCTGGCGATCGAGGAGCGGATCAAGGCCGGCCGCCCGTGGCCCGAGTGCCCGATCGCCATGCTGCCCGTGGCCCAGTTGTACGTACGCGACGTCCCCTTGCTGCGCCCGCCCAAGCAGGCCGAGGCAGATCTGCTCCAAGTGCTGTGGTGCCCCTTCGACCACCCCGCGCAGCCCGAGACCGCGCTGTTCTGGCGGTCCGCCGCCACAGTCACCGACATCCTCGACACACCCCCCGAGCCGCCCGCGATCCAGTTCCCCGGCTACCTGCCGGAGCCGTGCCTGCTCGCGCCGGAGCAGATCACCGAATACCCCAACATCATGGAACTGGGCAAGGAGCTCCAGCGGCAGCTGGAGGACTGGCGCAGGTGGCAGGCGGCCGGCGCCGCTCTGGACAGCTTTGACAACACGCCGTACCCGCTGGACAGCTCTGACACGCCCTACTCGAAGGATTTCTACAACGAGCTCTACACGGGCAGGATGTCCGTCGCTCCCGGCTGGAAGGTCGGTGGATGGACCCGTTGGGGCCTCACCGATCCCCTACCCCGGCTTTGCCCCTCATGCGGCACCGAGATGGATCCGCTGCTGACCATCGCCTCGGGCGAATGGAACTCCAACTATCCCGACTGGATTCCCGACGAGGACCGAGCCCGCTCTCTGTCATCCAGCACCCATCCCGAACCGCACAACCCGACCATGCTCGACCTCGCCCGAGGCTACGATCTGCAGCTGCACGTCTGCCCGGTATCCCCGGACCATCCGCACATCGAGCTGATCCAGTGAGCCGTTCCCCAGTCAGCGGCTGCGCGGCCGTCTGCCGGACTTCGACGGCGGCCGCCAGCTCCAGTTCCAGCAGGTGATGCTCCGGCGTCGGCGATCTCCAGCCGACCCGCCAGGTACTCCCTGACCTCCACCGGTACCTCGCACGGGTTTAGTAGGAACCGCGCGAGGTGAATGCCCGTCAGTTCAGGCGTCCGCCGCGGAGGTCGACGAACGCGGACGCACCGCGGTCGTGACCGACGAGTCGCACCTGCTGGACCACCAGGAGTTGATGAGGACAATGACCACCAGGCCGCCCACCATGAACACGCTCGGGTTGCGACCCCTTCAGGGGCGATGAGGACGAGCTGCGGAGATGTCCGGCATCTGGCGCCCCGTGCACTGTTGCGACCCCTCCGGGAGTGATGAGGACCTTAGATGTCGTCTCATTTGGCGAGTCGGCGGTAGCAAATGAGGGTGCAGGCGATAGCGGTGAAGGCCAGGAAGTGTTCAGCCTTGCGCTCGTAGCGGCGGTGGAGCCGACGGCAGCCGGCGAGTCAGGCCATGGTGCGCTCGATCGTCCAGCGGTGGCGGCCCGGTCGCGTGGAAGATTCGATGCCCTTGCGTGCGATGCGGTGGGTGATGCCGCGCTTGCGCAGCCATCGACGCAGGTGGTCGTAGTCGTAGCCCTTGTCGGCGTGCGGCTTGGCGGGCTTGCGTCGGCGTGGGCTGCGGCGGGAGCGGATCGGCGGGATCCCGCGGACCAGGGGCTGCGGGGCCTGGCTGTCGTGGAGGCTGGCGCCCTGCACCCTGACGTGGCCACGAACAGAGGCCGTGTCGGGGCCGGTGGCACCACCCGCGCGAACAACTCCCACAACTCATCCGGCACCAGACGCTCCACGATGTCCACGACCGCAGGCTATCGAACGCGCCAAATGAGATGTCCTCTAAGGCGATGGGCATGTCCTCGTGGACCATCTGTGGCCGGGCCCCAGCCGAACGAGCACCTGCACGGCTCTGACCAGCCGCATTGTCTGAGACTCAAAGGGCCTCCGGAGCCGTGTTCGCATGCCCGACTACATGTCGGCGCAATGCCGCGCTGCGGCAGCTACGAATGAGTCCATCGCTGCTCTGGATGCCTCTGATCTTCGGTCCAACTCTTCAACGTTCGCGGCCTCTTCGATGGTTATGGATACATCGAAAGCAACCGTGGCCAGACCCACGACGACGTCTGGAGCGCCGGTGAGCCTAAGCCGGAGCAGACGCGACCTGCTCAACGTGCGTGCCTCAAAGCAAGCGTCTTTGGCCTCGCGGTATGTGTCATTGCCTGTGCCGTAGTCACGTCTGGTGGACCAGCGCCAGATCTGCCGGCGGCGAAGCTCGACCAATGCCTCCGCAAGATCGCAGAGAACTGTTCGCTGCTCCTGTCTCTGCCGCTCTTGGCGTGCCAGTTCAGCGGCGCGGTCAGTGTGGCGGCGTTGGAGGACTCCGGTGACGATGGATCCGCCCAGAGTCCCGACGACAGCGATCAGTGCAATAAGGACAGCCTGCATAGCAGTAAGTTCAACATCCACAGCACATCCTGACGAGACTGCGATCCCTCGCCAGCGCGTCACAATGAAGTCAGCAGGAGCAAGCGGCCTCAGCTCAGACGGAACAACGTAGGTGGCGCCGCCAGCCCACCGCAACCGCAGCAGCCACCCCCGTCCGATAGTTGATCGATTGGGCGGCCGCACGTCCCGGCTAGCGGTGATCAGGTGTGGCTGATCAGGCGGGGATCCAGTCAGGCCACGGTGGCGGGACGTTACTCACGGGGCAGAGGCCAGAGTCGCCGGGATAGCCGTCCAGCGTCCCTCGGGTCGCGAAGAACCACCATGCCAACCACACCGTCGCAACAACCACCAGCAGCGTCGGCAGTGAGGCGCGGACCGCTGTTGGCGCGCGAAGCACCAGGCGTCGGCCGATGGCCTGGGCCACGAGCCCGACCAGTGCTTCGGCTCCCACGACAAGAGGGAGCAGGAAGTTGAGTTCGAAGCGTCCGCCGGCGTCGTAACCCGCGTCGCAGTATGCGCGTGCCCAGACGGTCAGCGACCAGGCGACGCAGCCCATAGCAGCTCCGAACAATGCGGAGCCCGCCCAGGGGAGACAGGAGGTGGATCTCGGCTCGGCTGTGTGCACGACATGACACGACATCGAACGCACCATTCACGGTTCCGAAGAAGGGACGATGGCGATGGGCCCTCCGGCAACGATCTCCTGCTGTGCGGATCAACAGCAGCGGATCAACAGCAGAGGGCCTGCGCCACGACCTGGCGGTAGTCGCCGGCCGCGAGTGCCTCGGCCGGGATCGTGAAGTACAACGTTCCGGCGTCACCCCAGCCCCATCCGAGTTCGGTGTCCTCGGCAAGTTGGAGCAGATGGACGGCCGGGCCGTCGGCGTCGCGGGACGACACCTTCAGCGTGTACGAGGTGTCCGGCCAACCGAAGGCACAGTGACTCCCGGCGGTGTTTCCGTCCAGATCTTCCATCTCGCTGAGAATCAGCGATGCCGCTCCCCAGTGCTGGTCCTTGTCGAACTCCACGTCGTCGTCCTCGACGTCCCAGCAATCCGGGAGCATGGTTACCTCGGCCGCGTAGACCGGCACAGCCGGGTAACTTCTCGCTGGTCGGGGGGCTGTCACCACGACCGCCTGTGCCGGGTGAGCGGGAATAACGCGGCATACCTGAGAGTCGGACAGGTCCAGTCTGCGGTAATCCTCGTACGGCAGGTCTGGATCCGGATAGAAGAAGTTGAGCAGGCCGGACCGTACGGGCAGTTCTGTACCCAGCCAGGTAGCGAGAGCATCCGTGTCCAGTACGGCGTGCAAGGACAGCGGAACACCGTTCTGTTCAGGCCAGAGCGTCCCCGGTTCAAGAAGGGCAGGACCACCAAGCCGACACAGACCGGTCGCCTCGGCCCTTCCGGTTGGGCGGATCAGCTGAAAGCCACGGCGGGCCATGGCAGCGAACTGCCGACCGGCCCTCTCACCGAGCCGCTGTGTGCACACGTCGTTCAGGCTGCCAGGATCGTCGAACCGCATGCCACGATCTTGCCAACCTCCGTCCGGTCGAGGAGGCCGACCGGGCGGCGTACGCCGACGCGGTGTCGGAGTACGCCGCCCTGGAGCGGGACGGGCTGCAGGAAGCAGCCCAGGCGCTCATTTCGGTCGCGGTTGAACTGCGCCGTCGACCAGCGGTAGCCGAGCACGGTCAGGGTGACGCACCAGGCGGTCGCGATCCACCCGTTGTTGCCGATCTCGGTGCCGAGCAGGCTGTGCACTGTTGGCGGCCGCCTCGGCGTTGGGGCCGGCCACACCCATGCCGACCGCGCGGCGGCAGTCTGCGCCCGCTGCGCGACCCGGACGCGCCAGAACCGGACGTGGACGATGACGGCATCTTCGCCCAGGGGAGATAGTGGGACGCTGCGCCAGTGCTAGTTGGTGCCGGCGGTGAGTTCACTGAAGAGCTTGTTCGCAGCGTCCGAGGTGAACTGGCGCTGCAGTTCGGCTCGGGCGACCTGCTTGCGGAACTCCCCCTCGTAGCCGGTGAAGCCGGCGTTGTGCATGGTGTCGGTGATCCATGTCGCGAACGCCTGGTAGTTCCAGATGTGGGGCAGGCAGGTCTCCGAGTAGCTGTCGAGGAGGCCGGGATCGCCTTCCTTGACCCGGCGGATGACAGCGCGGGCGAAGACCTCGGTGTCGTGGAGGGCGAGATGGATGCCCTTGGCACTCATCGGCGGGACGATGTGAGCCGCGTCTCCGAGGAGGTACAGCTTGCCGTAACTCATCGGGTCGAACACCACGCTGCGCAGCGGCACGATCCGCTTGTCGATGATCGCGCCGGTCGACACGGGAGTTCCGAACCGGGCTTCCAGTTCGCTCCAGATGCGCTCGTCCGGCCACTGCTCGGGGGTGTCGTCAACCGAGCACTGCAGGTAGATGCGGCTGGCGTGCGGGCCGCGGGGGATCATGCCGGCGAGACCGAGCGAATGGATCGCCATGCCGGACGGGTTCGTCGGGACCGCGGCCAGGACGCTGAGCCAGTTGTACCCGTACTCGTGGGAGTACTCGGTCAGCGCGGAGGCGGGGATGCTGCGTCGGCTCACGCCGTGGAAGCCGTCGCAGCCGGCGATGAAGTCGCAGTCGATGGCCTCGGCCGTGCCGTCGGTGTCTCGGTAGCGGACAAGGGGGCGATCGCGGGTGATGTCGTCCAGGGACACGTCGGTGGCCTCGTAACGGAGGTCTCCGCCGTCGCGCAGGAAAACGTCCGTGAGGTTGCGGACCAGGACCTGCTGCGGGCAGTAGAGACTCTCGTTGTTGTCGTCGTCCACGTCGATCGGCATTGCTTCTCCGTCGATGTAGAAGCCGCCCTCGCTGTGCGGGATGGGGTCACCGGCCAGCACTTCTTCGAGGCCCCATTCGCGGAACATGCGCACCCCGAAGGTGTCGATGGTCCCGGCGCGCTGACGCTGCTCGACATAGGCACGGGGGTGCTTTTCCAGCACGATGCAGTCGATGCCGTCGCGCAGCAGGAAGTTGCCGAGTGTCAGGCCGGCGACGCCGGCCCCGACGATGACGACCGCCGTGTTTTCGCGTGTCTCAGCCATGTGTGTGCGAGCCTCCATGCTCAAAGCGGTGGCCGATCACGCCGGTGGCGCGAACGACGGCGCCGCCCGGGTGGTGCGGCGTACGGTCACCACTCTGGAACCCCTCCGATGCGCAGACCACCGGTGATTGGACAGCAGATGCCGGAAAGCCGCCAACCTCTTGGAGTGCCCGGCTGTGAGAGCGCAACCGAGCGCTGAGGCAAGGCGCGGCTACGTTCTGTCGTTGTGCAGGCCCGCCTGATATCGGCCGGGGGTCTGGCCGACGATTTCAGTGAAGGCGTCGATGAAGCTGGAGGGGTTGGACCAGCCGCACACCACCGCGGTCTCGGTGACGGACATGCCGTCGGTGAGGTGCGCCAGGGCGTGATGGATGCGCAGGGTAGTGCGCCAGCGGTGGAAGCTCATACCCAGTTGGGCGTGGAACAGGCGGCTCAAGGTGCGCTCACTCGCCCCCACCGATCGCCCCAGCTCCGCCAGGGTGGCGAGCCGGGCAGGATCTTCATGTAGGAGAGCGGTGGCGGCGCGCAGCCGGTCATCACTGGCTTCGGGCAGATGCAGGGACTGCTCGGCGGCATCCGCGAGTTCATCGACGATCACGGTGAGCAGTCGCTTGTGCGCGCCGGGCCGTCTCTCCGGCTTGTCGGTGAGCGCCAGGAGCGCTTCGCGCAGGAGTGGGCTCACCGCGAAGACGCTGGGGTGGTCCACGAGCTCCCCGCACAGGTCGAGCGGGACGGCGAGGAGGCGGACGTCGGTCTCGCCGTAGAAGCGGTGGGAGTGAGCGAACCGCGGCGGCGTCCATGTGACACGGTTGGCCGGGGCGACCCATGTTCCACGCTCCGTCGCGGTGGCGAGCGCGCCGGCAGCTGCGTACACAATCTGGCCTTGGGCGTGCGAGTGCGGGTCGAGGTGGTAGCCGTGCGGCAGCCAGGCAGCACCTTGAAGCGGCGCTTCTTCTGGCTCCGAGGGCGTCGTCGAAACGTGGCGGCCTTTCGGCATCAGACGTCAGTTTACCGGTGGCTCGGCTGCTCCGGTGGAGCCCACAGTTGCCTCATGAGTATGGACAACCAGGCCCGCAGCCGAGAGAGCCGCTGACGATGGCGCCCCGAATCCAGCGCCCGCGCAGCCGACGGATGCTGTCGCTGAACGTCCAGGCCAGCGAACAGATCAGCCCGCACTTCATGTCCATCACGCTGGGCGGGGACGACGTCCGGCACCTGGAGCAGTCCGGGTACGACCAGTCCGGCCGCCTCTTCTTCGCCGATCCCGATGACGACGACGCCTTTCACCGTGCCCCCGGGCACCACGATCCACTGGCTGCCCCGCCGCGACCCCTGTGCGAAACCCGGCGTCCTCGCCCCGCAAGCGGTGAGGCAGGCCCAGCTTCCCGACGGCCGCTTCTGCGCCTGGACCGCGGGTGAGTCCTCGCTGGCCACCGGCATCCGGCGGCATCTCGTCGGCGAACGCCAGATTCCCAAGTCCGACATCTCCTTCCGCGGCTACTTCAGCCACGGCAGAGCCGGCCTCTGACCGTCGCGTGACGCCGGGTTTGGCGCCGCACCCGCCCACCTGTCGGCAAACGATGGCGAGCTCAAGCGTTCAGTGACAGCGTCGGGGTGCCGCTCGGAGTTCGGCAAGGCTCCGAAACCCACGGATTCCTGTTCGGGGAGTTCGTGGGCAGTTCCTGGGCAGCTCCTGGGCAGTTCCTGGTCGCAGGGCGGTGCGGCCGGCCACCGGCTCTGTCGGCGGTTCGGCGGTTCGGCGGTTCGGCGTCGAGTCGTTGGCCGGGCTGGCGCTTTCAGCCGGTGGGGGTGCCGACCTGGTCGCGTTCGAGTGCGGAGCGCAGCTGGCGGAGGGCCCGGGCGGCGGCTGCCGTCGTGGACTGGTCGAGGGCGCCTTCGACCAGCTCGCTCAGGCCCGCGGCGAAAGTGGTCTCGGCGGCATCGAGGAGCTGTGAGCCGTCGTCGGTCAGCGCCAGGAGTGAGGATCTGCGGTCCGCCGGGTTGGTCTGGCGGACGATCCATCCCTGCTTCTCCAGGCGGTCGGCGCCCTTGCTGGTCGCGCCGGCGCCGATGGCGAATTCCGCGGCGAGGTCGGCCACCCGGGACCCCGGGTGCTCGCGCAGGAACCGCAGGAACTCGAACTGCGACGTCACGATCCCGTGCCGCTCGCGCAGGCGGTCGTTCAGCGCGTTGTACAGGCGCGTCTCGCAGCGGACAAGATCCGCGAAGAATCCCTGGAGGTCGGCGATGCCATCCGATTTATATGCCACGGCATATAGTGTAGAGGAAGCCATTCCACAGGAGGAAGCAGATGAGCAAGGAACAACTCGCCAAGGTCGAAGCGATGCTCCGCCAGCCCCGGCCCGAGGGCCAGCGCTCCGTCGAGGAGCTGCGCGCCGGGTTCAGGGCACTCATGGACACGATGATCGTGCCGGACGACGTCCGTACCACTCAGACCACGCTCGGCGGCCGACCCGCCCTGCACGTCACACCGGACAACGGCGCGCGCCCGGGCACGATCCTGTACTTCCACGGTGGCGGCTTCGTCTTCGGCTCCCCCGAGACCGCGCTGTCGCTGACCGCGCAGCTCGTCTCGAAGACCGGGTTCGACTCGTACTCGGTGGACTACCGGCTGGCCCCCGAGCACCCGTTCCCGGCTGGTCTGGAAGACAACCTGAGCGCTTACCGCGCCCTCCTCGACAGCGGCCTGGACCCGTCCGCCATCGCGTTCGCCGGGGACTCCGCCGGCGGCGGCTACTCGGTCACCACCGCCCTGGCCGCCCGCGACGCGGGGCTTCCGCTGCCCGCCGTGATCGTGACCTTCTCCCCGGGCCTGGACGCCACCCGGACCGGGGAAAGCATGACGACCAAGGACGGCATCGATCCGATCTTCACCCGCGAGGCCGTGATGCACACCGGGGCCATGTACCTCGCCGGCCAGGACCCCGAGCAGCCCCTGCTCAGTCCGGCCCTCTTCGCCGACCTGACCGGGTTCCCCCCGCTCCTCATCCAGGTGGGCACCAACGAGATCCTCCTCGACGATTCCACCCGCCTCGCCGCCTGCGCACGCGACGCCGGAGTCGACGTCATCCTCGACATCACCGCCGACGCCCCCCACGTCTTCCAGGCCTTCGCCGGCGGCACCCTCGACGAAGCCGACCAGGCACTCGACCGCGCCGCCCTCTTCCTCACCCAGCACATCTCCACCCCCTGACGCCCCAACCGCACCAGTGCGACGGGGCATCACCCCGAGACCGCGGCCGTGTCATCGGCGGGCGTGCGCGGGCCCGGCATGGTCCGGGCGGTCAGGTCCAGGTCGAGGCGGCGAGGACTTGCTGCACGAGGAGGTCCGCCCCGCTCCGGTGCCGGCGGGCTCAGGCTGTGGCCAGGGCGAGGCGCTGGAAGGCCTGGGTGGTGCGGGGGTGGGCGAGCTCGTCCAGGAGGTGGCGCCACTCGGGGTCGGTGACGGTGGGGTGTGCCAGGTCCCAGGCGGCGAGCAGCGGGGCGAGGGTGCTCTCGGCCGAGGTCTCGCTCCGGTCGTCGGCGGTGGTGGTCGTCTTCGAGGACAGCGGCGACTTCATGGGACTTTCCTTCCGGACGGCGACTGCGAACCTCTGGGATCCGTTGGTTCAACGATGCCGTCGACCGGCTGCCGGAACCATGGGGTGCCCTACCGGGTCGATGGTGTAGGTGGCTGCACCCCGTGGGGTCCGGTTCCGGTTGTTCGCCAGGCGTATTTCCCGTTTCGGTTACAGGAGGCCCAGGTCGCCCAGTTCCTTGTGGAGGTCCGCCCGGGAGGTGTTCGTGGGGAGGGCGGAGGGTGAGGTGGGGGTCTTGTCGTCCGTGGGTGACTTTCGCCGGCGCTCGCGGAACAGCCATGCCCCCAGCAGGCCGCCGGCCAGGCCGCCCAGGTGGGCCAGCCAGCTGACGCCCGGGGTGCCGGGGACGGCCACCGTCAGCATGTAGGCGAAGGACGCCGCCATGACGATGCCGATGAGGGTGTCTATGAGGTGGCGGTCGAAGAGGCCGCGGACGACGACGTAGCCGAAGTAGCCGAAGATCAGACCGCTCGCGCCGACCGTGTCCGTGTGGGCGCCCTCGAAGAACCACACGGCGAGACCGCTGGTCACCGCCACCAGCAGGCTCAGGCCGAGGAAACGGACCACTCCCCGGTACGCGGCCAGGAAGCCGAAGATGAAGAGCGGGCCGGAGTTGCTCTCGATGTGCGCCCAACTCCAGTGCAGGAAGGGGGCGGTGAGGATGTGCGGGAGGGAGCCGAGATCGCCGGAGACCACGCCGTACTCGCGGGCCGGTGTGTAGTCGTCGGTGTAGTTGACCAGTTGGACCAGCCAGACGACCGCCAGGAAACCGAACATCACGAAGAACGCCTTGCGTGCCTCCGTGATCATCCGTTCGGGACTCGTCACCACCGTGCCCGTCGGTCTGTCCATGGTCCGTTCCTCCCCGTGCCCAACCCGTGTGGAATCCACGTCCATGATGGCGGTTTCCGCGTGTTGCACAATGCGGCGTGGAGCACGGCGGGCGGCCCCGCGTCAGTGCCGCCCCGCCCTCGGGCTGCGTCCCGGGCGCTGCTACGGCCGTAAGGGTGGAGAGCCTGACTGCTGTGAGCGGAGGGCGGGATCCCGGTGCCTTCGCCGGGGTCCCGCGTCTCTGCTCGTATCCCTGCTACGGCCGTCCTCAGCCGCACTGACACGGGCTGCCCGACTGGCAGCCGCAGCCGCAGCCCGAGCCGCAGCCGCAGGCGCCGATCAGCGTCAGGTTTCTGATCTCGGCGCGCTGCTCGGTCGGGCGTTCCTGGGTGGGGTCGGGCTGGGGAGTGCTCGGGGACTCGGCCATGGGTTCCTCCCGGAGGCTTGGGGCCGTACGGCCTGTGCCCATTGCACGCCCGCTGCGTCGGGCGCATCAACGGCGCACAGGCGCTTGCGCCCGCCCCGAACAGCCCCGAACAAGCCCGGGCGGCTCAGACAGAACCCGGGGCGACTCCGGGCAAGCCGTGGCGGCTCCGAGCAAGCCGGGGTCGTCCCGAGTGAACCGGTGTAGCTCCGAGCAAGCCGGGGTCGTCCCGAGTGAGCCGGTGGCCACGAGTCAGCCGTGGGGGCCCAGGCTCGATTAAGCGGTAGGCGGTAAGCCGTAAGCCGGGACTCGCCCGTCGAGCCGGGACTCGCCGGGCAAGCCCGGATCCGCCCATCAAGCCCGCGACCCGCCCATCAAGCCGCGACCCGCCGGTCAAACCCCGGCTTGCCGGTCAAGACCCGACCCGACCCGACCCGCCCCGCCCCGGTCCCTACGCCCCCTCCGGCCCCGTTGTCGGCTTGATGTCGGGCTGGATGTCCGGCTGGAGTTCGTCCGCGTGTTCGCCGGTGACCAGGAAGACGACGCGCTTGGCGACCGCCACCGCGTGGTCGGCGAAGCGCTCGTAGTAGCGGCCCAGCAGGGTGACGTCGACCGCCGTCTCTATGCCGTGCTTCCAGCGGTCGTCGATCAGGTGCTGGAACAGGGTGCGGTGCAGGAGGTCCATCTCGTCGTCGTCCTGCTCCATCTGGAGGGCGAGGTCGACGTCCTTGGTGATGATGCACTCCGCCGCCTTCGCCATCAGGCGCTGCGCGAGCTGGCCCATCTCCAGGATCGTGGCGTGCAGGTCATGCGGCACGGCGCGGCCGGGGAAGCGCAGCCGGGCGAGCTTCGCCACGTGCTGGGCGAGGTCGCCGGAGCGCTCCAGGTCGGCCGACATCCGCAGCGAGGTGACGACGATCCGCAGGTCGGTGGCGACCGGCTGCTGCCGGGCCAGCAGGGCTATCGCCTTGGCCTCGAGGTCGTGCTGTAGTTCGTCGACCCTCTGGTCGTTCTCGATGACGCTCTCGGCAAGCTTCAGATCGGCGTCGAGCATGCTGGTCGTGGCGCGCCCGATCGCCGACCCAACCAGCCGGGCCATCTCCACCAGGCTGTCGCCGATCGAGTCCAGTTCCTCGTGGTACGCGTCCCGCATCAGGGTTCCCTCTCGTACTTGTACGTCTCGTACGCTTCGTGCGTCGTCACGTCGCGTCTCGTCCGTCACGTGCGTCTCGAACTTCTGTACTTTGTTCTGAAGCTATTGGAGCCCATGAGGGCTCGTTCGAGCCATCGGAGCGTCTGCAGGAGCTCTTCGGGGTTCTCCTGAACCCCATGCTCAGACGGTCCGCCCCGTACGCGTCGGATTCCGCCACCTCAAATGAACCACCCCTGGCTCCAAGGTGAACTCTGAGCGACGAGTGTCCGAGGTCGCACCTCGATGGCTGTGGCCGGACCGGATCCCGTGCCTAACCTGGACGCATGGACGTGAACGCGGCGGTCGCCGCAGCGGCAGCGATCGCCGGGGTACTCACCGGTGTCATCGCCATGCTGGCGTTCCGCTGGAGTGAACGCGACCAGGCCCGCCCCACCCGCACCTCCCTGCACACCGACCCGATGCTTCCGCCGGGCGTGGACACGGTCCTCTCGGTGCTGCGCTCCTCGGCCGTCGTCCTCGACGAGGCCGACGCCGTCGTCAAGGCCAGCTCGGCGGCGTACGCCCTCGGGCTGGTCCGTGGCGGAAAACTGGCCATCGAGCCGATGCTGAAAATGGCCCGGGACACCCGCCGCGACGGCGAGATACGCCAGGTCGAGCTGGATCTGCCCCGGCGCGGGACCGGACGCGGGGAAGCCCTCGCGGTCTCCGCGCGGGTGGCCCCGCTCGGCTCCCGGCTCGTCCTCCTCCTCGTCGAGGACCTCACCGAGGCCCGTCGTATCGAGGCGGTACGACGGGACTTCGTGGCGAACGTCAGCCATGAGCTGAAGACCCCGGTCGGCGCGCTCTCCCTCCTCTCCGAGGCCGTCATGGACGCTTCCGAGGACCCCGAGGCGGTGGAGCGGTTCGCCGGGCGGATGCAGATCGAGGCCACCCGGCTGACGAATCTGGTGCAGGAACTGATCGATCTTTCGCGGGTGCAGAACGACGACCCGCTGGAGGACGCCGAGCCCGTCGGCGTCGACGAACTGGTCGCCGAAGCCGTCGACCGCTGCCGGCACCAGGCCGGCACCAAGCAGATCACCATGGCCGCCGGCGGCACAGCCGACCTGCGTGTCTGGGGCAACCGCGGCCAGCTGGCCGCCGCCCTCGGCAACCTGGTCGAGAACGCCGTCAACTACTCGCCCGCCCGCACCCGCGTCGGCATAGCCGCCCAGCGCGTGATCGCGTCCGGCGGCGACCTGATCGAGATCGCCGTGACCGACCAGGGCATCGGCATCTCCGACAAGGACAAGGAGCGCATCTTCGAGCGCTTCTACCGCGTCGACCCGGCCCGCTCCCGGGCCACCGGCGGTACGGGCCTCGGGCTCGCGATCGTCAAGCACGTGGCCGCCTCGCACGGCGGGGAGGTCACGGTGTGGAGCGCCGAGGGACAGGGCTCCACGTTCACGCTGCGGCTGCCCGAGGCGGGCGCCGCCCGCGACCGCGACCGGGCGCAGCAGCATCCGGACCTCGACGGCATCGAGAACACGTACGACCCTCACGACCCTCACGACCCCCACGACCTCAGCGACCTCAACGACGAGGACGTGCAGGACGACGGCGCCCGCCGCCACGCCACATCCCACGCCTCATCCCCCGATTCGACCGCGTATCAGACGCTTTCCGCCCCGGAGGTCCTTCCGTGACCCGAGTGCTCGTCGTCGAGGACGAGGAGTCCTTCTCCGACGCCCTGTCGTACATGCTCCGCAAGGAGGGCTTCGAGGTCGCCGTCGCGACCACCGGCCCCGACGGACTCGACGAGTTCGAGCGCAACGGCGCCGACCTCGTCCTCCTCGACCTGATGCTGCCGGGGCTGCCCGGCACGGAGGTGTGCCGGCAGCTGCGCGGCCGCTCCAACGTTCCCGTGATCATGGTGACCGCCAAGGACAGTGAGATCGACAAGGTCGTCGGGCTGGAAATAGGAGCCGACGACTACGTCACCAAGCCGTTCTCCTCGCGGGAGCTGGTCGCCCGTATCCGGGCCGTCCTGCGCCGCCGCGGTGAGCCGGAGGAGGTGACCCCGGCCGCCCTGGAGGCGGGTCCGGTCCGTATGGACGTCGACCGCCACGTCGTGACGGTCTCCGGCTCCAAGGTCGACCTTCCCCTCAAGGAGTTCGACCTGCTGGAGATGCTGCTGCGCAACGCCGGCCGTGTGCTGACCCGTATGCAGCTCATCGACCGGGTCTGGGGCGCCGACTACGTCGGTGACACCAAGACCCTCGACGTTCACGTCAAGCGCCTGCGCGCCAAGATCGAGCCGGATCCGGGGGCGCCGCGTTACCTGGTGACGGTGCGCGGTCTCGGCTACAAGTTCGAGCCGTAAGCCGTAGCCGTGAGCCGGCTTCCGGGGGTTCCTGGGTGCGAGTGCGAGGAGGGCGGTACCCCCGCGTGGGGTGCCGCCCTCCTCCGCGCTGTGTGTACGGCGCTCAGCCGGTCGTCGCCGTGTCCGACGACGTCGCCGACGGGGAGCCCGTGTCCGTCGGGCTGCCAGACTCGGAGCCTTCCCCGGTGGGGGACTCCGAGGCCGAGGGGGAGCCGGAGGCGGACTCCTCCGGAGCGCTCGGGACGTCGGTGGGGCCCCAGCTGGAGAAGTAGCTGTCGGCCGGGACGACGAAGGCCCGCAGGGTCACCGCGCCGGTGTCGCTGAGCGTGAAGGTGGTCTTCTGGGCGTTGCCGTCGAGGGAGTCCTCGCCGGAGTGCTCCAGGACGGCGGAGGCGTTGCCGTCGCCGCCGATGACGACGGAACCGCCGGCCGGGACGGTCAGCTTGCCCTTGCCCTCGGCGGGCGAGAGCTTCGCGGAGCCGAGGCCCTCGACGTCGATCGAGTCCAGCGTCTGGTCGGTACGACCGGTGTTGAAGATGGTCGCGGAGACGGCGACCGGGCCGCTGCCCGCCGGATCGGGCTGCGTGATGACGATCGCGTTCTGGATCTTGATGTCGCCGACGCTGGTGGCGGCGTTGTCCGGCTTGATCTCCAGCGTCTGGCTGTTGTTGCCTGCGCCGCAGGCGGCGAGCGTGGCGATCGAGAACGCTAGGGCGGATGCGGCGAGGGCGCCGCGTCGAAGGCTGCTGCTCACGGCGGCGGCATCTCCTTGAACGCACACGGGCGGCTCGCCTGGTGAATAAAGCCGCCCTAAGGGTCTGTCAGCGGCCTTAGGTTACCGAGCCGTTCCCGGGCCGCCGCACCCGACCCGCCTCTAGCGCGTTCCAGGGGGCTCCAGAGGCGCCACCGCCACCCTTCTCCCACCCCTCTCCCACCCTTCACGGCACTCACCAGTGACCCACCAGTCACATTGGCTTCGCTTCCGGTCTACTCATCGGTCTTCCCGGTCGTCCGTCATTCCGTAAAACCGCCTCCCGACTCCGCTCGCGGATTTTCCGTGAAGGAATGCGAGGCCGTGCTGAAATTGATCACCGGCGGTTCGGGCGCGGTCGTGATCAATTCCGGAAACCGCTCGTATCCGGCCAGGGACGCCGAACGGAGTAGCGGAAGTCGCACACTTGGAAGCGGACATATGTGGACGTTCGGCCGACTGGGCGGGTCTCCGGATGCGTGTAACGTACGGGTTTCCCTCCCCTTGGAGAGCCGCTCCGACCTGCGGATACCTGCTTCCGTGAGCCGTCCGAAGCACGTTCCTGTCGCTGTTGTCAAGCCCCGAGATATGCCCTGACCTGCGAAAACGCCATTCAGGAACCGCCGTTTCCGTGTTACTCTGGATAGCCACGGAAGGGGTACCTGTCACATGACGTTCAAGGTTGGCGACACCGTGGTCTATCCCCATCACGGGGCCGCGCTGATCGAGGCCATCGAAACTCGCCAGATCAAAGGCGTGGACAAGACCTACTTGGTGCTGAAGGTCGCCCAGGGTGACCTGACGGTACGTGTGCCAGCGGACAATGCGGAGTTCGTCGGCGTGCGTGATGTGGTCGGTCAGGACGGGCTGGACCGGGTCTTCGAGGTGCTGCGTGCGCCGTACGCCGAGGAGCCCACGAACTGGTCGCGTCGTTACAAGGCAAATCTGGAGAAGCTCGCCTCCGGCGATGTCATCAAGGTCGCGGAAGTCGTACGTGACCTGTGGCGTCGCGAGCGCGAGCGCGGACTGTCCGCCGGTGAGAAGCGCATGCTCGCCAAGGCCCGCCAGATCCTGGTGAGCGAACTCGCCCTCGCGGAGAACACCAACGAGGACAAGGCCGAGGCTCTGCTCGACGAGGTTCTCGCGTCCTGACGCCGGCGTCCTGACCTCGGCGGGAGCCGACCTCAGCAGCGCGTACGGAGAAGAACACCGAAATGCCGCGGTGCCCGATGACGTATTTCTCGTCGCCGGGCGCTGCGGCATGTTCGCGTCCGGATGCCGAGCGCCCTGCGTGACACGTGGCGACGCCCACTTCGCGTAGGGGTACGTAGCGAGTACGTACGTCCCAGCGGGCGTCCACTTCGGGGAAACCCCGATACTTTGCGTGCCGGGCCCGGAAGCGGCTCGACCGGCGCGTCACGGAAGGGTCCGGTCAAGGCGTCGCGCCCGGCACGCTGTCTCCGTACCCACGTAGGCCGAGCACACAAACCTGACAGGAACCGATGTCTGACGATTCGCGTCCCCCGACCGCGCCCTCCCGTACGGCCGCGGTGATTCCGGCCGCCGGAAAGGGCGTACGCCTCGGTCCGGGCGCCCCCAAGGCGCTCCGCGCGCTGAGCGGGACCCCCATGCTGATCCACGCCGTGCGCGCGATGGCCGCCTCCCGCGCGGTGTCCCTGGTCGTCGTCGTGGCCCCGCCGGACGGCGCCGCCGAGGTCAAGTCGCTGCTCGACGCGTACGCGCTGCCCGACCGCACCGACTTCGTCGTCGTCCCCGGCAGCGAGACCCGCCAGGAGTCCGTGAAGCTGGGCCTGGACGCGCTGCCGCCCGGCCACGACATCGTGCTCGTGCACGACGCCGCCCGTCCGCTCGTCCCGGTGGACACGGTGGACGCCGTCATCGAGGCCGTCCGCGCGGGCGCCCCGGCCGTCGTCCCGGCGCTGCCGCTCGCCGACACGGTCAAGGAGGTCGAACCGGCCGCGACCCCGGGCGACCCCGAACCGGTCGTCGCCACCCCGGTACGGGCCCGGCTGCGGGCCGTACAGACCCCGCAGGGCTTCGACCGCGCGACCCTGATCCGCGCCCACGAGACGGTCACCGAGGACGTCACCGACGACGCGAGCATGGTCGAGCAGCTCGGCCTGACGGTGGTGGTCGTCCCCGGCCACGAGGAGGCCTTCAAGGTGACCCGCCCGCTCGACCTGGTCCTCGCGGAGGCGGTCCTGGCCCGCAGGAGGCTCAACGATGGCTTCTGAAGCGTCTGATGTCCGGCTGCCGCCGGGTGGGCCCTACGTGCTTCCCCAGGTCGGCATCGGCACCGACATCCACGCCTTCGAGGAGGGCCGTGAGCTGTGGTGCGCGGGGCTGAGGTGGGAGGGCGAGGGCCCGGGCCTGGCCGGCCACAGCGACGCGGACGTCGTCGCGCACGCCGCCTGCAACGCGCTCTTCTCGGCGGCGGGCCTGGGGGACCTCGGGCAGCACTTCGGCACGGGCCGTCCCGAGTGGTCCGGCGCCTCCGGGGTGACGCTGCTGACGGAGGCGGCGCGGATCGTGGGCGAGGCGGGCTTCGTCATCGGGAACATCGCCGTACAGGTCGTCGGCCCGAGGCCGAAGATCGGGAAGCGGCGGGACGAGGCGCAGAAGCTGCTGTCGGAGGCGGCCGGAGCGCCGGTGTCCGTGTCGGGCGCGACCACGGACGGACTCGGCTTCCCGGGCCGGGGCGAGGGGCTGATGGCGGTGGCCACGGCGTTGGTGGTCAGACAGGGGTGAGTACAACCCCCACCGCCCACTACCCTGGAGTCGTGACTATTCGCCTGTACGACACCAGCGCCCGGCAGATCCGTGACTTCATCCCGCTCACGCCGGGTTGTGTCTCGATCTACCTCTGTGGCGCCACCGTGCAGGCGGCCCCGCACATCGGACACATCCGCTCGGGTCTGAACTTCGACATCATGCGCCGCTGGTTCGAGTACCGCGGCTACGACGTCACGTTCATCCGCAACGTCACCGACATCGACGACAAGATCATCGTCAAGTCGTACGACCAGGGCCGCCCCTGGTGGTCCATCGGGTACGACAACGAGCGCGCGTTCAACGACGGTTACCAGGCCCTGGGCTGCCTCCCGCCGACGTACGAGCCGCGTGCCACCGGGCACGTGCCCGAGATGATCGAGATGATGCGCGGTCTCATCGAGCGCGGTCACGCCTACGAGGCGGACGGCAGCGTCTACTTCGACGTGCGCTCCTACCCCGGTTACCTGGCGCTGTCCAACCAGGACATCGACGATCTGCGCCAGCCCACCGAGGAGGGCATCACCGGCAAGCGCGACTCCCGCGACTTCGCCATGTGGAAGGCGACCAAGCCGGGCGAGCCCGACTGGGAGACGCCCTGGGGACGCGGCCGGCCCGGCTGGCACCTGGAGTGCTCGGCGATGGCCCACAAGTACCTGGGCTCCGCCTTCGACATCCACGGCGGCGGCCTCGACCTGATCTTCCCGCACCACGAGAACGAGATCGCCCAGGCCAAGGCCTACGGCGACGACTTCGCCTCGTACTGGGTGCACAACGCCTGGGTCACCATGAGCGGCGAGAAGATGTCGAAGTCGCTCGGGAACTCGGTGCTCGTGTCCGAGATGGTCAAGCAGTGGCGGCCGATCGTGCTGCGCTACTACCTCGGCACCCCGCACTACCGCTCGATGATCGAGTACAGCGAGGAGGCGCTGCGCGAGGCCGAGTCGGCGTTCGCGCGGATCGAGGGCTTCGCACAGCGTGTGGTCGAGCTCGCGGGGGGTGCTGTCGAACCCGCCGCCGAGGTGCCGCCGGCGTTCGCCGAGGCGATGGACGACGACCTGGGTGTCCCGCAGGCGCTCGCCGTCGTGCACACGACGGTACGGCAGGGCAACTCCGCGCTCGCCGCCGACGACAAGGAAGCCGCGGTGGCCCGCCTCGCCGAGGTGCGCGCGATGCTCGGCGTCCTCGGACTCGACCCGCTCGACCCGCACTGGGCCGGCGAGGGCGAGAAGGGCGAGGATCTGCACGGCGTCGTCGACAGCCTCGTACGTCTGGTTCTCGACCAGCGGGAGGCGGCGCGCGCGCGGAAGGACTGGGCGACCGCGGACGCCATCCGTGACCAGCTCAACCAGTCCGGACTGACCATCGAGGACGGCCCGCAGGGGCCACGCTGGACGCTCGCTCCGCGCTAGCCGCCGGTGGATGGTCCTTGATCGATTGTGCCGCCCGGCCTTCCGGGCGGCACACTGCATAGACGTACGAACGACTCCGTAGAAACTCCGTAGAGAACAGGTAGGTCATGGCAGCCAACAACCGCCGCATGTCCGGCAAGAAGGGCGCGCAGGTCGGCAGTGGCGGCCAGCGGCGCCGGGGCCTGGAAGGCAAGGGGCCGACCCCGCCCGCCGAGATGCGCAAGGGGCACAAGAAGAACCGCATCGCCGGCGCCAAGGCCAAGCAGGTCCAGCGCCGTCCGGTGGTCCGCGGCCGGGGCGGCAAGGGCACGTCCGAGATGGTCGTGGGCCGCAACCCGGTCGTCGAGGCGCTGCGCGAGGGTGTGCCCGCCTCCACCCTCTACGTCCAGCAGTTCATCGACAACGACGAGCGGGTGCGCGAGGCGCTGCAGCTCGCGGCCGAGCGCGGCGGCATCAACCTCATGGAGGCGCCGCGCCCCGAGCTGGACCGGATGACCAACGGCCTCAACCACCAGGGGCTCGTCCTCCAGGTCCCGCCGTACGAGTACGCGCACCCCGAGGACCTGGTCGGCGCCGCCCACGACCACGGCGAGGACCCGCTGATCGTCGCCCTCGACGGGGTGACGGACCCGCGCAACCTGGGTGCCGTCGTCCGCTCGGTCACCGCGTTCGGCGGCCACGGTGTCGTCGTCCCCGAGCGGCGCGCGGCCGGGATGACCGCCGGTGCCTGGAAGACGTCCGCCGGTACGGCCGCCCGTACGCCCGTCGCCCGCGCCACCAACCTCACCCGCGCGCTGGAGGCCTACAAGAAGGCCGGCATCGCGGTGGTCGGCCTGGCCGCCGACGGCGAGGCCGAGATCGGCGAACTGGACGCCCTGGACGGCCCGGTCGTCATCGTCGTCGGCAGCGAGGGCAAGGGCCTGTCGAGGCTGGTCGGCGAGACCTGCGACCACCGCGTGCGGATCCCGATGCCGGGTGGCGCGGAATCGCTCAACGCCGGTGTGGCGGCGGGGATCGTGCTGTACGAGGCGGCTCGGCGCCGGGCCTGAACGGGCTTCCGGACGGTCACTCCGACGGGTTAACCGCGGCGGGTCGTGGCAGGTGGTGCAACCTTGACGGAGCCCGGACAGATCCGGCGGGTCAAAGCAGTGTCCTAAACACACGTCACTCGGTTAGATGAGTGTGGACACCAGAACACCCCGCACACCCACGGGGGACCGCTCGTCGGGATTCAACTCCGGATTCGGTTCCGGATTCGATTCCGGATTCGACGACGCTCCCGCGCTGAGCATGGTGAAGGTGCCGAGCGATCCGGCGCAGATCATCGTCAATCACGTGAGCTTCCGCGTGCGGCTCGGCTCGTCGGCGCGGCGCAGCCAGTCTCCGCGGATCTCCCGGCACCCGAGCGCCGCCGAGGACACGGCGCGCATCCCCGTCGTCGGGACGGCGGGCAGAGCGGGCGCCGCTTCCGGTGCCCGCCGCCGGCCGGTCGTCTGGAGCGGCCAGACCGCCCCGGACGACACCGGCGCCCACCGTCTGCTCCAGGCGGTGCGGGCGGGCAGTGTGGGCCACGGCGAACCGGTCCCGGCCGACGCCGGCGCCACCCAGGTCATCCCCCGCGTCGGAGACGGCTACGGCGGCGGTGGGG
Source organism: Streptomyces vulcanius (assembly GCF_042653945.1). Lineage (NCBI taxonomy): Bacteria > Bacillati > Actinomycetota > Actinomycetes > Kitasatosporales > Streptomycetaceae > Streptomyces > Streptomyces vulcanius. The sequence continues at coordinate 1,394 of NZ_JBHSFK010000035.1, read as the reverse complement.
GGTACGCCGGGGACGGTTACGACGGCGGCCTCGCCGCGCAGACCCTCGAGACCCCGGTCGTCGGCGCCCAGCGCGCCCCGGTCGCCGGCGAGAACCGCCTGCTGCCGAACATGCGCACCGTGGGCAGCGCCTACGACGAACCCGCCTACGACCAACCCGCCTACGACGACGCCGAGTTCGAGGACTTCGGGGATCCGATCGCGGAGGCGGACGGCGAGCCGCGCAGCCACCGGCGGCAGGCCTACGACCCCGCACGGCACGCCTACTTCCCCGGCCGCCGGATGAACCTGGGCGTGGTCCTCCTCCCGCTCCGCGTCTTCCTCGGCTTCATCTCGGTCTACGCCGGCATGGGCAAGCTGTGCGACCCCGTCTACTTCGACGGCGGCAAGCGCGGCTCCATGGTGAAGTGGCTCAACACCCTGCACCCCTGGGAAGTCGCCGAACCACTGCGGCAGTTGGCCCTGCAGCACCCCGTCGGCTCCGGGCTCGTCATCGCCTTCCTCCAGGTCGTCGTGGGCGTCCTCACGGTCCTGGGGTGCTGGCAGCGGGTCGCGGCCGTCGTGGGCGCGCTGCTGTCGGCGGCGCTCATCGTCACCGTCAGCTGGAAGACCGTCCCGGTCTACGACACCCCCGACATCATCTACCTCGCCGCCTGGTCGCCGCTGATCATCGCCGGCGCCCCCGTCTACTCCATCGACGGCCGGCTCGCCGCCGGTGCCTGGCGGCGCCTCGGCCCCCGCGCCGACCTGTGGGAGCTGCGCCGGTACGTACTGCGCCGCGGCGCCCTGGTCACCGCGATCGCCGTGGGCCTGACGCTGCTCGTCGGCTCCCTCCTCGGCGGTGCCGTCCGCAGTGCCGACCGGGTGGTCGTGCCCGGTCCCGGCGAGGCGCCGCGCAACCAGTTGCCCGGCTCCCCGCTCCCGGAGGAGTCCGGCACGCACCGGGCGTCGTCCAGCGAGCCCGCCGCGTCCACCGCGCCGACCGAGAGCACGCCGACCGCCGAGGCCGCGCCGACGGCCGGCACGGACAGCGCGCCGGCCGCCCGGGACACGGGCACCGGCGGCGCCACGGCGGGTGCGCCGAGCCAGACCCAGGGCAGTGCGGGGCAGGCTCCGCCGCCGCAGCCCGCGCCGGTGGAGCAGGCGCCCAGCACCAGTGCGGGGCCGACTTCCGGCGGCGCGGATGCCTCCGGCGGTGCGGGGGGTGGGGCTGAGGAGGGGGGCTCGTCGACTTCCTCGGGTCAGCCGGGGCTGGTGGGGGGGTTGCTGGGGTAGCGGCTTTCGACTAGCGGCTTTCGTTTGACGGCTTTCGTTGTCGGGTGCGGGGCGGTGGGGGCTGGTCGCGCAGTTCCCCGCGCCCCTAAGACGGCGATGGGGGTGCCGGGCGCTTTTCAG
>NZ_JBHSFK010000034.1:0-127496 GCF_042653945.1 Streptomyces vulcanius | reverse complement strand
GAAGTGGCGGGGCAGGGGGACCAGCGGCCTGAGCCATCGAGGGCAGCCAGCATGAAAGCCATCCCTGCCCCACCCGCGCAGTCCCAGAGTCGCGAACTCTCGGGACGCACTCAAGAAGGTAGGGCCGCGTGAGCGTGCCCGCTCCGGCGTTCGACGTGGACGCCGTGGTGCTCGACATCGAGGGCACCACGAGCGCCACCGGCTTCGTCGTGGACGTGCTGTACCCCTACTCGCGCGCCCGCTTCGCCGAACTGCTCACCGAGCGCGCCGTCGAGCCCGAGGTGGCCCGGGCCGTCGCGCAGGTACGGGAGCTGACCGGCGAGCCGGAGGCCGATCCGGCCGCGATCGAGAAGACGCTGAACGCCTGGCTCGACGACGACCGCAAGGCGACCCCGCTGAAGACCCTCCAGGGCATCGTCTGGGCCGAGGGGTTCGGGCGCGGCGACCTCGTCTCGCACTTCTACGACGACGTCGTTCCGGCCCTGCGCGCCTGGCACCTGGCCGGTCTGCGGCTCTACGTCTACTCGTCCGGGTCGGTGTCCGCGCAGCGGGCGTGGTTCACCAACAGCCCGGCGGGCGACCTCATGCCGCTGGTGTCGGGGCTGTACGACACCGAGAACGCCGGCCCCAAGCAGGAACCGGCGTCGTACCGGCGTATCGCGGAGTCGGTGGGGACCGACGGAAGCCGGCTGCTGTTCCTCTCCGACCGGCCGGGCGAGCTGGACGCGGCCCGCGCGGCCGGCTGGCACGCCGTCGGGGTCCGGCGGCCCGGGGAGCCGTACTACGAGCAGGGCGTCGGCGACCACGCGCAGGCGGGGACGTTCGACGAGATCACCGTTTCGAGGAGCACCACGTGACCGACGGCATCAGCGCACTCGACATCGAGGAGGCGGGGGCGGTTCTCGCCGCCGAGTCCGCCCGCTTCGCCTCCTTCGGCTGGATGCGGGGCACCTCCGGCAACCTGTCGGTGGTGCTGTCCCGCGATCCGCTGCGGCTGGCCGTCACCGCGAGCGGCCACGACAAGGGTGAACTGACGCCCGCGGACGTCGTGTTGGTCGACGGACAGGGCGCTGCCGTGCAGGGCGGGAAGCCGTCGGCCGAGGCCGAGCTGCACGCGCGTGTGGCCGCGCTGACCGGCGCGGGGGCGGTCGTGCACGTGCACACCGTGGCGTCGGTGGCGATGGGTCACCGGCACCCGGGCGGGATCGTGTTCCAGGACCTGGAGATGCTGAAGGGCGTCGGCCAGCCGGCCCACGGCGTCGAGGTGACCCTTCCGGTCATCGCCAACAGCCAGGACATGAAGGAGCTCGGCGACCGGCTGGAGGCGGCGCGGGATCCTCGGATGCCGGCCGTGGTCGTGGCGGGCCATGGCCTGTACGTCTGGGGCGGCCATCCGCGCCAGGCCCGCCATCACACCGAAGTGGTCGAGTGGCTGCTGGAGTTGGAGCTCACGCGATAGCCGGCTACTTCAGCCGGTCGCCCGGGAGTTCGCCCGCCGACACCTCGATCACGCCCCGCTCGGTGACCAGCCCGGTCACCAGCCTGCCCGGCGTCACATCGAACGCCGGGTTGTGGCCGCGTGAGCCGACGGGGGCGGTGCGTACGCCGGCCCACTCCAACACCTCGTCCTCGCCGCGGAGTTCGATGTGGATGGCGTCGCCGTTCGGCGTGGCGAGGTCGACGGTGGTCGTGGGGGCCGCCACCAGGAACGGGATGCCCGCGTCCGCGCAGGCCAGGGCCACGCCCACGGTGCCGACCTTGTTGGCGGTGTCGCCGTTGGCGGCGATGCGGTCGGCGCCGACGATCGCCGCGTCGACCTCGCCGCGCAGGATGGTGCCGGCGGCGGCCCCGTCGGCCTGGACGTAGTGCGGGATGCCCTCCTGGACCAGTTCCCAGGCGGTCAGCCGGGAGCCCTGGAGCAGCGGGCGGGTCTCGTCGGCGTAGACGACCTCGACGCGTCCGCGCGCGTGGAGTTCGCGGACGACGCCGAGCGCGGTGCCCCAGCCGGCGGTCGCCAGGGCGCCGGTGTTGCAGTGCGTGAGGATCCGCAGCGGGCGGTCCTCGCCGACCCTCTTGAGCAGCCAGTCCGCGCCGAAGGCGCCCATCGCGCGGTTCGCCTCGACGTCCTCGCGCTGTACGGCGGCGGCCTCCGCCAGCACGGCGTCGAGCCCCTCGCCGAAGCGGGTCATGACGCGGTCCACGCACACCATGAGGTTCACGGCGGTGGGCCGCGCCTCGCGGATCCGGGCGACGGCCGCGCGCACCTCGGCCTCCGTCCAGCCCTCGCGCCCGCCCTGGAGTATCGCGATCGCGACACCGTACGCGCCCGCGGCGCCGATGGCGGGGGCGCCGCGTACGACGAGACGCTGGATCGCGTCGACCAGAGTGTCCACATCGTGGACATCCGCTGTCTCGGTGCGGTGCGGGAGCAGCGTCTGGTCGATGAGCGCGAGGCCGTTTCCGGTCCAGTCGACAGCACGCAATTCCTGGGGCATATCGGGACACTCCTGATGTTCCGGTGGTGTCGGTCACCGTACATGACCTGGGAGAACCATAGTTCGAGACAACCGAGCAGGTGTCCGGAAACGGGTGTTACAGTCCAGCACCCAGTCCGCACACCGAGACGAAGGAGGAAGACCCGTGCTGCTGACCAAGCGCCGTTTCCTCGACTTCGGCCGGTGTGCCGGCGACGGCTGTCGACGCTGAGCCCTCCCCCACCGCCCGTCGCCGCCCCTCACCCTCACCCTCACCCTCACCCGCTCACCGTCGAGCGTGGTTTCGCCGTACCTCCGGAAGGTCCCCCGATGCCTCGCAGAACCCGCCGCCCCCTGCAAGTCGCCGCCGCCACCGCACTCCTGGTCACCGCCGCCACGGCGTGCAACGCCGCCGCCAAGAACGACGCCTCCGACAGCGCGAGCGGCGCCGGCGGCACGTCCTTCACCCTGGTCACCCCGGACGCCGTGGGCCAGAACGAGTTCCTCAAGCTCGCCGTCACCGGCGTCAAGGAGGCGGCGAAGCAGCACGACGGGACGCAGAAGGTCTACGAGTCCACGGACACCGCCTCCCAGCAGCAGAACGTGCAGGCCGCGGTGGACGCCAAGCCGGACGTCATCGTGCTGGTCGGCTTCGAGTTCGCCGACATCGTTGCCCAGCAGGCCCAGAAGAACCCGAAGCAGCAGTTCCTGATCGTCGACGCCTGCACCACCAAGACCTTCGAGAACGTCAGCTGCGCGGTGTTCCGCGAGCACGAGGGCGTCTACCTCGCGGGCGCCGAGGCGGGCCTGCTGAGCAAGTCCGGCAAGGTCGGCGCGGTGGACGTGCTCGACACGCCCCAGTTCCGCCGCTACAGCGACCCGTTCGCGGCCGGCGCCAAGCAGGTCGCGGCGAAGACCGAGACGTCCACCCGGTTCGTCGGCGGGCAGTCCCCCTTCGACGACTCGGCGCGCGCCAAGGAGCAGGCGAACACCCTGCTCGCCAAGGGCTACGACCAGATCATGGCGGCCGCCGCGGCCGGCAACTACGGCGTCTTCGAGGCCGCCAAGGCCAAGGGCGCGTTCGCGTACGGCGTCGACGTCAACCAGTGCCCCTCGGCGCCCGGCACGGTCGTCGACAACGTCGTCAAGCGCACGGACATCGCCGTCGAGAAGGGCATCGAGGCGGTCCTCGGCGGCACGACGGGCACGACCGTGTCGTACGGCCTGAAGGAGGGCGGCATCAGCCTCACCGGCCTGGAGGCCGGCGTCGACTCGTCGAAGTGCGTGATCGCCGATCACAAGGACGTCCTCACGAAGGTGAAGGCGCTGCGCGACCAGATCGTGTCCGGAGAGCTGAAGGTCGATGACCCCGCCGCGAGCTGAGGCAGGGGGCGTCGCGGTCGAACTCCGGGGAATCACCAAGCGGTTCCCCGGCACGCTCGCCAACGACGCCGTCGACCTGACCGTCCGCCACGGCGAGATCCACGCCCTGATGGGCGAGAACGGCGCGGGCAAGTCCACGCTGATGTCCGTCCTGTACGGCATGGAGCGGCCGGACGCCGGCACGGTCCTGATCGACGGCCGGGAGGTGCGCTTCGCCAGCCCGGGCGACGCCATGGCCGCCGGGCTCGGCATGGTCCACCAGAGTTTCAAGCTGTTCGACTCGCTGACGGTCGCCGAGAACGTCGTCTACGCCGCCGAGCCGCGCCGCTTCGGCCTGGTGGACCGGGCCGCCGCCCGCTCCCGGGTGCGCGAACTCGCCGAGGAGCACGGCCTCGCCGTGGACCCGGACGCCCGGGTCGGCGGCCTTCCGGTCGGGCTGCGCCAGCGTGTGGAGATCCTCAAGCTGCTGCACCGGGGCGCCCGCACGCTCATCCTCGACGAACCGACGGCCGTGCTCACCCCGGCCGAGGCGGACGCCCTGTTCGACGTCCTCAAGTCGCTGGCCGCGCAGGGCCGTACGGTCATCCTGGTCACCCACAAGCTGCGCGAGGTGCTGGCGGGCTCCGACCGGGTGACCGTCCTGCGGGACGGCCGGGTGGTCGCGCGGCTCGTCACCGCCGACACCACGGCCGACGAGATCGCCGCCTCGATGACCGGCCGCGCGGTGGAGCTGGACCGGGTCCACGCGCCGGGTACCCCCGGTGCCGCGGTGCTGCGCGTCACCGGTCTCGGCACCGCTTCCGTCCACGATGTGGACCTCACCGTCCACGCCGGCGAGATCGTCGGCATCGCGGGCGTCGCGGGCAACGGCCAGAGCGAGCTGGTCGAGGCGCTGGCCGGGCTGCGACCGGTCACCGCCGGGCAGGTCACGCTCGCCGGCGAGAACATCACCCACGCCTCGGCCACCGAGCGCCGGGCGCGGGGGCTGGCGTACGTCCCCGAGGACCGGCACGCCGTCGGTACGGCGCCCGCCGCGACGGTCGCGGACAACCTGGCGATGGGCCACCACCGTACGTCGCTCTCCTCGCGCGGCCTGCTGCCGCCGGCGGCCGTGCGCGCCCATGCCCGGCGACTGGTCGAGCGGTTCGGCATCAGGGCGGCGAGCACGGACGTACCCGCCTCGGCGCTCTCCGGCGGCAATCTGCAGAAACTGCTGATCGGCCGTGAACTCGCCCATGACGCCCCGCTGCTGCTCGTCGAGCAGCCGACGCGCGGGGTCGACATCGGCGCCATCCAGAACATCCACGACCAGCTGATCGCCTACCGCGACGCCGGTCACGCGGTCCTTCTCGTCTCGGCCGAGCTGAGCGAGATCCGGGGGCTCGCGGACCGGGTCCTGGTGATGTACGAGGGCCGGATAGCGGCGTCGTACACCAAGGACGAGGCGGACGAACGGACGCTGGGCCTCGCGATGGCGGGCGCGCCGGCGGAGGCGACCCACTGACATGACACGCACACGTATATCGGGAGCCCTGCGCTCCCCCCTCACCTTCTCCGTGCTCGCGGGCCTGCTCATCGGCGCGCTGTTCCTTCTCGGCACCGGCGCGGACCCGTTCACGGCGTACGGGGCGGTCCTGACCGGCGCGCTCGGCGGGGACGGCATCGGCGCGACGCTGACCACCTCCACCAGTGTGCTCGGCCTGGCCCTCGCGCTGGCCGTTCCGCTGCGCGCCGGGCTGATCAACCTCGGCGGCGACGGCCAGCTGGTCCTCGGCGGCATCACGGCCGCCGTCACCGGTCTCTACTCGCCGCTGCCCGCACCCCTCACGGTTGTTCTGGCCCTGCTGGCGGGCATGGCGGCGGGCGCCGGGTACGCCGTGCTGGCCGCCCTGTGCGAGAACCACCTCGGTGTCCCGCTGCTGGTCAGCAGTCTGCTGCTGAGCTACCCGGCGGTGTCGCTCGCCTCCTATCTGGCCCGCTACCCGCTCAAGGAGCCGGGCTCCAGCCTCCCGCAGACCCGCGCGCTGCCGGAGGGGGTGGCGCTTCCCGCGTTCGGGGACTCGACGGTCACTCTCGGCCTTGTGCTGGTCGTGCTCGCCGCGGCGGCGTACTGGTTCACCGACCGGCGCACGGCCCTCGGCTACGAGATCCGTATGACGGGTCTCAACTCCCGTTTCTCCGCGTACGCGGGCGTCGAACGCCGGGGCCTGACCCTGAAGTTGATGTCGGTGTCGGGCGGACTCGCCGGACTCGTGGGCGCCATCGGGGTGTTGAGCTTCCCGTACCGCTTCGTGGACGGCTCGCTCACCGGACCCGGCTACACCTGGACCGGGCTGACGGCGGCGCTGCTGGCCGGGGCCGCGCCGCTCGGCACGGTGGTCGCCGCGTTCTTCTTCGCCGTCCTCCAGGTCGGGGGGCTGGCGATGGAGCGGACCACCGAGGTGCCGCGCGAGCTGACCCAGGTGCTGCAGGCGATCGTGATCGTGTTCCTGGCGGCCCGGCTGCGCTTCCCGAGCCGCTGGTTCCACCGCCGTTCCCGGGAAAGCGAGGCGGTGTGATGTTCCTCGACTCCGATCTCCTCATGTCGGCGTTGCGCGCCCTCACCCCCATCCTGCTGGCGGCCCTCGGCGGCGCCCTGTGCGAGCGGGCGGGCGTCTTCAACATCGGTCTCGAAGGCATGATGCTGCTGGGCTGCTTCACCTCCGTGGCGACGAGCTGGTTCACCGGCAGCCCCTGGCTGGGTGTCCTGGCGGCGGCCCTCGCGGCGGCGGCCTACTCGCTGATCCTGGCCGTGGGCGCGGTCACCCTGCGCGGGGACGCGGTGGTCCTCGGCATCGCCATGAACCTCCTCGCCGTCGGGCTGACCAGCTTCCTCCTGCGTACGGTCTTCGGCGTGCAGGGCACCTTCGACGATCCGTCACTTGCCGGTCTGCCGTTGGTCGGTGGCTTCACGCCGCTCGCCTATCTCTCCTGGATCGCGGTCGCCGTGGCCGCCGTGCTGCTGTCCCGGCATGTGTGGGGGCTCAGGCTGCGCGGGGTCGGCGAGGCACCCGACGCGGCGGCCACGCTCGGGGTGCGGCCGGCGGCGTACCAGTACGGCGTGATCCTGCTTTCCGGGGTGTTGTGCGGGCTGGCCGGCGCCCAACTCGCCCTGGGCAACGTCACGTTGTTCACGGAGAACATGACCGCCGGGCGTGGTTGGATCGCTGTCGTGGCCGTCATGCTGGGCCGGGCCGCGCCGCTCGGTGTGCTGTTCGCGGCGCTGCTGTTCGGGCTCGCGGAGGCGGCGGGCTTCCGGCTGCAGGGCCTCGGTCTGCCGCAGCAGGCGACCGACGCCGCGCCGTACGTCGTCACGCTCGGCGCGCTCTTCCTCACGACGGCCCGCCGCCGTCGCCGTCCCTCTGGAGCACGTTCATGACGCAGGACCCTCTGCCCGTCACCCGCATACCCCGCACCGGTCTGCCCGCGCATGCCGTGGTCGTCGGCGACCCGGCGCGCGCGGCTGCCGTGGCCGCCCTCCTCGACGGCGCCGAGGAGGTGTCGTACCACCGCGAGTACCGGGTGTTCAGCGGGAGTTGGAAGGGCGTGCCGGTGGTCGTCGCCTCGCACGGGGTGGGCGGCCCGGGCGCGATCCTGCTGTTCCAGGAGCTGGCGGACGCCGGCGTGCACACCCTGCTGAGGTTCGGTACGGCGGGCGCGATGAAGCCGGGCATCGGCGACGGCGATCTCGTCGTCGCGGAGGCGGCGGTGCGGGACGACGGGGTGACGCAGCAGTTGCTGCCCCCGGAGTACCCGGCGGTCGCGGCCCCCGAGGCGGTGCTCGCGCTCCAGCGCGCGGCCCGCGAGCAGGGCGCCGCGCACCACCGGGGCATCGTCTGGACGCGTGCGGCCTTCCAGCCGGGCCTGATCCCGCTCTTCTCCTACGACGGCGCGGGGCTCGCCGCGATCGAGATGGAACTGTCGGCGCTGCTGGTCACGGCCTCGCTGCGCGGGCTGGTCGCGGGCGGGGTGCTGGTGATCGACGGAGCCAACGCCGACGAGTTGGTCGACAAGGAAACCACCGGTGGCTACGACCCGCACCGCGAGGTCGTCGCGGCCGGTGTAGAGCGCGGTGCCGTCGTCGCCCTGGAGGCGCTGCGGCTGCTGGCCGAGGACAACCGGGAGGATCGCGCGTGAACGTCGACCTGCTGGTGCACGGCGGTGACGTACTCACCGTGGACGAGACCGGAACCGTCGTACCGGACGGGGCGGTCGCCGTCCACGAGGGCGAGATCGTGGCCGTGGGACCGGCGCGGCACCTCAGGGCGCGCCACCCTGCCGCCAAGGAGATCGACGCCGAGGGGTGTCTGGTCCTGCCCGGGCTGGTCAACGCCCACACCCACCTGGCGATGACGCTGCTGCGCGGCAGGGCCGACGACGTCACCCTCCAGGGGTTCCTGGAGCGGGTGCTGAAGTGGGAGGCGGAGCTGCTGTCGCCGGAAACGGTGGCGGCGGCCGTGCGGCTGGCGGTCGCCGAGAGCGTACGGGCCGGGGTGACCTCGGCGCTGGACATGTACTGGTTCCACGAGGCGGCCGAGCGATCGGCGCGGGAGGCGGGCTGGCGGCTGCTGACGGGGCCCACCTTCATGGACGTACCGGAGCCGCCGGACGGCCTGGCGTACGAGGAGCGGCTCGCGTGGGCGCGGCGGGAGCTGACGGCGCAGGAGCCGCGGGAGGGGCTGCGGCCGGTGGTCTTCGCGCACTCCGCGTACACGCTCTCCCCACCGCAGCTCACCGAGGTGTTCGCGCTGGCCCGGGAGTTCGGGGCGCTGGTGCACATCCACGCGGCGGAGAACGCCACCGAGGTGGCGACCGTCGAGGTGCGGTACGGGAAGCGGCCGGTGGAACTGCTGGACTCGCTCGGGCTGCTCGGCCCCGATGTGCTGCTCGCGCACGCCGTCGACCTCACCGGGCCGGAGATCGCGGCGCTGGCCCGCACGGGCACGGCCGTCGCGCACTGTCCGGTGTCGAACCTGAAACTGGGCTGCGGGATCGCGCCGGTGCCACGGCTGCTGAGCGCGGGCGTGACGGTGGGCCTGGGCACCGACGGGGCGGTCAGCTCGAACGCGCTGGACGTCCTGGGGGCGGTACGGCAGGCGGCGCTGGTGCACAAGGCGGGCGGCGACCCGACGGCGGTCGGTGCCGAACAGGCCGTCCGGATGGCGACGATCGAGGGCGCGCGGGCGCTCGGCCTGGCCGACCGGCTGGGCTCCCTCGAGGCCGGCAAGCGGGCCGATCTGATCGTGCTCGACCTGGGCGGGCCCCACCTGCGGCCGGCGCACGACCCGTGGTCCACGCTGGCGTACACGGCTCAGTCGGCGGATGTGCGAGACACGGTGGTGGACGGGCGGGTGCTGATGCGGGACCGTACGCTGACGACGCTGGACGAGCAGGCCGTGATCTCCGAACTGGAGGCGGTCGTCCGATCGCTCCCCACCAGGGCGATCAGGTGCTCATAATGTCCTGAGACATCCGATGTCTGAGCGGTCGGGTGTCTGGATGTCCGAGCGCATCGGAGCGAGACTGGGAGGCCGTCATGGCAGTCACCGACGAGGCGATCGAGAAGATCAAGGGAATGATCGTCTCGGGTGCGCTGCGCCCCGGGGACCGGCTGCCCAAGGAGAGTGAGCTGGCCGCCGATCTCGGCCTGTCCCGCAACTCCCTGCGGGAGGCCGTGCGCGCGCTGTCGCTGATCCGGATCCTGGACGTACGCCAGGGCGACGGCACCTACGTCACCAGTCTCGACCCCCAGCTGCTGCTCGAGGCGCTGAGCTTCGTCGTCGACTTCCACCGCGACGACACGGTCCTGGAGTTCCTGGCGGTGCGCCGCATCCTGGAGCCGGCCGCGACGGCGATGGCGGCGCTGCGCATCAGCGAGCAGCAACTGGGGGCGCTGGAGGCCCAGCTGGACAAGCTGGGCGATCAGCCGTCGGTGGAGGAGCTGGTGGCCTGCGATCTGGAGTTCCACCGGGGCATCGTGCAGAGCGCCGGCAACTCGGTGCTGTGCTCGCTGCTGGACGGGCTGTCCGGGCCCACCACCCGGGCCCGGATCTGGCGCGGGCTGACCCAGGAGGACGCGGTCAGCGGCACGCTGCGCGAGCACCGGGCGATCCTGGCGGCCCTGCGCGACCGGGACACGGAGGCGGCGCGGTCGTGGGCGACGGTGCACATCGCGAGCGTGGAGCAGTGGCTCAGGTCGACGCTCTGAACCTGCCCTTCGCACAGCGTGTCCCAGGATGGCGAACGGGGCAGTGATCCGTTCACTCCCCCGTGCAAGGGGGCTGCGGGCGCCCCTGCCGAACGCCGTAAGGTTGGGTGGTCAGGCGAGGGCACGTCGGAAGGAGGCGCTGGGTGATCGAGCTCGAGGGGGTTCCCGAGCTGATCGACCCGGTCATGGTGGCCGCGTTCGAGGGCTGGAACGATGCCGGCGACGCAGCCTCCACCGCGGTCGCGCATCTGGAGCGGGAGTGGAAGGGCGAGGTGTTCGCGGCGCTGGACGCCGAGGACTACTACGACTTCCAGGTGAACCGCCCCACGGTGTTCATGGAGGGCGGCGTGCGCAAGATCACATGGCCCACGACAAGGTTGTCGGTGGTCCGGGTCGGCGGTGAGAAGCCGCGGGACCTGGTGCTCGTGCGGGGTATCGAACCGTCCATGCGCTGGCGCTCGTTCTGCAACGAGCTGCTGGGCTTCGCGCACGAGCTGGGTGTGGAGCTGGTGGTCATCCTGGGCGCACTGCTCGGTGACACCCCGCACACCCGTCCGGTGCCGATCAGCGGGACGACCTCCGACACGGATCTGGCGCAGCGGATGGACCTGGAGGAGACCAAGTACGAGGGCCCGACGGGCATCGTCGGGGTCCTGCAGGAGGCGTGCACGCACGCGGGCGTGCCGGCGGTGTCGCTGTGGGCGGCCGTGCCGCACTACGTGTCGCAGCCGCCGAACCCGAAGGCGACGCTGGCGCTGCTCAACCGGCTGGAGGACCTGATCGACGTGCGCGTCCCGCTGGGCGAGCTGCCCGAGGACGCGCGGGCCTGGCAGGTGGGCGTGGACCAGCTGGCGGCGGAGGACAGCGAGGTCGCGGAGTACGTGCAGACGCTGGAGGAGGCCCGGGACACCGCGGAGCTGCCGGAGGCGTCGGGCGAGGCGATCGCGCGTGAGTTCGAGCGCTATCTGCGGCGCCGGGACGGCGGCGGCCCGCCGGCCCCCGGGGAGCGGACCCGTCCGCCGAAACCGCCGAAGCCGAGCGGGGACTCCGCGGACTTCACCGAACCCGCGGGCTTCACGGAGCCCGCGGAGTCCGCAGAGCCCGCCGAATCGGCAGAGTCCACCGAGGACGACGATTCGTCGGAGGACTGAGAGCACCGGGAGGGGCGGCGCGTGTGACACGCGCCGCCCCTCCTGTCATGCCGGTACGGCGACGATCGCGTACGTCGTCTCCGGGGTCGGCGTGGTGGAGAACCTCGCGTTGGGCAGGTAGAGCCGGTCCCCGAACGCGGCGACCGTGGTCGGCACGTCGAAGTCGGCGTCCGTGATCCGGCGCCGGAAGACACCGCTGCGGCCGTCGGTGGCGAGCGTGAACACGTCGATCGCGTTCTGCCGGTTCTGTACGACGTACAGCGTCCGCCCGGCACGCAGCAGCCCGTCGCCGTTGGTGAGCGGGGCCGCGTCCCCGAGGTCGACCAGTGCGGTCACGCCGGTGCGGGGGTCGACCCGGTGCAGCCCGCCGGCCCCGGACTGCACGACGAGCAGCGCGGAGCCGTCGGGGGTGCGGGTGATGCCGTTGGCGTTCACGCTGCCGTCGGCGGCCTGGGTCCAGTCACCGCTCAGCGGGAGCCGTACGACGTCGGCGGCGTCCGGCAGTTCGCCGCGCCGGCCGAGCGGCAGGGCGTACAGCACCGGCTGGAAGGAGTCGGTGAACCAGGCCGCGCGCGGGGTGAGGAACACGTCGTTGGTGAACGTGGGCGTGGTGGTGGCGAGTGGGTAGGAGGCGAGGATGTCGCCGCTGCGGACGTCCACCACCCGGGCGCCGAAGTCGCGGCCGGCGACGAACAGCCGCCCCCGGTCGTCGAGTTTGAGGCCGACGGAGGGGGTGCCGGGGCCGGTGGAGACGATGCCGCCCTCGCCGGTGCGCAGGTCGGCGCGGTAGATGGAGCCGTCGCCGAGGGAGCCGAGGTAGGCGTGGGGGCCGCGGCCGATGGCGATGCCCTCGGGGCGGAAGCCGTCGGGCAGGGGGATCACGTCCGGCCACGAGGCGGCGGCGTGGGCGGTCGTGCCGAGGGAGACGGCGCCCAAGGCAGCGGCGCCGACCGCGAGCATGCGACGGCGGGAGAGGGGGCGTGCGAAGGAACCGTGCGTGGGTGCCACGGAACGTCCTTCCGCGTAGGGACCGGCAGTTGGCCGGTCCGACGGTCAACTACCGCCCCACCTCACCACAGAGTCCCCTGTGTCACAGGTCCTCGTGACCGGTCCACAGCATTTCGACAGCAAGGGGGCCCTTCCCGCGCCACCCGGGAAGGGCCCCTCTCACCTCGGGCTACAGCGCGACGCCGAGCAGCGCGTCCACGGCCCGGGACACCACTCCGGGCGCGCCGGTGTCGGTGCCGCCCTGTTCCTGCTGGAGGGCCGCCCAGCGGTCGACGGCGGCGAGGGCGGCCGGGGCGTCGAGGTCGTGCGCGAGGGCCTCGCGGATCTCCTCGACGAGTGCCTCGGCGGGCGGTCCGTCGGGCCGGGAGACGGCCGCGCGCCAGCGTCCGAGCCGGGCGACGGCGTCCGGGAGCACCTGGTCGGTCCACTCCCAGTCGGCCCGGTAGTGGTGGGCGAGCAGGGCGAGCCGGATGGCGGCGGGGTCGACGCCGTCGCGGCGCAGTGCCGACACGAAGACCAGGTTGCCCTTGGACTTGGACATCTTCTCGCCGTCGAGGGCGACCATGCCGGCGTGGACGTAGGCCTTGGCCATGGGGAACTCGCCGGTGAGCACCTGGGCGTGCGAGGCGCCCATCTCGTGGTGCGGGAAGGCGAGGTCGGAGCCGCCGCCCTGGACGTCGAAGGTCATGCCGAGGTGGTCCAGGGCGATGGCGACGCACTCGATGTGCCAGCCGGGGCGGCCGCGGCCCAGGGTGGCGCCGTCCCAGCTCGGCTCGCCCTCGCGGGCGGCCATCCACAGCATCGGGTCGAGCGGGTTCTTCTTGCCCGGCCGGTCCGGGTCGCCGCCGCGCTCGGCGGACAGCAGCCGCATGGCGGCGGCGTCGAGGTTCGAGACCCTGCCGAAGTTCGGGTCCGACTCGACGGAGAAGTAGACGTCGCCGTCGAGGTCGTAGGCGGCGCCCGCGTCCCGGAGCCGCTCGACGAGCGGCACTATGCCGGGTATGGCCTCGACGGCGCCTATGTAGTGCCGCGGCGGGAGCATCCGCAGGGCGGTCATGTCCTCGCGGAAGAGGGCGGTCTCCTTCTCGGCGAGGGCGACCCAGTCGACGCCGTCACGCACGGCGCGCTCCAGGAGCGGGTCGTCGACGTCGGTGACGTTCTGGACGTAGTGGACCTGCCGCTTGGTGTCGAGCCACACACGCTGAACGAGGTCGAACGCGTTGTAGGTCGCCGCGTGACCCATGTGGGTCGCGTCGTACGGGGTGATGCCGCAGACGTAGAGACGGGCGACGGGACCGGGGTCGAGGGTGACCAAGCCACCGGTTGCGGTGTCGTGGATCCTCAGGTCGCGGCCCTGACCGGGCAGGGCGGGGACCTCGGAAGCGGGCCAGGCATGCATGTACATGAGCGTAACCGGACCGGAGTTGCGTATACGAACCGGAGCGGGGCCGAACGGCCGGGAAGGCACTCTTGCCGGGGCCCGGCCGGTGTGCATGCGGGCGGCCCGCGGGGTCTCAGACGGGCGGCCAGGGGATGGCGGGCCACTCGCCGCTCGGCTCCGGGTGCTTGCCGGACTCCAGAAGGGCGTCCACACGCGCGCGTGTGGCGTCGAGTTCGGCCGGGGTGATGAGGGCGGCGAGAGTGGCGGCGAGCCGTCCGGAGGGCTCCAGGGTGCCCTTGAGGACCTTGAGGACCTCGACGGCCTCCCCCGTCAGGGGCTCCCCCGCCCAGCCCCACAGGAGGGTGCGCAGCTTGTTCTCGGTGTTGAAGGTCACTCCGTGGTCGATGCCGTAGAGCCCGCCGTCGGCGGTGGGCAGCAGATGGCCGCCCTTGCGGTCGGCGTTGTTGATCACCGCGTCGAGGACGGCGAGCCGCCGCAGCCGCTCGTCGTCGGCGTGCACCAGGAGCGCGGTCTTCCCTTCGCCGACCTCGGCGAGCCCGATGGCCTTCCAGCCGGGCTCCGGCTCCTCGGCGTCGACCAGGGCGAGCAGCTCTGCCTCCGGGACGGCCTCGATCCACAGCTGGCACATGCCCTCGCCGTAGGGTCCCTCGCGCAGCACGGTGGGCGGGACGAGGTCCCAGCCGGTGGCCGCGGCTACCTCGTAGGCGGCGACCTCGCGCTGTGCGAGGGTGCCGTCGGGGAAGTCCCACAGGGGGCGCTCGCCGGCGACCGGCTTGTACACGCAGGCGGCCTCGCGGCCTTCGTGCGCGACGGTGCAGTACAGGGCCGCGTTGGAGGCGTCGCGGATACGGCCCCGTACGGTCAGCTCCCCGCGCGCGAGCAGGTCGGCGGAGGCCGGGTCGGTGGTCGTCACGCCCCGCGACGGTATCCGTTCTGGCGCGGACATACGTGTCCTTCCGGGTCGAGCGGCAGGCTGCACAGCGGGCACGGCGGCCGGCCCGCGTTGACGACGTCGAGGGCGCGCTTGGCGAAGGCTCTCGCCATCGCGCCGGTGAGCCGGACCCGCAGCATCGGGGGTCCGTTCTCCTCGTCCTGGAGGAGCCGTTCCTCGGCCTCGGCGAGATCCTCGTCGGAGTCCGCCTCCAACTCCACGAGGGCCTGGGCCTCGACGATCATGCGCTGTTCCTCGCCGTCCCAGGCGAGGGCCATGGTGCCGACCCGGAACTCCTCCTCGACGGGGGTGTCGAGGGGGGCGGTGTCGGCGTTCTCGGTGGGTGACACGGCGGGCACGGGGGCGTTGCCGCCGCTACGGCGTACGACCTCGTCCAGCAGCTCGTCCATGCGCTCGGCGAGCGCGGCGACCTGGGTCTTCTCCAGGGCCACACTGGTCACTCGGGAGCCCGCGGTGGCCTGGAGGAAGAAGGTACGGCGCCCGGGCAGTCCGACCGTACCGGCCACGAAGCGGTCCGGTGGGTCGTAGAGGAACACCTGACGGGACACGTCCTGTCTCCATGGGATTCGGGGTTTCGGAAACGTCCATGCGTGTACGCGCGCGAGTGGACCGCTTCACCCTACTGCGGCCGACGATCACGGTGCGCCCGCGGAGCCTCCGACGGTCGCCTCGCCGGTCGGGGGCTCCTCGCGGGGGGCGAGGGAGGCGAAGTCGCCGGTGTCGCCGAGGCGTACGAGAAAGGGCCGCAGCCGGGTGTAACGGATCGCTGTCACGGAACACGGTTCCACGGAGATCCGCTGGAAGAGGTCGAGATGAAGACCGAGAGCATCCGCCACGAGCGACTTGATGATGTCGCCGTGCGAGCACATCAGGTAGACGGCGTCGGCGCCGTGATCGCGCTCCACACGCGCGTTCCACTCCCGTACGGCCTCGGCGGCGCGGGTCTGCATGGCCCGCATGGACTCGCCGCCGGGGAAGACCGCCGCCGACGGGTGGGTCTGGACGACCTCCATCAGGGGTTCGTCCTTCAGTTCGGCGAGTTTGCGGCCGGACCAGTCGCCGTAGTGGGCCTCCCCGATCCGCTCGTCGGTGTGCAGGGTCAGCCCGGGGCGGGCCTCCAGGAGGGGACGGACGGTCTCCTGGCAGCGCTGCAGGGGGCTCGCGACGACCTCGGTGATCGGCAGCCCCGCGAGCCTGCCGGGCAGGGTGGCGGCCTGTGCGGTCCCGCGCTCGTCGAGGGCGACGCCGGGTGTCCAGCCGGCGAGCACTGCGGAGGTGTTGGCGGTCGAACGTCCGTGCCGGACGAGGATCAGGGTGGGCATGCGGCCCAGAGTAGGCGTACGCGGCCCGCCGGAGGGGCGCGCCGGTGTCGGGAGCGCGAGCGCGCGGAGGGCCGAGGGGCTGAGCACGGTCGGGCTCCCGACACCGGCTGGAGCGCCCCGAGGGCAGAAGAGTCAGCGTGCGCTGTGGGGATCCGGAAAGGAGAATGCGCTCCGTGATCGTCGACTGCGGGATCTACCGCGACGGGCGCCGTGAGGACGGGCCGGAGGATCTCTCCGACGCCCTGGAGCAGGCACGCGCGTCGGGCGGTTTCGTCTGGATCGGGCTGTACGAGCCCACCGAGCAGGAGTTCGACCGTGTCACCCGGGAGTTCGGTCTGCACCCGCTGGCCGTGGAGGACGCCCTGAACGCCCACCAGCGGCCCAAGCTGGAGGTCTACAACGACTCGCTGTTCATGGTGTTCAAGCCGGTCGTGTACGAGGCCGAGAGCGACGCCGTCTCCTCCGGCGAGGTCATGGTCTTCCTCGGCGACGCCTTCGCGGTGACCGTCCGGCACGGCGAGGGCTCTCCGCTGGCTGCCGTACGGCGGCGGCTGGAGGACGAGCCGCAGTTGCTCGCCAAGGGGCCCACGGCGGTGCTGTACGCGATCGGCGACGCCATCGTCGACCACTACCTGGAGGTCGTGACCGAACTCGGCACCGACCTGGAGGAGCTGGAGGCGGAGGTGTTCTCGCCGTCGGGCGGCGGCTCCCGGAACACGGCCTCACGGATCTACACCTTCAAGCGGCAGATCCTGGAGTTCCGCCGGGCCACCTTCCCGCTGGCGCCGCCGCTGACCCGGCTGTCGGACAGCGGCGGGCTCGGCTCGCCCCTGCCCTTCGTGAACGAGAAGTCGCGGCCCTTCTTCCGGGACGTCAGCGACCACCTCACGCGCGTGAACGAGTCCGTCGAGGGCCTCGACCGGCTGGTCTCCGACGTGCTCTCCGCCCACCTCGCGCAGATGAGCGTCCGGCAGAACGACGACATGCGGAAGATCTCGGCGTGGGCGGCCATGGCCGCGGTCCCCACGATGATCGCGGGGGTCTACGGCATGAACTTCGACCACATGCCGGAGCTCCACTGGCTGTGGTCGTACCCGGCGGTGATCCTGGCCATGGCCGCGCTGGAGGTGCTGCTGTACCGGATGTTCAAGCGCCGCGGCTGGCTGTGAGGCAGGGGGCGGGCCGCTGTCGGCTCACGCGAACTCGTGGGCCGGGGCCGCGGGGCCGCCCAGGGCGTCACGGCGCTCGGGCATCTCCAGGGAGACCATGCGCCGCCAGCCGGCGAGGCGCTCCCAGGCGTACACGGCGTGGATGCCGGCCGCGAGGGCGGCCGACTTGGCCCTCGGCCAGCCGAGGATGCGTCCCACATGGGCCATGACGGCGAGGCTGACGTCCCGGTAGACGCGGATCTCGGCGAGCGCGCACGCGCGCAGGGTCCGCTGGATGGCGCGGCCGTGGCCGGCGTGGGCGAACCGCAGGAGTTCCTCGTGGCAGTAGGCGAGGTGGTTGTCCTCGTCGTGGGAGATCATCTTCACCGCGCGGCCGATGTCGGGGTGGTCGGCGAAGTGCCTGCACAGCAGTTCCATCTGCTCGGAGGCGCGCTGTTCGGTGACCCGGCTGTGGGCGAGGTAGACGACGATGTCCCGCACGCTCAGCGGCCGGTCGTCGTTGAGCCTGTCGTGCGCGAGGCCGATGCCGTGCCGTTCCAGGAGCATCGTGTAGTCGGTGTCGTACGGGACGGGAACGGGCTCGAGGCCGCGCTTCCTCATCAGGGCGTTGAAGATCCGGCCGTGCTTGTCCTCGTCGGCGCCGTGCCGGGTGATCTTGGGGGCCAGGTCGCGCTCCGCCGCCGGGACGAGCGCGGCGATGCGGGCGTTCTCCCAGCCGCCCTGCGACTCGCCGCCGGCGGCGATGGAGCAGAACAGCGCGAAGGACTCGTCGTTGTCGAGGATCTCCTGGAACAGACTCTTCGCCGAAAGCATGCATATGAGTCAAATGCGGCACGGCAGGCGCCGCAACAGATATGTCCGGCGGCTCCGCCAAAAGGAGGACGGCCGGAATCGCCATACGGGCGTAACCGCGCGCGTGCCGACGCGTTGTTCCCCGTGACGGCCGTGGCGGGGAAGACCCCCGAGCCCCCACCACGGCCGCTGAATCTTTCGGACGGACAGGTCCTCAAGGCCGCCCTAGGCCAGTCCGGCGAGCTCCAGGGCCTCGGCGCCGGCCCGCAGCGAGGCGAGACGCTCGTCGAGGGTGAAGCCGGCGGGGGCGAGGGTGAGCGTGGTGACACCGGCGGCGGCGTAGGCCTTCATCCGGTCGGCGATCCGCTCCACGGAGCCCAGCAGCGTGGTCCGGTCGATCAGGTCGTGCGGGATCGCCGCGGCGGCGCCCTGCTTGTCGCCCGCCAGGTACTTGTCCTGGACCTCGGCCGCCGCCTCCTCGTAGCCCATGCGCTGCGCGAGCTGGTTGTAGAAGTTCTGCTTGCGGCTGCCCATGCCGCCGACGTACAGGGCGGTGTAGGGGCGGAAGGTGTCGGCGAGCTTCTCGACGTCCTTGTCGTCGCCGACGGCGAGCGGCAGCGTCGGGCAGACGTCGAAGCCGCCGAGGGTCTTCCCGGCCTTCTCGCGGCCGGCCCGCAGGTGCTTGATCGCGGTGTCCTCGATGTGGTCGGCGGACGGGAAGATGAGCAGCGCGCCGTCGGCGATCTCGCCGGTCTGCTCCAGGTTCTTCGGCCCGATCGCGGCGATGTACAGCGGGATGTGCTCGCGCTCGGGGTGCACGGTCAGCTTGATCGGCTTGCCGGGGCCGCCGGGCAGCGGCAGCGTCCAGTGCTCGCCGTCGTACGACAGACGCTCGCGCGTCATCGCCTTCCGTACGATCTCCACGTACTCGCGGGTGCGGGACAGCGGCTTGTCGAACTTGACGCCGTACCAGCCCTCGGAGACCTGCGGTCCGGACACGCCGAGCCCGAGGCGGAAGCGCCCCCCGGAGAGCGAGTCGAGCGTTGCGGCGGTCATCGCGGTCATCGCGGGCTGCCGGGCCGGGATCTGGAAGATGGCCGAGCCGACGTCGATCCGCTCGGTCTGGGCGGCGACCCAGGTGAGCACGGTGGCGGCGTCCGACCCGTAGGCCTCGGCGGCCCAGCAGACGGCGTACCCGAGCCGGTCGGCCTCCTGGGCCACGGCCAGGTTGTCCCCGTCCATTCCGGCACCCCAGTAGCCGAGGTTGATCCCGAGCTGCATGGCCGATTCCCCTTACTGATCAGTAACGACGCTGTTCCGCAGACACTAGCGCGGGGGTGCCCGCAGAGGCAGGCCGCGGTCCCGGTGTGCGGGGCCCGTCACACCGGGGAAGGTGCCCCGAAGTCGGCGGTACCTCGGGGAATTCGGTTATCCACAGGCAACCCATTGCCCAGTTCTGGCCAGTAATCTCGGCGTTCATGGAGCAGAGGCATCTCGGCCGCACCGGCCTGCGTGTGTCCCGCATCGGGCTCGGCACCCTGACCTGGGGCCGCGACACCGACGAGCACGACGCCGCAGACCTCATGAAGACGTTCTGGGAAGCGGGCGGCACCCTCGTCGACACGGCGGACGTGTACGGCGACGGCGACGCCGAGTACCTGCTGGGGCGCCTCATAGAAGGCCTGGTGCCGCGCCGGGACCTGATCATCTCCACCAAGGCGGGCAGCGTCCCCGACCCGGACCGCCGTTTCGACGGCTCCCGGGGCCATCTCCTCGCCGCCCTGGACGCCTCCCTCGCCCGGCTCGGCACGGACTACGTCGACATCTGGCACATCCACGCCTTCGACCCGGACACCCCGCTGGAGGAGACCCTCCAGGCCCTCGACATCGCTGTCTCCAGCGGCCGGGCCCGCTACGCCGGGGTCTCCAACTTCTGCGGCTGGCAGCTCGCCAAGGCCGCCACCTGGCAGCTCGCCGCCCCCGGCACCCGCACCCGGCTGGCCAGCACGCAGATGGAGTACTCGCTGCTCCAGCGCGGTGTGGAGCGCGAGGTGCTGCCGGCCGCGCTGGACCTCGGCATCGGCCTGCTGCCCTCCTCGCCGCTCGGCCGCGGCGTCCTGACCGGCAAGTACCGGGGCGACGCCCTGCCGCCCGACTCGCGCGGCGCCTCGGACCACTTCGCGCCCTTCGTCGAGCCGTACCTCGACGACACCGCGAGCCGCATCGTCAGCGCCTTGGCGACCGCGGCGGACGGGCTCGCGGTCACCCCCCTCCAGGTCGCCCTCGCCTGGGTCCGCGACCGGCCCGGTGTGGCCGCCCCGGTGGTCGGCGCGCGCAACTCGCAGCAGCTCACGGCGGCATTGTCAGTGGAGGCCCTTAGTCTTCCTGACGAGATCTGCCGGGCCCTCGACGATGTGTCGGCGCCCGTGCACCGCTATCCCGATCACGACTGGAGCACGCTGTGAGCACGGAGCCGGAGCCCACGGAACCCTCCGGGGGCGGGGCCGAAGAGACGTCCCCCGCGGAAGCCGACGCGGGGCACGCGGCGCCGGAAACCGACGAGCACCGCCCGGCGGCGGCGGCCGAGAGCCCCGAAGGGGGTGGCAAGGCCGAGGAGGGCGGCGAAGAGGCGGCCCAGCTGTCCGAGGCGCAGGCCGAGTTGCTCGCGCAGAAGGTGGAGCGGGAGCGGATCGAGCGGCGCAGGGCGGAGAAGGCCGGGCGCGTCGACAGCGGGGCCGGGCTCAGCGGCAGGGCGGCCGATCTGCTCGCGGCCGTCCGGGCCGTGGAGAGCGGGGCCAAGCCCCCGGCTGCCGTCTTCGCGGACCCGGACCCCGCCCCGGAGCACGCCCCGCGCCGCCCCGCCCCGGAACCCGAACCGGAGGGGGAACGGGAGCGGGGCCCCCGGCCGGTGGCCGCCGCCGAGCCCGGCTCCGCTTCCCCGGCGACCGTCGAGGCCGTACGACGCGTGCTGGCCGGCGGTGGTGCCCCGGGCACACTCGCCCCGCAGGTCGCCGCGGTCCTCGGCGCGGGCGCCGAAGAGGTGCTGCGCGAGGACCCCTGGCAGCTGCTGCGGGTCCCGGGCGTACGGCCCGAGCAGGCCGACGGGTTCGCGCGGGCGCTGCTCGGCCCCGACTGCGCCCCGGACGACGAGCGGCGTGGCCGCGCGGTCACGGTGTGGCTGCTGGAGCAGGCCGCCCTGGCCGGGCACACCGCGCTGGAGCTGACGGCGCTCACCGCGGCGCTCGCCCAGCGGTCGGTGCCGGACGCCGACACCGCCGTGCAGGACACGCTGGCGGAGGGTGAGGCGCTGGTGTTCCAGGACGCGCTGGAGGAGGCCGGTGCCGGGCCCGCCGGCGGTGGTGGCGAGGAGGAAGGCGACGAGGAGGCGGCCCCGCCGGTCCGGGTCCTGGTCGGTCTGGAGCGGTACGCACTCGCGGAGGAGAGCCTCGCCGACGCCCTGGCCCGGATCGTGAACTCCCTGCCCAAGGATTCACCCGGGCCATCGCCCAGGGAAGGGTCCGGGGAGTCCGTCCCGCGGTGGGAGTCGGTGGCCGCCACCGCGTCCCGCGGCGCGGCCGAGCTGATCCGGGCCGTCGCCGGGCACGGCCTGGTGCTGCACACCGGCGGCGAGGCCGCCCGCGCCGAGTCGGCGGCCCTGCTCGTCGCGGCCCGCTCCCTGGGCCTCGGCGCGGTCGCCGCCTGCCACACCCCGGACGGCCGGCGCCGGTTCGCGACGCTGGTGGAGGCGGAGGACTCCGTCGTCACCGTGCACGGGCTTCTCTCGGGCGCCGAAGGGCCGGGCCGGGACTCCGACGGGGCCCTCGCCCTCGATCTGCTGATCCTGCCGGACGCGCCCCAACTGGACGTGGAGAGCGCCGCGATGGTGGCCGAGTCGCTGCGGGACGGTGCCCGGCTGATGCTGGGCGGGGACCCGGCGGTGCTGTGGTCGGCCGGCCCCGGGCGGGTGTTCGCCGACCTGCTCGCGGCGGGCGTGTGCCCTCGGATCGCCTCCCGCACACCGGATCCCGGGCCACTGGGCGAACTGGTCTCCGGGATCGGCATCGGTGAGCTGGGCCAGGTCGAGGCGCCCGGCAAGGAGATCGTGATCGTGCCGGTGCGGGACGCGGGCGAGGCCGTGCACCGCACCGTGCAGCTGGTCGCCGACTCCGTGCCGCGGGCCTTCGACATCGCGCCCGAGCAGACGGTGGTGATCACCCCGGGCCACGGCGGCGCGGCCGGCACCCGCGCGCTGAACGCCGCGCTCAAGGAACGCCTCAACCCCGGCCCCGGCCGCTTCGGCGGCTTCGACCCCGGTGACCTGGTGGCCTACGCCCCCGCGCCGGGCCGTACGGTGCCGGGGCGGGTGGTGAAGGCCGACGCCGACGGGCTGCACCTGTCCTGCGCGGGCGCCTCCGTGGTCGTACCGAAGGAGCGGGTGGAGCAGTCCGTGCGGCACGGGTGGGCGCTGACCGCGCACCAGGCGGTGGGCAGCCGGTGGCCGGCGGCGGTCGTGGTGCTGCCCGGGGACGCGGCGCAGGCGCTCTCCCGCCCGTGGGTCTACACGGCCTTCGGCCGGGCGGAGCGCCATCTGTCCGTGGTGCACGGCGTCGAGCAGGCCCTGCCCAGAGCCGTCGCCGAGGTCCCGGCGAAGCCGCGGACGACCCGGCTGCCGGCGCTGCTGCGCACCCAGGTCCCGGCGGCACGATGACGAACGGCGGTGGCCGTGACGGGCATCCCCGTCACGGCCACCGCCGTCTGCTGCTTCCGGGCGGGTCCGGTCAGCGATCGGCCTCCAGCCGCTCCAGATCGGCGTCCTCGATGTCGTCGAGGTCTTCGAGGTCGTCCAGCTCGTCGATCTCGTCGGCAGCGCCTTCGATGTCTTCGTCCGGGTCGTCCGAGTCATCGGGCTCGTCCGGGTCGTCGGGGTCCTCGAGCTCGTCGAAGACCGCGCTCACGTCGAACCGGCAGACCACCCGCTGCGCGTCGGCCTGGTCGAACGGCGTCTCCAGCCACTCGCCCGCCTCGGCCGGTTCGTCGGCTGCCAGCACCCACAGTGTGGAGTCGCCCTCCTCCAGGCCGAACTCCTTGTGCCTGGACGCGATCTCGTCCGCCTCGAACTCGCCGAACAGGATGCCCAGCGCGCCGTGCACCGTGCTCGCCGCGTCCACGCTGTCGCCGTCCGCCGCCTCGACCCGCTGCGCCTGCGCCAGCAGCCGCTGCGGCTCCGCCACGGCGTAGTCCCGGCGGATCAGCACGCTCAGCGCGTTCGGCTCCTCGGGGCCCGTGTACGGCGGCAGGGAGTCCTCCGCGCCGGGGATCTCGAAGGGCGTGACCTCGTCGTAGCGGTCGTAGAGCAGTTCGTCGTACACCTCGGCGGCCGCGGCCAGCTCGTTGAACGCCTCGTAGACGGCCGGGTCGTCCTCCCCCGACCTGCGTTCGACCGCGGCCAGGTGGCGGTCGAGCGCGGTCTTGACCGCCTCGGCGGCGGCGCGTACCTCGGCAGCGGTGGGCTGCGCAGCATCAGACATAGTGCAGACGCTATCCGTACCAGGCCCCAGCTTGCACAATAGATGCGATGCCGGAATACGAATTTGTCGACGTGTACGTACCGCGCGGGGTCTCCCGCAAGGAGGCGGCGCGTCTGCTGACCGACCATGCCGAGTACGGACACTGGGAGTTGGATCGCCTGAGCCTGATGCGCGACGGAAGCCGCAGGGTGCGGCTGCGTCGGCGGATCATCCGTCAGGTACGTGCCACGTGGTGAGGTGAGACGACAACAACGGAGTGGGCCCCGCCGAGGCGGGGCCCACTCCGTTGCCCGATCAGCTCCCGGCGATCACGCGGAGGGGCGGGACTTGCGGTAGAGCAGGGCGCCCGCGAGCAGCGCGCCCGCGCCGGCCGCGCCGGTGAGGCCGACCGGCAGTCCGCTGCCGGTGTGCGCGAGCTCCGCGGGACCGGCGACGGCGTGGGTGGGGGCCTGGTGGGCGCCGGTGGCGCGGGCGGGCGTCACATGAGCCGGGGTGACCGGCTTGGCCTCGGGGCTGGACGGGTTGGACTGGCCGTGCCCGGCCGGCTTGCCGGGGCCCTGGTGACCGGGCTTGCCGGGCGTCTCGTGGCCGCGGTCGGGAGGCGTGCCGTGGTCGTCGTCGCCGTAGCCGCCGGGGCCGCCGTTCTCGCAGTCGTCGCCGAACGACGGGTTGAGCAGCCCGACGACGTCGACGCTGTTGCCGCACACGTTCACCGGTACGTCGATGGGGGCCTCGACATGGTTGCCGGAGCCGACGCCCGGGGAGCCGCCGGTGTGCCCGCCGGCGTGCGCGCCCCCTGACGAGCCGGTGTGCGCGCCGGAGCCATGGTGCCCACCGCCGTGGCTGCCGGCATGCCCACCGCTCTGGCTTCCGTGGCCCCCGTGGCTGCCGGCATGCCCGCCGCCGTGGTTGCCCCCGTGACCGCTGTGGCTCCCTTGACCGCTGTGGCTCCCGTGCCCCCGGTCCTCCTCGCCGTATCCGCCCGGCGCGCGGTGACCGCCGCCTCCGCCGCCGCCCTTGTTGGCGCAGGAGTTGCCGAACGTCGGGTTGAGCGCCCCGATCACGTCGATGGTGTTGCCGCACACGTTGACCGGCACGTTCACCGGCGCCTGCACGGTGTTGCCCGAGCCGACGCCGGGCGAGTCCGTGGCGGATCCGATCGCGCCGGAGTCGGCATGGGCGTAGCCGCCGGCCGCGGCGATCACCCCCGTGGCCGCCGCCACCGTCATCAGGCTTTTGCGGGTGACCTGTCGCATTGCTGAATCCCTGCTTTCACTCTCGTCCTGGTCCCGAATTGCTCGCATCATTCCAGCTGTCCGAGCAGTTCTGGTCACCAAATGTCTTCGGCCATTCCTTCGGAAAAGACCCGTCGGCCCCGGAGCGCATGGGACGCGCTCCGGGGCCGACGGTGTGGAACGACCCCTCAGCGGGGTGACGTCACTTGTTGACGCAGTAGTTGCCGAAGGCGGGGTTCAGCAGCCCGATCACCGAGATCGTGTTGCCGCACACGTTCACCGGGACGTGCACCGGAACCTGGACCACGTTGCCGGACGCGACGCCCGGGGAGTGCACCGCGGCACCCTGGGCACCGGCGTCGGCGACGGCCAGGCCCGCGCCCGCGAGAACGAGTCCACCGGCGGCGGCGGCAGCGGCGACGACCTTCTTGATCATTATTCCTCCTAGTTGGCAAAGCGACCCCAAGCAGCGGATCGCATCACCAGTAACGAGGGGGAATTAATTGGGCTACGCGCTTATCGTCGCATTCACTCTTCCCGGTCACCTCCGTACAGGTGGGCGATATTTTCCCACGTTTTCCCCGGCCCTTTTCAGGACGCGTCAATGAACCGGTCGAGCACACGTACGCCGAACTTGAGTCCATCCACCGGCACCCGCTCGTCGACGCCGTGGAACATCCCGGCGAAGTCCAGCTCCGGGGGCAGCTTGAGCGGGGCGAAGCCGAAGCCGCGGATGCCGAGGTCGTCGAAGGACTTGGCGTCGGTGCCGCCGGAGAGCATGTAGGGGATCGCCTTGGCGGTCGGGTCCTCGGCGAGCAGCGCGGACTGCATGGCCTCGACCAGCGCCCCGTCGAAGGAGGTCTCCAGGGCCTTGTCGGAGTGCACGTCCTCACGGCGCACCTTGGGACCGAGGATCCGGTCGAGGTCGGCGAGGAACTCCTCCTCGTGCCCCGGCAGGAAGCGGCCGTCGACGTGTGCGGTGGCCTCGCCCGGGATGACGTTGACCTTGTAGCCGGCGCCGAGCTGGGTGGGGTTGGCGGTGTTGCCGAGGGTCGCGCCGATGAGCTTGGCGATGCCGCCGAGCCGGGCGAGGGTGGACTGCATGTCCTCGGGGTCCAGCTCGGTGCCGAGGGCGTCGCCGAGCTCGTCGAGGAAGGCGCGGGTGGTCTTGGTGACGCGCACCGGGAAGGTGTGCCGGCCGAGCCGGGCGACCGCCTCGGACAGTTCGGTGATCGCGTTGTCCCGGTGGATCATCGAACCGTGCCCGGCGGTGCCGGCGACGGTCAGCTTCATCCAGTGCATGCCCTTCTCGGCCGTCTGGATGAGGTAGAGCCGCCGCTCCTCGCTCACGGTGAACGAGAAGCCGCCCACCTCGCTGATCGCCTCGGTGACGCCCTCGAACAGGTCGGGGTGGTGGTCGACGAGGTGGCGGGCGCCGTACAGGCCGCCGGCCTCCTCGTCGGCGAGGAAGGCGAGGACGATGTCACGCGGCGGCCGGCGCCCGGAGCGCAGCCGGTCGCGGACGACGGCCAGCGTCATCGCGTCCATGTCCTTCATGTCGACGGCTCCGCGCCCCCACACGCACCCGTCGGTGACCTCGCCCGAGAAGGGGTGGTGGGTCCAGTCGTCGGCGTTGGCCGGTACGACGTCCAGGTGGCCGTGGATGAGCAGCGCGGGCCGGGACGGGTCCTCGCCCTCGATGCGGGCCACGGTGGAGGCCCGCCCCGGGTGCGACTCGAAGATCTTGGAGTCGAGGCCCACCTCGGCGAGCTTCTCGGCGACCCACTCCGCCGCCTTGCGCTCACCCGGGCCCGAGTGGTCGCCGTAGTTGCTGGTGTCGATGCGGATCAGGTCGCGGCAGAGGTCCACGACCTCGTCCTCGCCGGTGACGCTCCTGGCCTGGTCGCTCACGCTGCTTCCTCCCGCTGTCACTGCTGGTGGCACCTGTCTGTCTCCCCCATCCTCCCTCTCCCCGCCACCCCCGCCCAAGACCGGTCCCGGCCCGTCACACCCCGTTCACGCACCCCGCGCTCGCGCCGCTGGGCGGCCGACCGGGCGTGATCGGGCACCCCGGAAAGCCTGGTAATGTTTACGACGTCGCCGCGGGGGAACCCCGCCGCGACAGACACCTTGTCCGGGTGGCGGAATGGCAGACGCGCTAGCTTGAGGTGCTAGTGCCCTTTATCGGGCGTGGGGGTTCAAGTCCCCCCTCGGACACACAGAGCAACGAGGGCCGCGTCGGTTTGACGCGGCCCTCGTTCGTGTTGTGGCCGATCTCTCCCCGCCCAAGATCACGCAGGTCAACGCCCTCTGGCGGGTGCTCGGGTACCCCCGAACAGCCTTTCCCAGTGGCTGTCGGAAGGTGACGACCATAGCGTCGTACTAAGATTTCCGGTTTGTTACGGAGTCGGTCCGGACAACCCCAGGCAACCCTGCGGGCCCGCCGACGCCCCGGAGGCTTCCGGGATCGAGACGCGAGGACCCGATGGCAGCCATCAGCGAGAGCAGCGCTCTCGGCCTGCTCGACGAAGAAATCCGCGTACAGCTCGGTGACACGGCCCGCTTCTCCGGAGGCGCCGCCGCCTCTCCGCGCACCCTGGTGGACATCTTCGACGCGTCCGTGCGGTCGTACCCGGACGAGCTCGCCCTGGACGACGGCAGCACACCGCTGACCTACCGTGCGCTGGCCGTCGAGGTGGAGCGGGTGCGGCGCGCGCTGGCCGACGCCGGGGTGGGGCTCGGGGACCGGGTCGGGGTGCGGGTGCCGTCCGGCACCAACGACCTCTACGTGGCGATCCTGGCCGTCCTCGCCGCCGGTGCCGCCTATGTCCCGGTGGACGCCGAGGACCCCGACGAGCGGGCCGAGCTGGTGTTCGGCGAGGCGGATGTGCGCGCCGTGATCGGCGCGGAGCACCACATCGACGTACAGAGCAGGTCGGACGTGCCCGCTGGGCGCCCCGGCACCGAGCACGACGCATGGATCATCTTCACCTCCGGCTCCACCGGCAAGCCCAAGGGCGTCGCCGTCTCCCACCGCAGTGCCGCCGCCTTCGTGGACGCCGAGGCCGCGCTGTTCCTCACCGAGGAGCCCATCGGGCCCGGCGACCGGGTGATGGCCGGTCTGTCGGTGGCCTTCGACGCCTCCTGCGAGGAGATGTGGCTGGCCTGGCGCTACGGCGCCTGTCTGGTGCCCGTGCCCCGGTCGCAGGTCCGCAGCGGTGCCGATCTCGGGCCGTGGCTGGTCGAGCAGGAGATCACCGTCGTCTCGACCGTGCCGACGCTGGCCGCGCTCTGGGAGCCGGAGACCCTCAACGACGTACGCCTGCTGATCTTCGGCGGTGAGGCCTGCCCGCCCGAGCTGGTGCAGCGGCTGGTGACCGAGGGCCGGGAGGTCTGGAACACGTACGGGCCGACCGAGGCGACCGTGGTGGCCTGTGCCTCGCTGATGTCGGGTGCGGAGCCCATCCGGATCGGGCTGCCGCTGCGGGGCTGGGAGCTGGCCGTCGTGGACGACGCCGGGGAGCCGGTGCCGATGGGCGGCAGCGGTCAGCTGGTGATCGGGGGCGTGGGGCTCGCGCGCTACCTGGACGCCGAGAAGGACGCGGAGAAGTACGCGCCGCTGGAGTCGCTGGGCTGGGAGCGGGCGTACCGCAGCGGTGACCTGGTCCGCGCCGACGCCGAGGGCCTGGTGTTCCTCGGGCGGGCCGACGAGCAGATCAAGCTGGGCGGGCGGCGCATCGAGCTGGGCGAGGTGGACGCGGCGCTCCAGGCGCTGCCGGGCGTCGCGGGCGCGGCGGCGGCCGTGCGGACCGCGCGCGGCGGCAACCAGCTCCTCGTCGGGTACGTCGTGACCCAGGAGGGCTGGGACCGGGCCACGGCCGTGGAGAAGCTGCGGGCCGAGCTGCCCGCCGCGCTGGTGCCGCTGCTCGCACCCGTCGACGACCTGCCGACCCGGACCTCCGGGAAGGTCGACCGCAACGCGCTGCCCTGGCCGCTGGAGAGCGTCGAGGTGCCGGCGGGCGAGGACCTGTACGGCACCGAGGCGTGGCTGGCCGAGCAGTGGACGGAGGTGCTGGGTGTCCCGGTGACCTCGGCCGCCGACGACTTCTTCGCGATCGGCGGCGGCAGCCTGGCCGCCGCCCAGCTCACCACCCGGCTGCGCACCCGCTACCCGAGCGCGGCCGTCCTCGACATCTACCAGCAGCCGATGCTGCGCAAGCTGGCCCGCCACCTGGAGGAGTCGGCGCAGGACGACGGCGGCACCCGGACGATCGCGCCGGTGCCGAAGAAGGCCCAGCTCGTGCAGGTCCTGCTGCTCCTGCCCCTGTACACACTGCTCGGGCTGCGCTGGACGGTCGTCCTGGCCGCCGTGGGCAATCTGCTGCCCGGCTACTCCTGGCTGCCGACGGCCCCCTGGTGGCTGCTGGCCCTGGGGGCGCTGGCCCTGTTCAGCCCGCCCGGGCGGATCGCCCTCGCGGCGGGCGGCGCGCGGGCGCTGCTGCGGGGCGTGAAGCCCGGCCGGTATCCGCGCGGCGGGTCCGTGCACCTGAGACTGTGGACGGCCGAGCGGCTGGCCGAGTACAGCGGCGCGACCTCGCTCAC
Source organism: Streptomyces vulcanius (assembly GCF_042653945.1). Classification (NCBI taxonomy): domain Bacteria; kingdom Bacillati; phylum Actinomycetota; class Actinomycetes; order Kitasatosporales; family Streptomycetaceae; genus Streptomyces; species Streptomyces vulcanius. Next base: position 98,231 of record NZ_JBHSFK010000034.1, on the reverse strand, counting down.
CGGGTCCTGGCTGGAGCGGTACGCGCGCGCCCTGGGCGCCAGGATCGGCCCGGACGTCGATCTGCACTCGCTGCCGCCGGTGACCGGTCTGCTGAAGCTGGGCCGGGGCGCCGCCGTGGAGTCGGAGGTCGACCTGTCGGGGTACTGGCTGGACGGCGACCGGCTGGAGATCGGCACGGTCAGGGTGGGCGCGCACGCCGTCGTCGGCACGCGCAGCCTGCTCTTCCCCGGGGCCCGCGTCGGCAAGCGCGCCGAGGTGGCGCCGGGCTCGGCGGTCAACGGCCAGGTCCCGACCGGTCAGCGGTGGGCGGGCGCGCCCGCGGTCAAGCTCGGCAAGGCCAAGCGCAACTGGCCCAAGGACCGGCCGCAGCGCGGCACGTACTGGCGTGTGATGTACGGCGTGACGGGTGTCGCGCTGAACCTGCTGCCGGTGGTGGCTGCCGTGGTCGCGCTGCTCGTGGCCCGGGTGTTCGTCACCCCCGGCCTGGGTCTCGGCGAGGCGCTGCGCGGCGCCGCCCTGGCGCTGGTGCCGGCGACGCTGGCCTACGGCCTTGTGTACGCCCTGCTGCTCCTGGTCGCCGTACGGCTGCTGAGTCTGGGGCTGCGCGAGGGCACGCATCCGACGCACAGCCGGATCGGCTGGCAGGCCTGGACGGTCACCCAGCTGATGGACCACTCCCGCGAGACCCTGTTCCCGCTGTACGCGGGTCTGGTCACCCCGGTGTGGCTGCGGCTGCTCGGGATGCGGATCGGGCGGGGCGCCGAGGTGTCGACCGTGCTCGCGCTGCCGAGCCTGACCACGGTCGGCGAGGGCGCGTTCCTGGCCGACGACACGCTGACAGCGCCGTACGAACTGGGCGGCGGCTGGGTGCGGATCGGGCGCGCGGAGATCGGCCGGCGGGCGTTCCTCGGGAACTCCGGGATGACCGCGCCGGGCCGCAGTGTGCCGGACGGCGGTCTGGTCGGCGTGCTGTCGGCGACCCCGAAGAAGGCCAAGAAGGGCAGCTCCTATCTGGGGCTGCCGCCGATGAAGCTGCCGCGCAGTGCCGCCGGCGGCGACCAGAGCCGCACGTACGACCCGCCGGCCCGGCTGCTGTGGGCGCGCGGTCTGGTGGAGCTGTGCCGGATCGTGCCGGTGTTCTGCTCGGCGGCGCTGGCCGTGCTGACGGTGGCCGCGCTGTGTGCGCTGGGCGTCTGGGCGCCGCTGCTCGGCGGTCTGGTGCTGCTCGGCGCGGGTGCCGTGGCCTGCGCGCTGTCGATCGTGGCGAAGTGGCTGCTGGTGGGGCGGCACACGGGCGGGGAACACCCGCTGTGGAGCTCCTTCGTGTGGCGCAACGAGCTGGCGGACACCTTCGTGGAGGTCGTGGCCGTGCCGTGGCTGGCGGGTGCCGTGCCGGGTACGCCGGTGGTGACGGCGTGGCTGCGGGGGCTCGGGGCGCGGATCGGCCGGGGTGTGTGGGTGGAGAGCTACTGGCTCCCCGAGGCGGACCTCGTCACACTGGGGGACGGGGCCACGGTGGGCCGCGGATGCGTGCTGCAGACTCACCTCTTCCACGACCGGATCTTGCGGACGGATACTGTGGTCCTCCGTGAGGGTGCCACGCTGGGCCCTGGCGGGATCGTGCTGCCCGGAAGCACGATCGGGGCCCGTACGACCCTGGGTCCCGCGTCGCTCGTCATGGCCGCGGAGTCCGTCCCCGACGACACCCGTTGGCTGGGCAACCCGATCGAGGCATGGCGCTCCTGAGCGCGGGCTACTCGGGGCCGCCCGCCGAAGGGGCGCGCCGGGGTCGGGAGGGCGAACGCGCGGAGGCCCGAAGGGCCGAGCACGATCGCCCTCCCGGCGCAGGCTGTGGCGCGCCGGAGGCGAAGAGTGTGGCGGGCGGCGCATCGGTGAGTGGTTCGAGCACAGTGCAGGGAGCGAACGCGGAAGTGGCAGTGCAGCAGTCAGTCGGTCCGGACCCGTACTTCCCGGACAACGGCGATCCCCGGTACCGGGTGCATCGCTACGAACTCATGCTGGACTACCGGCCCGGGCCGAACCGGCTGTCCGGCACGGCCCGGATCAACGCCATCGCGGGCCGTGCCCAGCTGGCCGAATTCCAGCTGAATCTGGCCGACTTCAGGATCGGCCGGGTCCGGGTGGACGGGCGGCAGCCGCACTACACGCACCGGGGCGGCAAGCTGCGGGTGCGGCCCGCGAAGCCGCTGCGCGCCGGTGCCGCGTTCACCTTGGAGATCCAGTGGTCGGGGAATCCCAAGCCGGTGCCCAGCCCGTGGGGCGGGCTCGGCTGGGAGGAGCTGACGGACGGCGCGCTGGTGGCGAGCCAGCCGATCGGCGCGCCCTCCTGGTTCCCGTGCAACGACCGGCCCGCCGACAAGGCGTCGTATCTGATCTCGGTCACGACGCCGTCGGCGTACTCGGTGGTGGCGGGCGGCCGGCTGCTGACCCGGACCACGAAGGCGTCCACGACGACCTGGGTGTACGAGCAGTCGGCGCCGACGTCGAGCTATCTGGTCGGACTGGCGATCGGCAAGTACCAGACGGTGCTGCTCGGCGACCCCGGGCTCGGCGGGGTGCCGATGCACGGGCACATACCCGCACATCTGCTCCCGCAGTTCTCACGGGACTTCGCGCGCCAGCCCGGGATGATGGACCTGTTCCAACGGCTGTTCGGGCCCTACCCGTTCGACGAGTACGCGGTGGTCGTGGCCGACGAGGAGTTCGATGTCCCCGTCGAGGCACAGGGGTTGTCGCTGTTCGGCGTCAACCACGTGGACGGCGCGCGGAGTTCGGAGCGGCTGGTGGCGCACGAGCTGGCGCACCAGTGGTTCGGCAACAGCGTGTCCATCGCGGACTGGCGGCACATCTGGCTGAACGAGGGCCTCGCCAAGTACTCGGAGTGGCTGTGGTCGGAGCGGTCGGGGGGTCGTAGCGCGCAGCAACTGGCCGCCACCGCCCACCGGTTGCTCTCCGCCCGGCCGCAGGACCTGCGTATCGCCGACCCCGGCCGCAAGTCGATGTTCGACGAGCGGCTCTACGAGCGCGGCGGCCTCACCGTGCACGCGATCCGCTGCGCGCTGGGCGACGAGGCCTTCTTCCACATGCTGCGGGCCTGGGTGGGACTGCACCGGGGCAGTGCGGTGACCACGTCGATGTTCACGGCCCACGTCGCGCGCTTCGCGACGGAGCCGGTGGAGGAGCTGTTCGACGCCTGGGTCCACCGGACGCCGCTGCCACCACTGCCGATGCCGGAGGCACGGGCAGCGGTCTAGCTGTTCAGGAGAATGACGGTCATGACCACGCGTTCCTGCCCGTGCGGGCTGCCTCAGGCGTACGACGACTGCTGTGGCCGGTATCACCGGGGCCCGGCCACCGCGCCGACCGCCGAGGCGCTGATGCGCTCGCGCTACTGCGCCTTCGTGAAGGGCGATGTGGGGTATCTGCTGCGGACCTGGCACCCGCGGACCCGGCCGGGGCGGCTCGACCTCGATCCGGGGATGCGGTGGACGGGGCTGGAGATTCTGGGCACGGGTGACGGGTCCGCCTTCCACACGACCGGGACCGTGGAGTTCCGGGCGTCCTTCCGGGGCGGGTCGCTGCACGAGCGCAGCCGGTTCGAGCGGGTGGACGGGGCGTGGGTGTACGTGGACGGGGATATCGGCGCCTGAGTCAGGGCGCGAGGACGTCCAGCTCTTGGAGGGCGCCCACGGCGATCTCCCGGGTGAGCTGCTCGGCACGGTTCGCGTCTCCTTCGCGGACCGCCTCCGCGAGGTCGACGTGGAGGGTGACGGCGGCCGGGTCCGGGTCGTGGAACATGACCCGGTGCGCGGTGCGGCCGGTCAGGACCTCCGCCACGACGTCACCGAGGCGGGCGAACATCTCGTTGCCGGACGCCGCGAGGATCACCCGGTGGAAGGCGATGTCGTGGAGGAGATAGCCCTCCAGCTTGTGGCCGCGTGAGTTGGCCACCATGCCGAGCGCGCACTTGGTGAGCTCGGCGCACTGCGCCGCCGTGGCGTGCTTCGCGGCCAGTCCCGCCGCGACCGGTTCGATCGCCGAGCGCAGGACGGTGAGCGAGCGCAGCTGGTGCGGGCGGTCGGCGCCGGCCAGCCGCCAGCGGATGACCTGCGGGTCGTAGACGTTCCACTCGGCCTTGGGGCGCACGGTCACGCCCACGCGGCGCCGGGACTCGACCAGGTGCATGGATTCGAGGACCCGGACGGCCTCGCGCATCACCGAGCGGGACACGTCGAAGCGCTGGGCCAGTTCGTCGGTGCGCAGCACGCTGCCCGGCGGGTACTCCCCCGCGGTGATCGCGGGGCCGAGGGTGTCCAGTACTTGGCCGTGCAGACCCCGGCCCGGAGTGGTCATGAACTCAGCGTACGGGGTGGATCACAGACCTCGGCCACCAATAAGTCAGACTTATTTGTCACAGACTCTTGAATTCGTCGTACCTAATCGGTTTCAGTGTCTCCGGCATCAGGATCCGAACACCAGGTGTCGAGAAGACAGCGTCGAAGAAGACAGCTCGAAGAAGACAGCGAGGCAGAGATGCGTACCCCCCACGTCGTCGCGGTGATGGGCGTCGCCGGCACCGGCAAGACCACGATCGGTCCGCTGCTCGCCGCCCGGCTGGGTGTGCCGTACGCCGAGGGCGACGACTTCCACCCCCCGGCCAACATCGCCAAGATGTCGGCCGGCACCCCGCTCGACGACGCCGACCGGTGGCCGTGGCTGGACGCCATCGGCGCCTGGGCGGACGGGCGGGCGGGGCTCGGCGGAGTGGTCAGCTGCTCGGCGCTGAAGCGGTCGTACCGGGACCGGCTGCGGGCCGAGGCCCCGGGGATCGTGTTCGTGCACCTCTCGGGCGAGCGCGCGCTGATCGAGGACCGGATGTCGCACCGGCAGGGGCACTTCATGCCGACCGCGCTGCTGGACTCCCAGTTCGCCACGCTCCAGCCGCTCCAGCCGGACGAGGCCGGAGTCGTCGTGAGTGTCTCCGGCACGCCCGAGGAGATCACCGAGCGGACCGTACAGGCGCTCGCCGGGCTTTCCGACGCCCACCTCCAGTAATCCCTCCCCCACCCCCACCACTCCAAGGGACACCCGTGACCAGACTCAGCGTCGAGATGCTGGCAGCGGACGTGGTCGAGCCGATCACCTCGGCCGGCCACGCTCGGCTGGGCATCGCCGTGCTGGCGGGCATCGCCGTCATCGTGCTGCTCATCACCAGGTTCAAGCTCCATGCCTTCCTGGCCCTGACCATCGGCTCGCTCGCTCTCGGCGCGTTCGCCGGGGCGCCGCTGGACAAGGCCATCACCAGCTTCACCACCGGGCTCGGCTCCACGGTCGCCAGTGTGGGCGTGCTGATCGCGCTCGGCGCGATCCTCGGCAAGATGCTCGCGGACTCCGGCGGCGCGGACCAGATCGTCGACACCATCCTCGCGAAGGCCGGCGGCCGGTCGATGCCGTGGGCGATGGTGCTGATCGCCTCGGTGATCGGACTGCCGCTGTTCTTCGAGGTCGGCGTGGTGCTGCTGATACCCGTGGTGCTGATGGTGGCCAAGCGGGGCAACTACTCGCTCATGCGGATCGGCATCCCGGCGCTGGCCGGCCTGTCCGTGATGCACGGCCTGGTGCCGCCGCACCCCGGGCCGCTGGTCGCGATCGACGCGGTGGACGCCAACCTGGGCGTCACGCTGGCGCTGGGCGTGCTGGTGGCGATACCGACGGTCGTCATCGCGGGTCCGCTGTTCTCACGGGTCGCGGCGCGGTGGGTGGACGTTCCCGCCCCGGACCGCATGATCCCCCAGCGCCCCTCGGAGGAGCTGGAGAAGCGGCCCGGTTTCGGCGCCACGCTGGCCACCATCCTGCTGCCGGTCGTGCTGATGCTGTCCAAGGCACTGGTCGACATCCTCGTGGACGACCCCACGCACACCGTGCAGCGTGTGTTCGACGTGGCCGGTTCGCCGCTGATCGCCCTGCTCGCCGCCGTGCTGGTCGGTATGTTCACCCTGCTCAGGCCCGCCGGGTTCGCCAAGGAGCGGATCTCGCAGCTGGTCGACAAGGGCCTCGCACCCATCGCGGGCATCCTGCTGATCGTGGGCGCGGGCGGCGGCTTCAAGCAGACGCTGATCGACTCCGGAGTGGGTCGGATGGTCCTGGAGATCTCCGAGGACTGGTCGATACCGGCGCTGCTGCTGGCCTGGCTGATCGCGGTGGCGATCCGGCTCGCGACCGGTTCGGCGACGGTGGCGACGGTCTCGGCGGCCGGTCTGGTCGCCCCGCTCGCGGCCGACATGTCGACAGCCCACACGGCCCTGCTGGTCCTGGCCATCGGAGCGGGCTCGCTCTTCTTCAGCCATGTCAACGACGCCGGCTTCTGGCTGGTCAAGGAGTACTTCGGACTCAGCGTCGGGCAGAACCTGAAGACCTGGTCGGTGATGGAGACGATCATCTCGGTGGTGGCGGGCGGACTGGTGCTCCTGCTCTCCCTGATCATCTAGCGGGTCAGTCGGTGTGCCGCCAGAGTGAGTGTTCGCGTTCCGCCCACTCGGGGCTCACCGAGCCCGTGCGCATGCCGCGCCGGGCCTCCGGGTCGCCGAGGGCCATCCCGATGTGCCCGGCGAGGACGATCCCGATGGTCAGGGCCAGCCAGTCGTGGACGAAGGTCGCGCTGGTGCGCCACATGATCGGGGTGAGGTGGGTGAACCACATCAGCAGTCCGGTGCCGAGCATCACCAGCGTGGCCCCGGCGATCCAGGCCGTGTAGATCTTCTGCCCGGCGTTGAACTTGGCCGCGGGCCGGGACGATCTGCCGTGGTCCCGGCGCAGGGCGGCGCGCAGCCAGCGGCGGTCGTGCGGGCCGAAGCGGTTGAGCCGGCCGAGGTCGGCGCGGAAGGCGCGGGAGGCGAGGCCTGCCAGCACCGGGACGGGCAGGGCGAGGCCGGCCCACTCGTGGACCCTGACCACCAGTTCGCGGCGGCCGACCAGTTCCGCGAACTCGGGGACGTACAGGAAGGACGCCGTCACCACGCACACGCCCATCAGGAGGGCGGTGGTGCGGTGCACCCACCGTTCGGCGCGGGTGAAGCGGGGGATCCTGGTCACCTGGGGTGCCTCAACTCGTAGGCTCATCGTCCCGCCCGTTCGACTTGCCGACCCAGGCGTCGATGTCGTAGCCCCGATCCTCCCAGTAGCCGGGCCGCACGTCCTCGGTGACGGTGATGCCGGAGAGCCACTTGGCGGACTTGTAGAAGTACATGGGCGCCACGTAGAGGCGGACCGGGCCGCCGTGGTCGTGGCCGAGGTCCTTGTCCTGCATGCGCAGGGCGACCAGGACGTCGGCGCGGCGGGCCTGGGCGAGGGTGAGGCTCTCGGTGTAGGTGCCGTCGAAGCAGGTGAAGCGGAGGGCGCCGGCCTTCGCCTTCACTCCGGCCGCGTCGAGGAGGACGGACAGCCGTACGCCCTCGAAGGGGGTCCCGGGGACCCGCCAGCCGGTGACGCACTGGACGTCCTTGACCATCCGGGTCTGCGGCAGGGCTCTGAGGTCGGCCAGGGTGTAGGTGGCGGGGCGGTCGACCAGGCCGTCCACGGTGAGGCGGTAGTCCGTGGCGTTCTTGTGCGGGACGGAGGAGGCCACCGAGTAGTAGCGGAAGCCGCCGCCGTTGGGCAGGAGTCCGGTGAGGCCGGTGGGGTCCTTGTCGGCGGCGCTGCCGAGGAACGCCTCCAGGCCGCGCTGGAGCGGGGGCGCGGCGACGACCCCCAGGGCGCCGAGGGCGAGGGTGCCCAGGAAGACTCGGCGGCCGACGGGGGTGCCGCCGGCCTCACCGGGTTCCTCGGGCGGTTCGGGTTTCACCTTTCCATTCGAACACCCGGGAGCCCGCCGGGACCAGGTTTTCGGTCCGCCGTCAGACTTCCGTCATCTCTTCTCACCCGGTTCTCACTGACCGAGGGCGACCGCCCGGGCCGTGCCGAAGGCGGCGTACGCGTCGCGGTCCGGGTAGGACCAGGGCTGCGGGGTGGCGTGCGGGCCGATGTGCTGGAACAGCGCGGCGGCCTCGGCGACCCGGCCCTCGCAGACCTTGGCGTGGGCGAGGAAGTTCAGGTCGACCAGCCGGCGGGGGTGGCCCTCGCGCTCCCACTCCTCCCACTCCAGCCACCAGTCGAAGGCGGACTTCATCACGTCCGGGGCCCGGCCGTCCCGCCAGTGCCCGGAGGCGGCCGGGTCGGCCGGGACGAAGCCGCGGGAGGCCAGCACGCGGTAGCGCTCGGCATGCGCGACGACCGGGAGGATCGCGAGCGGGGAGTCGGCGGGCGCCTGTTCGGCGGCCCAGGCGGCGAAGTCGTAGACCTCGTGCAGCGGGTCCGGGCCGGTGTCGGCGCGGCGCTCGGCGAGCCGGGCGACCATCAGATGGTGGGCGTGGTGGTGCTCGCGGTGGCGGGCCCGGACCTCCTCGAAGATCCGTACGGTCTCGTCGCCGCCGTCGCGCTCCAGCATGAGCAGGCCGAGCCAGGGGGTGGGGTCGGCGGGTGCGAGCGCCGCGGCCTCCCGGCAGGCCTCGCGGGCCGGGGCCGGGTCCTCCTTGCCGCGCAGGGCGCGCCGGACGCGGGCGAGGGCGTGCAGGACGCGGGCGTCCGGGCAGCCGGGTGCGGCGAGCAGCCATTCATGGGCCCAGGCGGCGGCGTACGGCTCCAGGGCGAGAACGGCGATGCGGTGGGCGCGGCGGTCCCAGTCGTCGCCCGTGCGGGCGAGCAGGGAGCGGACGGCCTGCCAGCGGCCCTGGGACAACGCGGCGCGTGCGGCGCCGAGTTCGTCGTCGTCCAGGGCGGGATCGGGGGTCCGGGCGGCACGTCTGCGACTGCGCCGGAACGAGCGTGGGGGAAAGGGCACCGCGGGACTTCCTCATCCTCCTCGGTGACGGATCTGACATCGGCCCGCTATCGGCCGATCACGCACAGCAAACCCGCAGCCAACGCGTGCGTCAAGGGCCAGGGACACGTGACAGGTGTCAACTGGCCACATTGGAAAGGGACTTGAGAACGCCTCGTCGCTGGTGGGGTGCCCCGTGGAGAGGCGGATCACGGGGCGGTGTGGCGTACGCCATGGCGCGCCCCGGCCGCAGCCCACACCATGGCTGCACGGCCGGAACCACTTTCCCGGCCGTACGGTCCCCGCGCCCGCCGGCCCCGTCCGCCGGGCGCCGCGACCGAGTCAACCGCCCGGTTCCGGGTACTCCGCGTATGCCCGGAGTACTGCCCGGAAGCAGTTTTCGGGCACTCCCGGGGGCACCGAGGGCGCCGGGAGGCTACAGTCGGCCACACCGCACCCCCTCCGTGGTCCGACCGGATGATCGAGGTACACAGCGTGTCGGTTCTGGTTCTCGCACTCGCAGTCGGTGCCGCGTGCTGCCTGGGCTTCGGGTTCGTCCTCCAGCAGAGCGCCGCGCAGAAGGCGCCGCTCGGCGACTTCCTGTCGCCCCGGCTGCTGCTCGACCTGATGCGTGTACCGAGCTGGCTGGGCGGTATCGCCCTGATGGTCGCCGGCATGGTGCTGGGCGCGATCGCGCTGGGCCAGGGCGAGGTCTCGCTGGTCGAGCCGCTGCTCGCGACCAATCTGCTCTTCGCGCTCGCCCTCTCCCGGCACCGCACCAAGCAGCCGCTGGGGCGCCAGGGCTGGGCGGGGCTCGCGCTGCTCGCGGGCGGGGTGAGCACGTTCATCGTGGCGGGCGAGCCGCGCGGCGGGAACGCGGTCACCGATCCGCTCCGGCATTGGCTGATCATCGGTGTGATGATCGGTCTTGCCCTGTTGCTCACCGCATACGCCAAGCGCTCCCGGCTGAGCGCGGCCCCGGTCCTGCTGGCCCTCGCGGCCGGCCTGCTCTACGGCGTCCAGGACGCCCTGACCCGGGTCAGCGGCCAGCGTTTCGCCGCCGGCGGCCTGGGCGAGCTGCTCACCAGCTGGCAGCCGTACGCCGTGCTGGCCCTCGGCGTGACCGGCCTGGTCCTGGTCCAGAGCGCCTTCGAGACGGCTGACCTGCGGATGTCGCTGCCCGCCCTGACGGCCGCCCAGCCGCTGGCCGGCATCGTCTGCGGGGTGGGCTTCCTCGGCGACCGGCTGCGCGCCGACACCGGCGCGCTGGCCTGGGAGGCGGCGGGTCTGGCGGCGGTCGTCGCGGGCATCGTGCTTCTCGGGCTGCACCCGGCGATGCCCCGGGGCACGGCCCCTCAGGAGCGGGTGCCGAGCCTTCAGCCCCAGTGAGCCGAGAGCCCCGGTGGGCCGGGCCGAGGGCCTGCTTGGATGGGGTCCATGAGCGCTGCTGACGAGATCCTCGACATCGTCGACGAGAACGACCAGGTCATCGGCCAGTCGCCGCGTGGGCAGGCGTACGCCGAGGGCCTGCGCCACCGCTGCGTCTTCATCCGCGCCCGGAACCCCGACGGCCGGATCTTCGTCCACCGCCGCACCCCGACCAAGCTGGTCTTCCCCTCCCTCTACGACATGTTCGTCGGCGGTGTGGTCGGCGCGGGCGAGTCCTACGACGACGCGGCCCTGCGCGAGGCCGAGGAGGAGCTGGGGGTGAGCGGGCTCCCCCGCCCCGAGTTCCGCTTCAAGTTCCTCTACGACGGCGGCGCGCGCGGAAGCTGGTGGTCGGCCGTGTACGAGGTCCGCTGCGACCTCCCCGTGCGCCCCCAGGCGGAGGAGGTGGCCTGGCACGACTTCCTGCCCGAGGAGGAGATCGAACGCCGGCTCCCCGACTGGGAGTGGGTACCGGACGGGCTGGCGGCCTACCGGCGCCTCAAGGACCACGGCGCGACAGGCTAGGGTCCTGCGGGTGAGCGAGTTCGTGCGCAGCGTCCGGTTGTGGTTCCTCCCCGAGCGGGTCCGGGAGGAGGGCAGCACGCCCGACTACCGGTTCTCGCTGGCGAACGAGCGCACGTTTCTGGCCTGGCTGCGGACCGCGCTCGCGCTGATCGGCGGGGGCTTCGCGGTGGACCAGTTCCTGCCGGACCTGCGCTGGGGCTGGCGGGTCGGGCTGGCGCTCGCGCTGCTCGCGGCGGGCGTGCTGTGCTCGTTGCGTGCGGTGAACCACTGGATGCGCTGCGAGCGGGCGATGCGCCGGGGCGAGGATCTGCCCGCGTCCAGCTTCCCGGCGCTGCTGAGCCTGGTGGTCGCGCTGGTGGCCGTGGCGATGGTGGTGGTCGTGCTCGCCGGGTGGGCGGGATGAGCGAGGTGGGCGGCGCCCGGGATCCCGGGCTGCAGCCGGAGCGGACCCGGCTCGCGTGGCGGCGTACGACGTTGTCGAGCACCGTGGCCGCCGTGCTCGCCGTGAAGACCGCGCTGCACGGGGGTACCTCGGCCGTCGGGGTCGTCGCCTGCGCCCTGAGCGTCGGCCTCTGGCTCCTCTTCCTGCTTCTCGCCCACCGCCGCATCCGGGTCCTGACGCTCAGCCCGGCCCCGGCCGCGCTGGCACCCCGGCACGCCACTGTCGCGGTCCTGTGCGCGGTGGCGACGGCGGTGTGCGCGGCGGCGCTGGTGGTCTGAGGGCCGTCTAGGGGTTCTCGTCGTCCCAGGGCACCGTCACCACGATCTTGCCCCGGGTGCGGCCCTCCTGGTTCAGGCGGTGGGCGTCCGCCGCGCGGTCCAGCGGGAACGTCTCGGAGACGTGCACGGAGACCACGCCCTGTTCGGCCAGCTCGGCCAGCCGGGTGAGATCGTCGGCGTCGGGCCGTACGAAGTGGTAGCGGCCGCCGAAGTCGACGACGTCGCCGTCGGCGATCGACACCAGGCGGCCCTCCGGGGCCAGCAGGTGGGCCGAGACCTTCAGGGTCTCCCCGCCGACCGTGTCGAAGGCCGCGTCCACGCCCTCGGGCGCGAGAGCGCGTACCCGCTCCGCGAGCCCGTCGCCGTAGGTCACCGGCTCACCGCCCAGGGAGCGCACGAAGTCGTGGTTGGCCTCACTCGCCGTACCGATCACCCGGGCGCCCACATGGCGGGCGAGCTGTACGGCGATCGAGCCGACACCGCCCGCAGCGGCGTGGATCAGGACGGTCTCGCCCCGTCCGACCCGCAGGGCCTTCGTGAGCACCTGGTAGGCGGTCAGGCCGACCAGGGGCAGGCCCGCCGCCTCCTCCCAGGTGAGGTTGCGGGGTTTGCGGGCGAGGGTGCGCACGGGCGCGGCGACGTACTCGGCGAAGGTGCCGCGGGAGAGGAAGTCCTCGCGGACGTAGCCGATGACCTCGTCGCCGACCGCGAACTCCGGGACGGACGCGCCGGGGCGGACCACGACGCCCGCGACGTCCCAGCCCGGCACCACCGGGAAGACGGGGGCGAGGATCGCGTCCAGATAGCCCTCGCGGGCCTTCCAGTCGACCGGGTTGACGGCCGCCGCCCTGACCTTGACCAACACGGAGTCGGGGCCGAGCCTGGGGTCGCGGACCTCTCCGTACTCGAGGACGTCCGGGCCGCCGTAGCGGCTGTAGCTGATGGCCTTCATGGCATCGACCCTCCAGGGAATCCGGGCGCCACGCAAGCCGCATGCCGCCGGCACGACGGCTGGAAAGCGTTTGTCGGGCGGCCTCGGCGCTTCTGCGTGGGGGGCCGTCGGCCTAGGGTGGCTCCGATCACGTCGGGCGCGGCCTCTGGACTACATACCGACCGGTCGGCATCATAGGGCGGGTCCCGATCGTCCGTCCGTTCCGACCTCAGGGAGCAAGCGCATGAGCCCCGACCATCCGCCAGGACTCGACCTCGACGGGCTGCGCGCCCTTCTGGAGCGCGAGCGCCCCGGCCTGGTCCACGGCCCCCTCACCGGCCGGCTGATCGAGGGCGGACGGTCGAACCTCACGTACCGGGTGACGGACGCGGCAGCCGCCGCGAAGTGGGTCGTACGGCGGCCCCCGCTCGGCCATGTCCTGGCCACCGCGCACGACATGCGGCGCGAGCACCGGGTGATCAGCGCCCTGCACCCGACCAGCGTGCCGGTGCCGCGTCCGGTGCTGCTGTGCGAGGACGAGAAGGTGCTCGGGGCGCCGTTCTACGTCATGGAGTTCGTCGAGGGCACCCCGTACCGGACCGTCGACGATCTCGCCCCGCTCGGCCCGGAGCGCACCCGGGGCGTGATGCTGTCGCTGGTGGACACCCTGGTGGAGCTGCACGCGGTGGATCCCGCCGAGGTGGGCCTGGCCGACTTCGGGCGCCCGGAGGGCTTCCTGGACCGGCAGCTGCGGCGCTGGGGCAAGCAGCTGGACTCCTCCCGCACCCGCGACCTGGCCGGGATCGACGAACTGCACGCGGCGCTCGGCCGGGACCTGCCGGTCTCCCCCGCGCCGTCGGTCGTGCACGGCGACTACCGGCTGGACAACGTCCTGATCGGCCCCGACGACTCGATCCGCGCGATCCTCGACTGGGAGATGTCGACGCTGGGCGACCCGCTGACCGACCTGGGTCTGCTGGTGATGTACAGCGTGCCGCTGGAGCTGCCCGACTCGCCCGTCTCGACGACCGCCGCCGCGCCCGGGCACCCCTCCCCGGCGGAGCTGGTGGAGCGGTACGCGGTGCGCTCCGGGCGGGACGTGTCGGCCGTGTCCTGGTACACGGCGTTCGCCTGGTTCAAGCTCGCCGTGATCCTGGAGGGCATCCACTACCGGTACACGCTGGGCCAGACGGTCGGGCGCGGCTTCGACCGGATCGGCGATCTCGTCCCCGTCTTCATCGAGCACGGACTGACCACTCTGCAGGAAGGCTGACCGGCCATGGACTTCGCGTTCGACGCGCGCACCGAGGAACTGCGCGCCAAGCTGCTCGCCTTCATGGACGAGTACGTGTACCCGGCCGAGGCGGTGGCGGAGGAGCAGCGGGCCGCGCTGGCCTCCCCCTGGGACACCCCCGCGGTGGTGGGGGAGCTGAAGGCCGAGGCGCGCCGGCAGGGGCTGTGGAACCTCTTCCTGCCCGACACCGAGTACGGCGCCGGCCTCACCAACCTCCAGTACGCGCCGCTCGCCGAGATCACCGGGCGCTCCCCGCACCTGGCGCCGACCGCCCTGAACTGCGCGGCGCCCGACACCGGGAACATGGAGGTGCTGACGCAGTTCGGGGACGAGCAGCAGCGGAAGCAGTGGCTGGAGCCGCTGCTCGCCGGTGAGATCCGGTCGGCGTTCGCGATGACGGAGCCGGAGGTGGCGTCCTCCGACGCCACGAACATCACCACGCTCATCCGGCGCGAGGGCGACGAGTACGTCATCACGGGGCGCAAGTGGTACATCTCCGGGGCGATGAACCCGGACTGCAGGATCTTCATCGTGATGGGCAAGACGGACCCGGACGGGACCGACATCCGCCGCCAGCAGTCCATGGTGCTCGTCCCGCGCGACACACCCGGGGTCACCGTGAAGCGGGCCATGAAGGTCTTCGGGTACGAGGACCACTCCCACGGCGGCCACGCCGAGGTGGTCTTCGACCACGCGCGCGTGCCGGTGGCGAACCTGGTCGGCGAGGAGGGCGGCGGTTTCGCCATCGCGCAGGCCCGGCTGGGTCCGGGCCGGATCCACCACTGCATGCGGCTGATCGGCATGGCCGAGCGGGCCATCGAGCTGATGTGCCGGCGGGCCGTCTCGCGCACCGCGTTCGGCAAGGCGCTGGCCCAGCAGGGCGTGGTGCACAACTGGATCGCGGACGCGCGCGTGACGGTCGAGCAGCTGCGGCTGCTGGTGCTCAAGACCGCCTGGAAGATGGACACGGTCGGCAACCGGGGCGCCCACACAGAGATCCAGGCCATCAAGATCGCCACACCGCGTGCGGTCGTCGACATCATCGACCGCGCGATCCAGCTGCACGGCGCGGGCGGCGTCAGCCAGGACTTCCCGCTGGCCGACCTGTACGCCGGCGCGCGCACGCTGATGATCGCCGACGGCCCGGACGAGGTCCACCAGCGGTCGCTGGCCCGGCGGGAGCTGAAGAAGTACCTGTAGCAGCCGCTACGGCCTGAGGGCCCGCAGCAGGAGGTCCGCCAGATGGTCGGCGACCTCCTGCGGGGTCATCGGGCCGCCCGGGCGGTACCAGGTGGAGAGGTGGTGGACCGAGCCGAAGTGGTAGTCCACCACCAGGTCCGCCGGGGTCGCCGAGGAGAAGACGCCCGCCGCCTGGCCCTCTTCGATCAGGGCCCGGAAGCGTTCGTGGTAGCGGCGGCGTTCCGCGCGGACCTGTTTGTTCTTCTCGGGGCTCAGATGGTGCATCGAGCGGAAGAAGATCATCGCGTCGTCGAGGTTCTCGATGGTGGTGACGACGACGTCCGCCGCCGCACCGCGCAGCCGCTTCTCGATCGGCTCGTCGGCACCCGCGAACGCGTCGAGCCGCTCCTGCTGGACGCGCAGCACGCGCGCGTACACCTCGTGCAGCAGGTCGTCCTTGGAGCCGAAGTAGTGGTACAGCGCCCCCTTGGTGACGCCGGCCGCCTCCACGATCTCCTGCACGGAGGTGCGGTCGTAGCCCTGCTCGGCGAAGAGCCGGGTGGCGGCGGCGAGCAGCCGCTGCGGCACAGGAGCCTCCGCGCCGTCCGTCGTCCTGGGCACTGCCGCCACCTGCCTTTCACTTCGTTACGTCTCTGGCTGTCGTGCGTGCGGGAACGCAGTTCCCGACGGAGGATCTTCCCACTGGCCGTCTTGGGCAGGTCGGGCAGGATCTCCACCTGCCGCGGATACCTGTATGCCGCCGGCCTGTCCTTGCAGTAGGCGGTGAGCGTATCCGCATCCGCGTCGGCTCCGGGCCGCAGGCTGATGTACGCCTTGACCGTCTCGCCCCGGTAGCCGTCCGGCACACCGACGACGGCCGCCTCGCGCACCGCCGGGTGGGTGTACAGCACGTCCTCGACCTCGCGCGGCCACACCTTGCTCCTCCTTCTGGGGGACACGCCCAGACCCCCGGCGGACGCGTTGATCATGTCCTGCGACCCGCATCGGGTTGACGAGGACGACGATCGCGCCCGCCTTCCGGGCGCCGAGCAGGGCGAGCACGAAGGGCGGGGAGTTCTGCAGCAGGATCGCCACCCGCTCGCCGCGCTCCAGCCCGCCTGCGGCGAGATGCCCTGCGACGGAGTCGCTGAGCTCGGCCGGCTCGCGGTAGGTGAGCCGGCCGTCGAAGTAGGTGAGCGCGGTGCGGTCCGGGGCCTCGGCGACCGAGCGACGCAGGGCGCGATCGGGGCGCGCCGGCCGTCGTCCCAGACGGCCAGCCAGGGCTTGGCGGCGTACAGGGAGGCCGGGGCGGTCATTCGGCTGCCTCCCACTTGCGCTGGAGATGGTTCATGCCGCTCAGCCAGCGGTCGGGGTCGGCGGCACGCGCCTGGTAGAACTCGGCGACCTCGGGGTGCGGCAGGATCAGGAAGCGGTCCTCGGCGATGCCCTTGAACAGGGCGTCGGCGACATCCGCCGGCTCGATCGCGGTGGGCTTGAGGACCAGGTCGCCCGCGCTGCCGGTGGCGGCCAGCATGTCGGTGCGCACACCCTGCGGGCAGATCGCGTGGACCTTGATCCCGCGGTGGCGGTAGGTGAGCGACAGCCACTCGGCGAAGGCGTACGCGCCGTGCTTGGTGACGCTGTAGGGGGCGGCGCCGATCATGGTGAGCAGTCCGGCGGCGGAGACGGTGGAGACGAACCGGCCGGAGCCGCGCTCCAGCCAGTCCGGGAGCAGGGCGTGGGCCGCGCGGACATGGGCCATCACGTTCACGTCCCAGGCGAGTTGCCACACGCTCTCGTCGGCCGCCTCGGAGCCGCCGGAGGCGACCCCGGCGTTGGCGCAGTAGACGTCTACGGTGCCGAGCGCCTCCCTGGCCGGGTCCACGATCGTCGCCGCGTCGCCCGGGACCGCGATGCCGCCGATCTCCTCGGCGACGGCGCGCGCCCGGTCCGCGTCGAGGTCGTTGACCACGACCCGGGCTCCCTCGGCGGCGAAGCGGCGGGCCAGCGCGGCCCCGATGCCGCCCCCCGCTCCGGTGACGACCACTCCAGCACCCTGCACGGCTTGCATCATCGGTCTCCTTCGACGCGACGCGAATCGGCTCCGGCGCCAGACTAACCGGTCGGTATGTTCGAGGAAAGGGCGACCGGACTCCCCGGTGAGTCGTCACGTATGGCCAAGTTCGCCCGTTGGCAGGACGATGCGCCCACATCGCACGTGGCCTCGGGGGACGGGAGCCTGTCATGGCACAGCCGACGATGAGTGTGACTCCGTACTGGGAACTGACCTTCGACGCGGACGGGGACGTCGATCCGCGACAGCGGGACCGGCTGCTGGCCGGCGTGGAACAACGGAAGATCCGCGATCTGATCGTCTTCTCGCACGGCTGGAACAACGACCGCTCCGGCGCGACCCGGCTCTACAGCGGCTTCTTCGCCCCGATCCCCGGGCTCGCCCCGGCGACGGCCAGGATCGGGTACGCGGGCGTGGTGTGGCCGTCGATGCGGTTCTGCGACGAGCCGATCCCCGGCTTCCCGCACACCACGGCCGTCGCCCCGGCGCCGGGACTCGACGACGGCACCCGGCACGCGCTCCTGAAGACCTTCCCCGGCCGGGCCGCGGTGGTCGAGCGGATCGCGGGGCTCCTCGATCAACGACCGCCCGGGGAGGGCGGGTTGGAGGAGTTCGGGCGGCTGGTGCGGGAGCTGGTGGCGGACGACGTGCCGCCGTCGTGCGCGGCGGACACCCAGCCGGAGGACGAGCCGGAGATGTTCACCGGGCCGACGGCGGCGGCCTGCGAGGAGTTCGCGGCGGCCCTGGCCGGACTCGCGTCGGAGGGGTTCACGCTGCCCAACCCGTGGGACGGGGCGAAGGAACTGCTGCGGCAGGCGACGTACTACGCGATGAAGCGGCGCGCGGGGACGGTGGGCGAGCGGGGGCTCGGGCCGCTGATCGGCCGGCTGGCGGCCGTGGCGCCGGAGCTGCGGGTGCATCTGGTGGGGCACAGCTTCGGCGGGCGGCTGGTGTCGTTCGCGCTGAGCGGGCTGCCCGAGGGGGTGCGTTCGGTGAAGTCGGTGACGCTGCTCCAGGGGGCCTTCTCGCACTACGCGTTCGCCGCGCGAGGGATGCTCCAGGGGCGGCAGCAGCGTATCGACGGCCCCCTGGTGTGCTGTTACTCGCGGTTCGACCAGGCGCTGAGCACGATGTACCCGCTGGCCTCGCGGATGGCGGGCGATGCCCGGGGGCTCGTCGGGAAGGTGCTGGGCGCCAAGTGGGGTGCCATGGGGCACGACGGGGTGCAGGAGGTGCCGGGCACGCACGCGTGCGCGCTCACCGAGGCGCTGTCCGGGACCCTGCCGAGGTCGGGGTGCGTGAACGTCGACGCGGCGGAGGTCGTCAGTCGCGGCGGGGCGCCGGCCGGGGCGCACAGTGACATCGTGCACCCCGAGCTGGCGCGGCTGGTGCTGGCGGCGGGCCGGATCCGCTGAGACCACCGGAACGCGGCCCGCCGCCGTGGGAACTACCGGTGTGACGTGAACTCCACCACCTGCTGGAAGGTGGGCCGGTTCTGCCAGCTGATGTTGTAGTGCTTGATGCCGCCCAGGGTGCGCTGGACGATCGAGTCGGCGCACCACTGGTTGCCCGCGGCGCACAGGTCGTCGCCCGGGTAGACCTGGGCCGCGGTCAGGCCGGCCGCCGTCTTCAGGGTGCTGATGAGGACGTCACGGCAGCTGCTGACGGTCCCGCTGCCGCAGTACTTCTGGGGCAGCGCGCCCTGTACCGAGTCGCCGAGCACGGCCCGGATGTCCTTATCGACATAGCTCCACCAGCCGTACTGGAAGGAGCTTCCGGCGTGCGACCCGGTCGGGCCGTGGGCGGCCGACGGGGCCTCGTCGATGGGCAGGTTGGCGGTGATCGCGGTGTACAGGTCGGTTCCGAGGCCCGGTTCGAACTCCGCCTTCACCAGCAGCGGCCACCAGGCGTCCAGGATGCGGATCGCGTCGGCGTTGGCGTAGGTCTTCGAGCCCGCCGTGGTCTCCGTGCGCTGCCCGCCCGCCGTGAGCCAGGTCTGGAGCTTGCTCACCGCGGCGGCCGCGGTGGTGTCGGTGACCGTGGAACTGTTGATCACGCGCAGCAGGTCGGGCAGGACGTCCTCGGCGCGCAGGTCCGCGAGCGAGGCGTCCGCCATGGCCTTCACCAGTGCGGCACGGGTGACGCCGCCGGCCGCGACCAGCTTCTTCACCCGGCTCTCCAGCAGGTTGCCGCGGTGCACGGAGCCGTCGCCCCAGGAGGCCGTCGTGTAGTTCAGGGCCTGTTTGTTGTTCCAGGAGATGTAGTAGTCCTGGTCGACGGAGTTGGGGTGCGCCGAGGCCGGGGTGTAGTCGGCGGTGTTGGTGGCCGGCACCCAGTTCTTCCACTCGTACGCCGCCTGCGCCCACACCGGGAACTCGGCGTCCACGCCGGCCGCGCGCACCGGGTTGTCGCCGCTGTTGTAGTACGCGGTGTGGTTGGCGTCGGCGTAGAACCAGTTGAAGGTGTAGTTGATGTGCTGCACCGCGCTCTGGAAGGTCTGCGGGCTCTTGACGTAGTCCGGGTCGTTCAGCATCTGGAAGCCGATGATCGAGTCGGCCTCGTGCATGTACGAGGAGCGGAGCGTGGTGTAGGCGACCTTCTTGCCGCCGACGGTCGCCCGGTAGGCGACGGGGCCGTACTTGGTGCGCCAGACACGCATGGTGTAGGAGCCGGCGGCGGTGGCGTCGGCCGTGGTGGGCTTCCAGGAGTTCTTCAGCTCCACCTTGTCCATGGCCGTGCAGGTGCCGTGGTAGAGGTAGTGGTAGTCGTCCTGGCAGAGTTCGACGGCGTAGGTGTCGATGATGTCCTGGCCGGACGTCGTGGCGCTCCACGAGTAGTCCTGGCCGCGGCCCAGTTCGACGTACATGCTCAGGCCCGCGAAGGAGGCGCCGCGGGCGCTGATGCCCGGGCCCTGGATCTCCTGGAGCATGAGCAGCTGCGGGGCGAAGTAGCCGGTCTGCGGGCCGAAGACGGCGATCGGGTGGCCGCTCGCGGTGGCCTTGCCGCTGACCACGAGGGCGTTGGACATCCCGCGCCTGGCCGAGCTGAGCGCGCTCGCGGTGGCCGCCGCGGCGGTGGCGGAGGCGCTCTGGTCGCCGCCGGTGCCGGTGGGGTCGTAGACCAGCGGCTCGGTGCTCACCGTGCCGGCGTCGGGCAGCGCCTCGCCCTGCGCGTCGGCGGGCTTGCCGCCGTAGGGGAAGCTCTCGCCGTTGTGGACGGTGAGGACGGCCTCGGGGTCGTTGCGCTCGCGGAACGCCTCCCAGACCTTGGTGCCCTGTTCGACGCCGTACTGCTCCTGCGCGGCGAGCAGCGAGATGGCGTTGTTGACCTCGCCTCCGCCGCCCGAGCCGAAGAGGGCTCCGATGACCGAGGCCAGCGCCACCAGGTCGGTGATCTTGAAGTGGTCGATGGTGCCGGCGTTGGTGATTGAGTCCTTGTGGCCGGTCAGGACGTATTCACCGGGGAAGTAGCGGCCGCTGTCGGAGGCGTCGATGTAGGAGTTGATGCCGTCGAGGTAGGCGTTCGCGTCGGCGAGCGCCTGCTGGCCGCGGGTGCCGTTGTTGGCGGTGGCGTTGTCGATCTGGGCCTGGAGGTCTGCCTCGGTGTACGGAGCGTTGCGCCAGAACTGCTGCTCGAGGCCCTGGTTGGAGGGGTCGCCGCCCGCGAAGGCGGTGAGCTGGCCGCGGCCGACGTGCCGGAACACGTCCATGAGCCACAGCCGGTCCTGGGCGGCGGCATACCCGGCGCCGAACTCCGTGCCGTATCTGGTGGTACCGGTGATGTGCGGGACGCCCGTCTTCTTGTCACGGACGATCGTGACGTCGGTGCGGCCCGCGGGACTCAGGGTGGAGGCGACTTGATCGGAGGCGACACCGAACGACGCGTCGTTGAAGAACGTGTTGATCGTCGCGTTGGTGAGGGACGAGTAGCCCTTGGCCAGGTTGGCGTAGGGGCCGAGCTGGTCCTCGGCGTGCTCCGGCTGGGTGCCGAAGGCCTGGTTGAGGAGGATCTGCGCGAGGGTGGCGTTGCCGTTCTCGCCGGGCGGCAGGATGTCGGAACACTGGCCGCCGCAGTAGTCGTTCGCCGCCGTGACGTCGGCCGCCGCGGCGGTCGTCTGGGCAAGGGGCGACAAAAGAGCGGCAATGAGCGCGCATACGGAGGCGGTCTTCAGGAACCCGGTGAATCTGCCGGGAGTTCTCAGTCTGTCGAGAGTGGTAAGGGGGGTTCGCCGTGGCATCGGCTGCTCCTAGCGACGAGGGTCGGCGGAACGTTACCGCCGGTATCCCCGGGATTGAAGATGAACATGCGTCAAGTTTTCGGCTTACGGAGGTCATCGGAAATCGGATGGAGCCGAATCGCTTGTCGATACGTCTATTCGACGACGTCCGTACGACGACGCCGAACTGACCGAAGTACAGGTGCAGATGTGACGGAGGTGCAAGGCGATGGCCGGTTTCCGGAGTCTGGCGAGACAGGCGCGAGACACGCGATGCGATCTGGCGCTACGGCGTTACTCGCTCCGCAAGTGCCTCGAGCGGTTCGCGCCCTACGGGCACAGGGCTACCTGGGACCATCTCTGCTCCCGGGCCGGGTTCGGCCCCGAGGACCGCTCCCCCGACCCGGCGCGGCTCGTGGCCGCACTGGACGAGTTGGAGGAGGCACGGGCGGTGTGGCTGGCCTACGAGGTCGACTTCGCGGCACGCCGCAGGAAGGAGAAGCACGACGGGCTGCGCAGGCCGGGCAGTGTGGACGACTGGCACCGGCTGACCTGGGGCGGCTTCGGCGTGGCGTGGTGCGACGACCCGCGGGTCCACCCCCGTGAACCGCTGGGCGAGGTGCTGCGCCGGCTGATCGCCGCGCTGGAGCGCGAGCCGGGGGCCGGCTGCCCGGTCTGCGGCGGCGAGCAACTGCGGTGGAAGTACGACCTGGACCACGAGCCGTCGGCCGGTCCGGTCTGCGTGGACTGCGGAATACTCGTCCCGCGCCCCGTTCTCACCCCCGAGGCGCTGGCATACGCCCGGCGCGGACGCATGCTGGTGTCCGTACCGGCGTGAAGCCCCTCCGAGTCCTGACCCTTCGACCGAGGTCCCTCTGAGAGAACGGCGGGGGTGCGCTGGGGATGCCGCACCCCTGGTTGAGGTGTGACGCGGGTCCGTACGGGCGCGGTGACGGTACCAGGCGTTAATCGGGTCGCTCCAGCCCTTTCCCGCAAGGAGAGTTGGGGGTGATGAAACCGAGCTGAGTACCCGAGGAGTCACCCATGTCGACGCTGCGCGTCACTGCCGAAGTGCTGACGGTCCACGACCACCCCAACGCCGACGCGCTCGAACTGGCCCAGGTCGGGCTCTATCGGGCGGTCGTGGCCAAGGGCGCGTACCGGACCGGGGAGGCCGCGCTCTACATCCCCGAGCAGGCGGTGCTGCCGTTGGAGCTGGTGGCGGAGCTGGGGCTGACCGGGCGGCTGGCGGGGAGCAGGTCGGACCGGGTGCGGGCGGTGCGGCTGCGGGGTGAGCTGTCGCAGGGGATCGTCTGCCGGCCGGAGGCGCTGGCGGACGTCGACCTGGCGCGGTCGGCGGCGGAGGGGACGGACTTCGCGGAGCGGCTGGGCATCGTGAAGTGGGTGCCGCCGATCCCCCCGACCATGAACGGGGAGGTCGAGTCGGCGCCGGACCTGCTGCCCTGGGTCGACATCGAGAACATCCAGCGCTACCCCGGCGTCTTCGAGCCCGGCGAGCCGGTGGTCCTGACGGAGAAGCTGCACGGAACCGCCTGCCTGGTGACGTATGTCGCGCGGGAGGAGCGGGTGTACGTCTCCTCGAAGGGCTTCGGCGCCAAGTCGCTGGCCCTGCGGGAGGATCCGCGCAACCTGTACTGGCGCGCCGTACACGGCCACGGCGTCGCCGGGACGGCGGCCCGCCTCGCGGAACGGCTGGGCGCGCGGCGCGTCGGGATCTTCGGGGAGGTCTACGGCGCGGGCGTGCAGGACCTGACGTACGGCGCCGACGGCCGGCGCGAGACGCTCGGTTACGCGGTGTTCGACGTGTCCGCGGAGATCGACGGCGAGGTGCGCTGGCTGGACGCGGCGGATGTGCTGGACGGGGAACTGCCGCTGGTACCACGGCTGTTCGAGGGTCCGTACGACAGTGAGCTGGTCCTCGCGATCGCGAGCGGCCGGGAGACCGTGTCCGGCCGCGAGCTGCATCTGCGGGAGGGCGTGGTGATCCGGCCCGCCCTGGAGCGGTACAGCCCGGTGACCGGCGGACGCGCCATCGCGAAGGCGGTGAGCGGGGCCTACCTGACCCGCAAGGGCGGCACGGAGTACGAGTAGCTATGAGGGCATCAGCCTCGACCCCGTGAGGCGTTCACCGAAGACGTCGTCCGGGTTGGACAGGACGCAGGTGTCGAGGGAGAGGCAACCGCAGCCGATGCAGTCGGTGAGGTGGTCGCGGAGGCGGTTCAACTGCTGGATGCGTTCGTCGAGCTCGGCCCGCCAGGCCTCGGACAGGCGGGCCCAGTCCTCACGGGTCGGGGTGCGTTCCTCGGGGAGTTCGGCGAGGGCCTCGCGGATCGTCGCGAGGGGAATGCCGACCCGTTGGGCGGCGCGGACGAAGGCGACTCTGCGCAGGGTGTCGCGGTGGTAGCGGCGTTGGTTGCCCGAGGTGCGGCGGCTGCTGATCAGCCCCTTGGACTCGTAGAAGTGCAGGGCGGAGACGGCGGCGCCGCTGCGTGCGGCGAGCTGGCCGACCGTGAGCTCGTGGATCTTCTCGGGAATCTGGGGCACCCCGTCAAGACTAGTCAACGCCCCGCCATCCATGCTAAGCAGTCGCTTAGCATCGTGACGCGCGAGAGGGCCGGAGACACATGGCAGAGCCGAGGATCTTCACATCCGTCGAGGAACTGCGCTCGGCGGTGGGCGAACAGCTGGGGCACACCGACTGGCTGGAGATCGACCAGAAGCGGATCGATCTCTTCGCCGAGGCGACGGGCGACCATCAGTGGATCCATGTCGATCCGGAGAAGGCCGCCGCCGGGCCCTTCGGGACCACCATCGCGCACGGGTATCTCACGCTGTCCCTGCTGCCGCTCTTCGGGCCCCAGCTGATCAAGGTCGAGGGGGTGAGGATGGGCGTCAACTACGGGACGAACAAGGTGCGTTTCCCCTCCCCCGTCCCGGTCGGCTCGCGGCTGCGGGCCACCGCGAGGATCTCCGGTGTCGAGGACGTCACCGGCGGCGTCCAGGTCACCGTCGCCTTCACCGTGGAGCGCGAGGGCGGGGACAAGCCCGTCTGCGTCGCGGAGTCGGTCTCCCGGTACTACCTCTAGCGGCTACTTCGCCGCGCCCACCATCCGCAGCACGAGGTCGGCGTACAGCGCGCCGACCTCGTCGGGCGTGCGGGGGCCGTCGACGTTGAACCAGCGGGCCACGTCGATGCAGAGGGAGAGCACGGCGAGGGTGGTGCCGTGGACGTCGAGGACCTCGAACTCACCGGCCGCCACGCCGTCCTGGACGATCCCGCGCACCTCGGCGTCGACCTGCCGGCGCAGCGCGAGGATCTCGGCGCGGGCCTCGGGGCCGAGGGCGTCCAGTTCGTACTGCACGACCCTGGCCGTGGTGCGCCACCCGGCGTGCCAGCGGACGAAGGAGCTGACGGCGTCCGCGAGCCGCTCCGCCGCGCTGCCGTCGCCCTGCGCGGCCGTGCGCAGGATGTCCAGCGCGCGGTCGTGGCCGATCCGGCTGATGCGGTGGAGGAGCTCCTCCTTGGTCTTGTAGTGGATGTAGAGGGCGGCCGGGCTCATGCCCGCGCGGCCGGCGATGTCACGGGTGGTCGTCGCGTGGTAGCCGCGCTCGGCGAAGGCCTCCACGGCGGCGACGAGCAGCCGTCGGGCCGCGTCGGGCGTGACCTCGTCCCACGGCTCGGCCTCGCCACCGGTCGTCTCCTCCGCCGTACTCATCGCTCCCTGGCCCCTCTCTCCGACAGTCGCCCCACCATACCGCCGAAAGTGAGCGCTCGCTTAGCCCGGGACGTCAGAGCTTCTCGAAGGGGTTGTACGTGCGGTTCGCCGGCTCCTGGCGGTCCCGGATCACCTTGGCCAGGGTGAAGGTCGAGGTGACCAGGTACAGGACCGCGATGGCCAGGAAGGCGCGGACCCAGGCGTCGGCGTTCAGTTTGAAGATGCCGATGGCGGTGGCGGCCATGGCCACGGAGAAGGAGGCGACAGCCTGGCCGTAGAAGGCCGCCGTGTTCTGCTGCTTGCCGGTGGATTCGCTCATGGGCCCAGCTTCGGCGGACGTGGCCCGCACCACATCCGCTCGCGTACTCAGGCACCTACTCAGAACGCCGAAACCCCGGTCAGCGCACGCCCGATGACCAGTTTCTGGATCTGGCTCGTGCCCTCGTAGAGGGTCATCACCCGGGCGTCGCGCAGCAGTTTGCCCGCCGGGTACTCGTCGATGTAGCCGTAGCCGCCGAAGACCTGAAGGGCGTTGTTCGCGGCGCGGACGGCGGCCTCGGAGGCGAAGAGCTTGGCCTTGGAGGACTCGGTCGCGAAGGGCAGCCCCCGGTCGATCAGGTCGGCGACCCGCCAGGTCAGCAGCCGGGCCGCGTCGACGTCCACCGCGATGTCGCTGAGCAGTTCCTGGACCAGCTGGTGGTGGGCGATGGTCCTGCCGAACTGCTCCCGCTCCCCCGCGTACCGCACCGCCGCGTCGAGGGCCGCCTGCGCGATGCCGACGCACCCCGCCGCGACCGACATCCGGCCCTTGGCAAGGGCCGACATGGCGACCGAGAAGCCCTTGCCCTCCTCGCCGAGCAGCGCGGAGGCGGGCACCCGGACGTCCTGGAGGACCAGTTCGGCGGTGGCCTGGCCGCGCAGGCCGAGCTTGCCGTGGACGGTACGGCGGGTCAGGCCCGGGGTGTCGGTGGGGACGAGGAAGGCGGAGACCCCCTTGTGGCCGGGGGCGTCCGTGGAGCGGGCGAAGAGCAGGACGACGTCGGCCCAGGTGCCGTTGGTGATGAACATCTTGGTGCCGGTGATGCGGTATTCGTCGCCGTAGCGCACCGCGCGCGTGGTGAGTTGGCCGGCGTCCGAGCCGGTGCCGGGTTCGGTGAGGCCGAAGCAGCCGACGTACGCGCCGGAGGTGAGCCCCGGCAGCCAGCGCCGCTTCTGCTCCTCGCTGCCCCGGGCGGCGATCGTCTTGGCGACCAGGCCGAGCGACACGGACACGATGCCGCGCACGGACGAGTCGCCGCGGCCCAGCTCCTCCGTCACCAGGCAGTACGCGAGGTGGTCGCCGCCGCTGCCGCCGTACTCCTCGTCGACGGTCAGCCCGAGGAAGCCGACCTGACCGAGCTTCTTCACGATCGAGCGGTCCACCTCCTCCGCGCGGTCCCAGGCGACGACGTGCGGGGCGATCTCGCGCTCGACGAAGTCCCGGGCGAGCCGCCGGACCGCCTCCTGCTCCTCGCTGAGGCCCAGGTTCACCACGACACCACCCCTTGAAAGCCACTTGAAAGCCGCTTTAAATTAGCACTGCTAGTTTCCCTTGCGCAGCCCTACTATGTGCGCCATGGCCCGACCCCGCAAGCCCTTGCTCAGCACCGACCGGATCGTGCGGACCGCCCGGTCGCTCGTGGACGCGGAGGGCCTCGCGGCCGTCTCGACGCGCCGGCTCGCCGCCGAGCTGGGGGTCAGCGGGCCGTCGCTGTACAACCACTTCCGCACCAAGGACGAGATCCTCGAAGCCGTCGCCGACTCGGTGAGCTCGCAGGTCGACCTGTCGATGTTCGAGGACGGGCGGGGGTGGCGGACCGCGCTGCACGACTGGGCCGTGTCCTACCGGGCGGCGCTGCGCGACCATCCGAACATCGTCCCGGTCCTCGCCCGGGGCCCCGGCCGCCGGCCCGCCGGGCTGCGGCTCGCGGACGCGGTCTACGGCGCGATGGTCGCGGCCGGCTGGCCGCCCGCGCAGGCCACCTCCATCGGCGCGCTGATGCGGTACTTCGTCATGGGCTCCGCGCTCGGCTCGTTCGCCGCCGGTTTCGTCGACGACGCGAGTGCGTACGACCCCGCCGACTATCCCCACCTCGGACAGGCGCACCTGCTCGCCGAACAGCAGGAGAAGATCGACGAGCGGGCGTTCGAGACGGGGCTCACGGCGCTCCTGGACGGGCTGGAGCGGCAGTACGCCCAGCTGTCGTAGACGGTTCGGCGGGCGCCGAAGTGTCCGTGGCGCATGCTGGGGCGCATGACCTCCAAGGACGTACGGGCGTCGGGGCTGGCCGCGGTCGCCTCGCTCATGGCCGACGAGACGCGCGCCGCGTGTCTGCTGGCGCTGCTCGACGGACGGGCGTGGACCGCCGGTGAGCTGGCCCGGCACGCGGAAGTGGCCGCGTCGACGCTGAGCGAGCACCTGGGCAAGCTGGTCGGGGGCGGACTGCTGGCGGAGGAACGGCAGGGCCGGCACCGGTACGTACGGCTCGCCGACGCGCGCACGGCCCAGCTCGTGGAGGACCTCGCCGCCCAGGTCGCCCCCGGCGTCGCGCCCCGCCCCCGCACCCTGCGTGCCTCGAACGCCGGCTCGGCGATGGCCCGCGGCCGCACCTGCTACGACCACCTCGCCGGCCGTCTCGGCATCACCCTCACCGACGCACTGACCACGCGCGGGCTGCTGCGCGGGGCGGGCGAGGAGGGCGACGGAAGCGAGGGGGGCGAGGCGAGCGCGGTGCCCCGGGATCCGGGCGCGGCCGGGACGCCGGCAAACGCCGGCACACCGGGATCAGCCGGCGCGTCGGGATCAGCTGGCGCGTCGGGACCGGCCGGCACGTCGGGACCGGCCGGCGCGTCGGAACCGGCCGACACCCCGAGACCGGCCGGCGCGTCGGGATCAACCGGCACACCGGGATCAGCCGGAGTATCAGGGCCGGCCGGCGCCTCTCCGGGGCGATCGGGTGACGCGTCGGGGACCGGGTTCGGGCTGACGGACGCCGGGCTGCGGTGGTTCGCCGATGTCGGGATCCCGTTGGAGCGGGCGACGCGACGGCCCCTCGTGCGGGCCTGTCTCGACTGGACCGAGCGTCGGCCCCATCTCGCCGGCGTCGCGGGCGCGGCCCTGTGCCGGCACGCCTTCGACGCGGGGTGGTGCGTACGGATCGGGTCCGAGCGGGCCGTGAAGGTGACGGCGACGGGTGAGCGGGCACTCGGCGAGCTGCTGGGCATCGAGCCGGGGGCGCTGCGGTGAGCCGTGGTGGCCGTCCGAAATCCGCGAGCTTCCGCGGCCTGTCCTCTCCTAGCCTCGGGAGCATGATGAACAACGCCCGTCGTCCGGAACTGCTCGCCGCCGGTGCCGCCCTGGTGACGGTCGTGGCCTGGGCCTCCGCCTTCGTGTCGATCCGCAGTGCGGGTTCCTCGTACGCGCCGGGCGCGCTGGCGCTCGGGCGGCTGCTGTCCGGTGCGCTGGTGCTCGGCGTGCTGTGTGCCGTACGGCGTGAGGGATGGCCGCCACGGGCCGCCTGGCGCGGGATCGCGGTGTCGGGGGTGCTGTGGTTCGGGTTCTACATGGTGGCGCTCAACTGGGGTGAGCAGCAGGTGGACGCCGGCACCGCGGCGCTCGTCGTGAACATCGGGCCGCTGCTGATCGCCCTGCTGAGCGCGCGGCTGCTCGGGGACGGGCTGCCGCCGAGGCTGCTGGCCGGGATGGCGGTGTCGTTCGCGGGGGCGGTGGTGGTGGGCCTGTCGATGTCGGGCGGGGGCGGGTCCTCGCTGCTCGGGGTGGTGCTGTGTCTGCTGGCCGCCGTGGCGTACGCGGGCGGGGTGGTGGCGCAGAAGCCGGCGCTCGGCCACGCGAGCGCCCTGCAGGTGACGACGTTCGGGTGTCTGGTGGGCGCGGTGGTGTGTCTGCCGTTCGCCGGGCAGCTGGTCCAGGACGCGTCCGACGCCCCGCTGTCGGCCACGCTCAACATGGTCTACCTGGGGGTCGTGCCGACCGCGCTCGCCTTCACGACGTGGGCGTACGCCCTGGCCCGGACGACGGCCGGGCGGATGGGCGCGACGACGTACGCCGTGCCCGCGCTGGTCGTGCTGATGTCCTGGCTGGCGCTGGGCGAGGTGCCCGGGGTGTTCACCCTGGCGGGCGGGGCCCTGTGCCTGGCGGGCGTGGCGGTGTCCCGGTCGAGGGTGCGGCGGCCCGCCGCACCCGAGCCCCGGGCCGACGACGAGCGCGCCCTCCGCTAGAACACCACCAGTGCCCGTCCGCCCTTCCCCGCGAGCATGTTCTCGAAGGCCGCCGGGATGCCCTCCAGGGCGATGCGTTCCGTGACCAGGGCGGAGAGGTCGAGGCGGCCCGCCCGGACGTGTTCGGCGAGGACCGGGAGGTCCTTCGCCGGGTCGGAGTTGCCGTAGACACAGCCCGCGAGGGTGCGGCCCCAGTGGAAGAGTTCCAGGGCGTTGAAGGTGACCTGCTGGTCCTTGCCGCCGATGCCGACGACCGTGGTGCGCCCGCCCCGGCGGGTGGACTCCCACCCCGTGCGGATGGTGACCGCGCGGCCCACGCACTCCACGGCCACGTCGACGCCCTGCCTGCCGGTGAGGGCGCGGATCTCGCGGGCGGTGTTCTCGGAGGCGACGACGTAGTGCGTGGCGCCGGCTGCCCGGGCCAGTTCCTCCTTCTCCGGGGAGACGTCGACGGCGACGATCGTGGAGGCACCGGCGATCCGGGCCGCCTGGAGGGTGGCCAGGCCCACTCCGCCCACGCCGAGGACGGCGACCGTCTCGCCGGGAAGCACGCGCGCCGCGTTGTGGACGGCGCCGTAGCCGGTGAGGACCGCGCAGCCCAGGAGCGCGGCGTCGGTGAGCGGGATGCCGTCGGGGACGGGCAGGACACAGGAGGCGGACACGACCGTCTCCTCGGCGAACGCGGCGACGTTCAGTCCCGGGTGGAGGTCGACTCCGGCCGCGGTGCGGGCGTACACGTCGGCGGAGCCGGCCAGCGCGTTGGCGCACAGCCAGACCTCGCCCAGTCCGCAGGCGTGACAACGGCCGCAGGACGGCGCCCAGTTGAGGACGACGCCGTCGCCGGGGGCCACTCCCGTGACCCCCTCTCCCACGGATACGACCGTCCCCGCGCCCTCGTGGCCCAGCACCGCGGGGACGGGCACCCGCATGGTGCCGTCGGAGAGGGAGAGGTCGGAGTGGCAGACGCCGGCGGCGGCGAGGCGGACGCGGACCTGGCCGGGGCCGGGTTCCGGGAGGTCGATCCCGGTGATCTCCAGGGGGGCGCCCACGGCGGGGAGTACGGCGGCACGGACCATGGTGGCGACTTCCTCAGAACTGGAGGGACTTGGTCTGGAGGTACTCGGCGAGGCCGTGCGCGCCGAGCTCGCGGCCGACGCCCGACTGCTTGTAACCGCCGAAGGGGGCACGGGGGTTGAAGCGTCCCCCGTTGATGTCGACCTGCCCGGTGTCCATCCGGCGGGCGAAGGCCACCGCCTCGGTCTCGTCGCCGGCCCAGACCGCGCCGGCGAGGCCGTAGACCGTGCCGTTGGCGATGCGGAGGGCGTCGTCCTCGTCGTCGTAGCGCAGGATCGACAGGACCGGGCCGAAGATCTCCTCCTGGGCGATCGTCATCTCCGGTGTGACGTCGGCGAAGACGGTCGGCGCGATGAAGTAGCCGCGCTCGCGCGGGGATTCGGGGCCGCCGGCAATCAGGCGGGCGCCCTCGGCGATGCCCTTCTCGATGTAACTCCGTACCCGTGCCTGCTGCTTGGCGCTGACGACCGGGCCGATGCGGTCGCCGTACTTGGCGGCGGCGGTCGCGGCGAGCGCGACGGCCTCCTCGTACCGGTCGCGGTGGACCAGCATCCGGGTCCAGGCGCTGCACGTCTGGCCGGAGTTGGACATCACGTTGGCGACGCCGACGTTGACCGCCCTGGCGAGGTCGGCGCTCGGCAGGATGACGTTGGCGGACTTGCCGCCGAGTTCGAGGGCGACCTTCTTGACCGCGGCACCGGCGGTGGCGGCGATCCGGCGGCCCACGGCGGTGGAGCCGGTGAAGGAGACCAGGTCGACGCCGGGGTGTTCGGCGAGGGCCTGCCCCGCGACCGGGCCGAGGCCGGTGACGAGGTTGAAGACGCCCGCCGGGACGCCCGCCTCGTGGACCGCCTCCGCGAAGAGCTGGGCGGTGAGCGGGGTGTCCTCGGCCGGCTTGAGGACCACCGTGCAGCCC
Source organism: Streptomyces vulcanius (assembly GCF_042653945.1). NCBI lineage: Bacteria > Bacillati > Actinomycetota > Actinomycetes > Kitasatosporales > Streptomycetaceae > Streptomyces > Streptomyces vulcanius. Next base: position 66,983 of record NZ_JBHSFK010000034.1, on the reverse strand, counting down.
GCGGCGAGGGAGGGGGCGACCTTGGCGACGATCTGGTGCAGCGGGTAGTTCCAGGGGGTGATCGCCCCGACCACGCCGACCGGCTCCTCGTACACGGTCGAGTTGCCGACCTTCGCCTCGAAGGAGTGGGTCGCGGCGAGTTCGGCGTAGGAACCCGCGACGGCGATCGGTACGGCCGCGTGGACCGCCTGGGAGAAGGCGAGCGGGGAGCCCAGCTCGGCCGTGACGGTCTCGGCGATCTCGTCCTTGCGGGCCTCCAGGACGTCCCGGAGGGCGCCCAGCCGGGCGGCGCGCTCGGCGGGCGGGGTGGCCGCCCAGCCGGGCAGCGCGGCGCGGGCGGCCCGTACGGCGGCGTCGACGTCCTCGGCGCCGCCCGCCGGGACCCGGGCGATCACCTGTTCGTCGGCCGGGTCGACGACCTCGATCACGTCCTGGCTCGCGGCCGGGCGCCAGGCGCCGTCGAGATAGATGCCGTCGTGTGCCTTCATCGCGTTCGCGTTCCTTCCGGGCGGTCCGCACCTCGTCCCGGCCCCAAACTAGCGCCGTTAGTTTTGCAGCACCAGGGCCGTCTCACTCGTCCAGGTCCGGCAGCCGCGCCGGGGCCGGGCTGATGCGTTCGCCCTGCTGGTCGAAGGCGAAGAGATGGGCGGTGTCGACCAGGAGGGGGACCTGCATGCCGTACCGCAGGACGAAGTCGGGGGTGGTGCGGACCACCAGGTCGCCGGGGGCGCGGCCCTCGGCCGGGGCGGGCGGCTGCTCCGGTCCTGTCGGCTCGTCGAGGACGACGACCGGGCCGGCCCGCAGGCTGCCGGCGCGCTCCCGGAGCCGGCCCAGGACCCCGCCCTCGCGGCGCCGCCGGTGCGGCCGGGGCTGCGGGCGCGGCGCCTCCAGTTCGGGGACGAGGGCGGGGCTGGAGCCGGTGTTGAAGTGGACGAGGACCTCGTGGCCCTGGAACTCGACGTGTTCCACGAGCCCGGTGATGTGGGTCTCCTCGGGGCGGGCCTCGGCGGGCGTGGCGATGCGGATCGCCTCCGAGCGCAGCCCGACGATCACCTCGCGGCCCTGCTGCACACGCAGCAGCCTGTGGTCGGGGGAGAGAGGCTCGGGCAGTCGCAGGGCCTGTTTGCCGAGGCTGACCGTCATCGCGCCGTCGAGCGGGGCGCGGACCACCCCGCGCAGCAGGTTGATGCGCGGGGTGCCGATGAACGCGGCGACGAAGACGTTGCGGGGCAGCGCGTACACGGCGCGTGGGCTGTCGACCTGCTGGAGGATCCCGCCGCGCAGCACGGCGACCCGGTCGCCGAGTGACATGGCCTCGGCCTGGTCGTGGGTGACGTAGACCGTGGTGACGCCCAACTCCCGGGTGAGACGGGAGATTTCGGCGCGCAGGTGGTTGCGGAGCTTGGCGTCCAGGTTGGACAGCGGCTCGTCCATCAGGAAGGCCGAGGGGTGGCGGGCGATGGCCCGGCCCATGGCGACGCGCTGGCGTTCGCCGCCGGAGAGCTGACCGGGGTAGCGGTCGAGGAGTTCCTCGATGCCGAGCATCCGGGCGGTGGCGTCCACGCGGGGGGCCGGGTCGGCGCCGGGGGTCTCGATGCGCAGCGGGAAACCTATGTTGTCGCGGCCGGTCATGTTCGGGTAGAGAGCGAAGTTCTGGAAGACCATCGCGATGTCCCGCTCGGACGGCGCGAGGTCGTTGGCGTACGTGCCGTCGAGGTACACCTCCCCCTCCGTGACGGGCTCCAGGCCGGCGATCATGCGCAGCACGGTGGACTTCCCGCAGCCCGAGGGGCCGAGGAGGACCAGGAACTCGCCGGGGTGGATGTCCAGCGACAGCCGGTCCACCGCGCGGACGCCCTTCGCGTGGACCTTGCTGACGTCGTGCAGGGAGATGGCGCGTGTCATGGAGGCGTCCCCGGGGCTCACTCGGCTGGTGAGTCACGGAAGTTAACGGACTGTGCACGGCCGGGGGAAGAGACACGTCAGGATCGGACGTCACGGCCCTACAGGTGAGAAACCGGACGGTCTGGTTCAGTCCTTCGCCCGGCTGAGCCGCCTGGCCGGTCCCTCCGTTCTCGCCGTCTCCTCCGGCCTCGCCGGTGAGCGCAGGGCCACCCCCGAGGACAGCAGCAGCGCGCCCAGCATCACGAACGGCGCGGCCACGCCCGCGACTCCGGCGACCAGGCCCGCCGCGGCGGGGGCGGCGACCTGGCCGAGCCGGTTGCCGGTCAGCCGCAGCGCGAGGGCGGTGGACCGGGCGCCGTCGGGGGCGGCCTGGACGACCGTCGTCATGGACAGCGGCTGTCCGACCCCGAGGCAGAAGCCGAGTACGGCGAGCATGGCGCCCAGCGCCCACACCGGGACCGGCAGCGCGACCCCGGCGCACAGCAGGCCTGCCAGGAGACAGGTCACGGCGAGCAGCACGGCCCGGCCGAGCAGTCGCAGCAGCGGGGTGAGGACGAGCCGGCAGGCGATGGTGGCCGCCGCGCGGATGCTGAGCAGCACGCCGATCACCGAGGGCGCGATGCCCCGGTGTTCGCCGACGACCGGGAGGTAGGCGGTGAGGATGTCGGTCGCGGACAGCACGGCGAGGCTGACGAAGATGCCGGCGGGGACGCCCCGGGCGCGCAGGATGCGGCCGACGGGGACGCGGTCGCCGTTCTCCGTACGGGACTTGGGCGTCGTGTCGCGGTGTTCGACGCGCCACAGCGAGGTGAGGGCCATGGCACAGCCCGCGCCCGCGACGAGCAGGGCGAGCGCGCTGGTGTGCGCCATGTCGTCGCGGGCGATGAGCGCGCCGGCCGCGACGGGTCCGACCAGTTGGCCGAGGGAGGCGCCGATGGTGAAGTGGCCGAAGTTGCGGTCCTGTTCGTGCGGCGCGGACTGGCGGGCGACCAGCGACTGGGAGCCGATGACGAAGCAGAGGTGGCCGAGGCCCATCACCCCGCTCCACAGGGCCATCGTCCAGAGGGAGTTCGCGAGGCCGCTGAGCGCACAGCCGCCGGATATCAGGACGACGCCGACCGGCAGCAGCGGGGCGCAGCGGCCGTGGTCGGTGCGGCGGCCGAGCGGTACGGCGGCGAAGAGCGGGAGCAGCGCGTACACGCCCGCGATGACGCCGATCGCCCGCTCGTCGGCGCCCAGGGCGAGGGCCCGGTAGGAGACGGCGGGCCGGGCCATCGACACCGCCCCCTGCGCGAAGCCGAAGGCGATGACGAGTCGGAGCAGCCAGCCGCGGTTCCCGCCGGGCCTCACGAGTACCTCCATGACGGTTCTAGATGATGCCGAACAGCATGCCCGCCCCGAGGACCACCAGGCAGGTGAGGGCGGCCCACTTGACGACGAAGCGGGTGTGGTCGCCGAACTCGACCTTGGCCATGCCGACCAGGACGTAGACGGCCGGGACGAGCGGGCTGGACATGTGCAGCGGCTGGCCGACCAGTGAGGCGCGGGCGATCTCCAGGGAGGACACCCCGTGTGCCTGGCCGGCCTCGGCGAGGACCGGCAGGACGCCGAAGTAGAAGCCGTCGTTGGACATGAAGTAGGTGAGCGGAAGGCTCAGCAGGCCGGTGACGAAGGCCATGTGCGGGCCCATGCCGTCGGGGATGTTGTCGACCAGCCAGCGGGCCATGTGGTCGACCATGCCGGTGCCCTGGAGGACGCCGGTGAAGACGGCGGCGGCGAAGACCATGCCGGAGACGTTGAGGACGTTCTCGGCGTGCGCGCCGAGGCGGGCCTTCTGGTCGGGCATGTGCGGGAAGTTGACGGTCAGCGCCAGTGCCGCGCCGAGCAGGAACAGCACCGGGATCGGCAGCCACTCCATGATCATGGCGGTGAGCAGGACGACCGTGAGCAGCGCGTTGAACCAGTACAGCTTGGGGCGCAGGGTGTCGCGGTGCGGGTCGAGGCCCTTGAAGCCGTCGTCGTCCGGCTCCTCGGGGAGGGACGCGCCCCCGGAGCCCCCGGCGCCGCCGGTGCCCTGGGCACCGGTACCGGCGCCGACCAGCACGGTCTCGGTCTCCTTCTCCTCGACCAGCACCTCGTCCAGCGTCAGCACGCCGAGCCGCTTGCGCTCGCGGCGGCCGAGGACGTAGGAGAGCGCGATGACGAACACCAGGCCGACGGCGAGCGCCGGGATCATCGGGACGAAGATGTCGCTGGCGTCCAGCTTGAGGGCGGTGGCGGCACGGGCCGTCGGGCCGCCCCAGGGCAGCGTGTTCATCACGCCGTTGGCCATCGCGGCGACACCGGTCATCACGACCAGGCTCATCTTCAGGCGCTTGTACAGCGGGTACATCGCCGAGACGGTGATCATGAAGGTGGTGGAGCCGTCGCCGTCGAGCGAGACGATCGCGGCGAGGAGCGCGGTGCCCACGACGATGCGCAGCGGGTCGGCCTTGCAGAACTTCAGGATGGCCCGGACGATCGGGTCGAAGAGGCCGACGTCGATCATCACACCGAAGTAGACGATCGCGAACATGAGCATCGCCGCCGTGGGGGCGAGGCTGGTGACGCCGTCGATGACGTAGTCACCGAGCTTGGCGCCCTTCCCGACGAACACGCAGAACAGTGCCGGGATCAGCACGAGCGCCGCGATCGGCGACATCTTCTTCAGCATGATCAGGACCAGGAAGGTCGCGATCATGGTGAAGCCGAGGATGGTCAACATGTGTGGATACCTAACGTTCGCCCTTGAACATCCCACCTGGGGCTTGGCGGTGCGTTGACGTTAGGTCCGTTCAAACGGCGTTAACAAGACGTTGACGTGCGAGCAATAAGCGCAATATTCCAGGTCACGGCGTCGCGGCAACTTCGACCGGTACACCGTTGAGGACAGCGTTGCCCGACAGGGGGTCGAGCAGGCTGCCGTCGAGCAGCTGGTTGACGTTGACGCCGGGGTCCTTCAGGGCGTGGCTCAGCCGGCTGCCGGGCCGGTCGTGGCCCCAGCCGTGCGGCAGGCTCACCACGCCCCGGCGCACGCCGTCGGTGACCTCGGCGGGGGCGGTCACCTCTCCCCCGGCGCCCTTCACGCGCACGGCCGCCCCGTCGCGCACGCCGAGCCGTTCGGCGTCCTCGGGGTGGATGTGGAGGGTGCAGCGGTTGGTGCCACCTGTGAGGGCGGGGACGTTGTGCATCCAGCTGTTGTTGGAGCGCAGATGGCGGCGGCCGACGAGGACCAGACCGGCGGGGCGTTCGCGCAGGGCCTTGGTCAGGCGGGGCAGGTCGTCGGCGATGGGCCGCGGGAGGAGTTCGATCCGGCCGCTGCGCGTCTTCAGCGGCTGGGGCAGGCGGGGGCGCAGCGGGCCGAGGTCGAGGCCGTGCGGATGGGCGAGGAGTTTCTCCAGGCTCAGTCCGTCGGGGCGGGCGCCGAAGCCGTCGCCGTAGGGGCCGAGGCGCAGCATCAGGTCGAGCCGGCGCTCGGGGCCGGTGTCGCCGGTGAGCTGTGCGGCCAGCTCGCGCGGGTCGCGGCCGTGGACCGGCGAGTGGGCCTCCTTGACGGCCTTGCCGAGGGTCTGGCCGACGACCAGGTCGTCCACGGCGGACGGCTCGGCGCCGTGCATACCGGTGACCGCGAGGGTCAGCCGGGCGAGGATCTCGGTCTCGGCCATCCTGCCGGGCTCCAGCGGGAGCGCGGCGCGGGTGTAGCGGACCTGGTTGCGCACGGCGAGGGTGTTGAAGGCGAAGTCGTGGTGGGGGCTCTGGGAGGGCGGGGGCGGCGGCAGGACGACATCGGCGTGGCGCGCGGTCTCGTTGAGGTACGGGTCGACGCTGACCATGAAGTCCAGTGAGCCGAGCGCCTTGTCGAGCCGGTCGCCGTCGGGCGCGGAGAGCACGGGGTTGGCGGCCACCACGATCAGGGCGCGGATCGGCTCGCCCTCCTCGGTGGCGGTGTCGATCTCCTCGGCGAGCGCGGAGAGCGGCAGTTCGCCCTTGGCCTCGGGGTGCCGGCTGACCCGGGAGTGCCAGCGGCCGAGCTGGAAGCCGTGGCCGGGTCCGGCCGGGCGGGGTGTGCGGTCGGTGGCGGCCTGCGGGAAGAGGGCGCCGCCGGGCCGGTCCAGGTTGCCGGTGAGGACGTTCAGGACGTCGACCAGCCAGCTGCCGAGCGTGCCGAAGGGGACCGTGCAGCTGCCGATGCGGCCGTAGACGGCGGCGGTGGGGGCGGCGGCGAGCTCTCGGGCGAGGACGCGGATGGTGCCGGCGTCGACGTCACAGGCGGGGGCCACCGCCTCGGGGGTGAACTCCCTTACGGCTTCCCGGAGTTCGTCGACTCCCTCGACGTGCGGGGTCAACTCCCCCAGGTCCACGAGGTCTTCCTCGAAGAGGGTGTACGCCATCGCCGCGAGGAGCAGGGCGTCGGCGCCGGGCCGGATCTCGATGTGCCGGTCGGCGAGCTTGGCGGTGCGGGTGCGGCGCGGGTCGATGACCGTGAGGGTGCCGCCGCGGGCCTTGAGCGCCTTGAGCTTGCCGGGGAAGTCGGGGGCGGTGCACAGACTCCCGTTGGACTCCAGGGGGTTGGCCCCGATGAGGAGGAGGTGGTCGGTGTGGTCGAGGTCCGGCACGGGGATCGCGTTGGCGTCGCCGAAGAGCAGCCCGCTGGAGACGTGCTTGGGCATCTGGTCGACCGTGGACGCGGTGAACAGGCTGCGGGTGCCGAGCCCGCCGACCAGCACGGTCGGGTAGAGGGCGCCGGCCATGGTGTGCACGTTGGGATTGCCGAGGACGACTCCGACGGCGTGCGGGCCGTACCGCTCGACGACCGGCCGCACCCCGGCGGCCACCGCGTCGAAGGCCTCCGCCCAGGTCGCCTCGCGCAGTTCGCCGTCCCGGCGGACAAGGGGTGTCCTGAGCCGGTCGGGGTCGCCGTCGACGGCGCCGAAGGAGGCGCCCTTGGGGCAGATGAACCCCTTGCTGAAGACGTCGTCGCGGTCACCGCGGGCGCCGGTGACCTTCGCCCCCTCGATGGTCAGCGTCAGCCCACAGGTGGCCTCGCACAGGGGGCAGATTCGCAGGGCGGTGCGGGACACGGGTCCTCCCGGGGGCGGCGTTGCCTCGTCACGGGCGAGCATACCGACCGGTATGCCTCATCGCGAGGGGTACGCGGAACGGGAATCGGTCCGGTCAGTCGAGCACCCGGGCCAGATACGCCCGCAGCAGCTCCCGGGTCTCCTCGATCACCTTCGCGTCGCCCTCCGGATCCACCCGGAAGGCCAACTGGACGAGGGTGTCGGCCGTCTCGACGGCGATCAGGAAGGTGCGGCGCAGATCGTCGTCGGGGGCGCGGTCGAGATAGGCGCCGAGGAGGTCGGTGAGCCGGTCGGCGACACGGTGGTTGGGTTCGGCCTGGCGGGTGCCGACCGGGATCTGGTTGCCGAAGTCGACGAGCGAGAAGCCGGGCGCGGTGCGCTTCATGGCCAGGTACTCGTCGAGTACGGCGTCCATGGCGGCCCGCCAGTCTCCGGCCCTGGCCCCCGTCAGCCGCTCGGTGACCCGCTCCGACCAGAGCTCCAGGTTGCGCTGGGCGAGCGCGTCGGCCATCTGGCGCTTGTTGCCGAAGAAGCGGTACACCGAGCCGATGGGCACGCCGGCGCGCTGCGCGACGGCACGGGTGCTCAGGGCGTCGTAGCCGACCTCGTCCAGCAGGTCGGCACAGGCGTCGAGGATTCTGGTCAGCCGTTCGGCACTGCGCCGCTGGACCGGCGCACGGCGGAGCGATGTCGCTTGGGGCACGGGCTTCATGATGCCTTTCCGCAGGGGGCAGGGGTACCTCGCCCCCGACTACGGGGAAAGGTGTACGGCACACTCAGGGCGGGCCGGGTCACGAGGAGGTCTCCGACGCCGTGATGTCCGCCGTGCTCTGCACCGGTTTGCCGTCGACCGCCCACACCGTGCCGTCGTCCGCGTAGAGGCGGACGGTGACCTGGTGGGTGCCGTGCGGGAGGTAGCCGGCCGGGATGCGGTAGGACGGGGTACGCAGATCGGCGACGGGCTGGTCGTCGACGTAGAGCCGCGCGGTGCCGCGGCCGGGGATCGCCTTCCCCGCCGCGCCGGACGGCGAGAAGCGGAAATTGGCCGGCTTCAGCCGGACGTCCCAGCCGCCGGCCTTGTCGGGCACCACCTCGAGGCCGACCTTCGGCGCCCCGTCCTTCGCCACCTCGCGGTAGTGGCGGCCGTCGTCGTCCGTGTTGTCCAGGACCTTTCCCACCGGCGAGGGCGACACCACCGTCCCCTGCTCCCGCCCTCCGCCCGAGCCGCAGGCCGCGGTTCCGGTCAGCAGCACGGCACAGGCCGCGAGCGCGGCGACGGAGGCACGGGTCCAGGACATGTCCGGGAGGTTAGAACAACGGCCCCACACCGCAAATCCCCCTGGGGTCTGGTTCTCGCCACCGCAGATAGTCCTTCGAGAGGAGGACCCGACGGACGTCTTGCGCCTTCGAAACCCCAATCCTACGGTGATGCAGAGGAATGACCGGGAGTCGGCACCGTGGGAGTGATCATGAGCGGGGACGCGCGCAAGACCGCGGAGGGGCTGTCGTACCTCTCCGGTTTCGGCAACGAGCACAGCTCCGAGGCGGTGCCCGGCGCCCTGCCGGAGGGCCGCAACTCGCCGCAGCGGGCGCCCCTGGGGCTGTACGCGGAGCAGCTGAGCGGTACGGCGTTCACCGAGCCGCGGGCGCACAACCGGCGCTCCTGGCTGTACCGCGTCCGCCCCTCCGCCGCGCACCCCGCGTTCACCCGCACCGACGCCGGGGCGATCGGCACGGGTCCGTTCACCGAGTCGGTGCCCGACCCCAACCGGCTGCGCTGGGGCCCGCTGCCCGAGCCGCCCGCCGGGACGGACTTCCTGGCCGGTCTGTGGACCCTCGGGGGCAACGGCGACGCCACGCAGCGCACCGGCACGGCCGTGCACCTGTACCACGCCGACGCCTCCATGGACCGGGTGTTCTCCGACGCCGACGGCGAGCTGCTGATCGTGCCCGAGCGCGGCGGGCTGCTGCTGCGCACCGAGTTCGGCCTGCTGCACGCCGAGCCCGGCGAGGTCGCGCTGATCCCGCGCGGGGTGCGCTTCCGGGTCGAGCTGCTCGACGCGCCGGCCCGCGGTTACGTCTGTGAGAACTACGGCGCCCCCTTCCGGCTCCCCGACCTCGGCCCGATCGGCGCCAACGGACTCGCGAGCCCCAGGGACTTCCGGGCGCCCGTCGCCGCGTACGAGGACGTGGAGGGCCCGGTGGAGGTGGTCAACAAGTTCTGCGGCAACCTCTGGCGGGCGACCTACGGCCACTCCCCCCTCGATGTCGTCGCCTGGCACGGCAACCTCGTGCCGTACGTCTACGACCTGCGCCGTTTCAACGTCATCGGGACGATCTCGTACGACCATCCCGACCCGTCGATCTTCACGGTGCTGACGTCTCCCTCCGACACCCCGGGCCTGGCCGGTGTCGACTTCGTGGTGTTCGCGCCGCGCTGGCTGGTGGGCGAGGACACCTTCCGTCCGCCGTACTTCCACCGGAACGTGATGAGCGAGTACATGGGGCTCATCGAGGGCGCCTACGACGCGAAGACGGCCGGAAAGGGGGGCTTCGTGCCGGGCGGGGGCTCGCTGCACAACATGATGTCGGCGCACGGCCCCGACCGGGAGACGTTCGACCGGGCGAGCGCGGCCGAACTGCGGCCCCAGCGGATCGACGACGGGCTGGCGTTCATGTTCGAGACGCGCTGGCCGCTCACCCTCACCCCGCGGGCGGCACACGCCGAGCACCTCCAGGCGGGCTACGACGACGTGTGGCAGGGCCTCGAACGGCACTTCCGGCCGTTGCCCTGATCGTCGACGACCGGTACGGATAGACCCCGTGACCTCCTTCGCCCCGGACTCGATCGTCCTGAACCGCAAGCTGCCGCTCTGGTACCAGGTGTCGCAGTCGCTGCGCGCCTCGATACTCGGCCGCTCGCCCCGGGACCCCCTGCGGCTGCCCACCGAGGAGCGGCTGGCGGGGCACTACGGGGTGAGCGTGCTGACCATGCGGCAGGCGCTGAAGGAGCTGGAGGACGAGGGGCTGATCACCCGGCACCGCCGGCGCGGCACGTTCATCGAGCCGGGCGTGCGGCGGGGCGCCCCGGTGCGGCTGCTCGGCTCGGTGGACGCGATCGTGGCCCAGCAGTCCGGTATGACGACGGAGTTGCTGGAGCACGGCACGGCGGCGGTCCCCGCCGAACTCGCCGAGTACTTCCCGGACCTGGCCGAGGCGGCCATGTACCACCGGCTGCGCAGCGACGAGAAGACGGGCGAACCGACCAACCATGCCCGCAACTACCTCCTGCCCGAGATCGCCGCCCTGGTCGACCCGGACGACCTGGTGCACCAGCCGATGACCAAGGTGCTGCGGGACGTCGTGGGCGCGGACATCGGCCGGATCACGGACACGGTCGAGGCCCGGCTCGCCGACCCGGAGACCGCCCGGCTGCTGGACGTCCCGCTGCTGAGCCCGATCCTGCACTACACGGGTGTGACCTACGACAGGGACGGGCGGGTCCTCGACGCGGCCGTCATCCACTACCGCGGCGACCGGTTCTCCTTCACCGTCACGCTCGACGCGACCTGAGCACGACGTACCATGCCCACCGTGACGCACGCCGACGCTCCGACGCTGGCGGACCTCATGCCGTGGTCCGTCGCACCGCCGCGCATCGGCCGGGGGTGGCCGCTGGCTCCCGACCCGGCCGCACTCAGGGACCGCTGGGGCGCTCTGGTGAAGGCGGACGGCCCGGACCGCGAGGCCCTGTTCGAACCGACCCGCGCCCGCACCCCGCACACGGCGGTGGGGCAGTTGCCCGGGCGCTCCGGCGGCACGGAGAAACTGGTCCGTGCCTCGGGGCCGTGTCCCGAGCCCGTCCGGGTCCTCGCGGCGCCCTTCGACGAGCAGTGGCTCATCCCCGACCACCGGCTGATCGACGCGGCCCGCCCCGAGCTGTGGCGGGTGGCGGACGAACGGCAGGTGTTCGCGGTGGAGACTCCGGACTCACCGCGGTCCCCGCTGCTGGCGACCCCTCTGATCCCCTTCCTCCGCCCCGGCCGGATCCGCCCGCTGTACCGGCGTCCGGGCGGCGCGGAACCCAACCTGGCCCCCGGCCTCCTCGAACACCTGGGCCACTCCCCCGATCCGGTGGACTTCCTCGCCTGGACGCTGACCGCGGTACGCCCCGACCTCACCGTGCCGCTCACCAGGGACCCCGGACTCTGGGCCCAGGGCGTGGAGTTGGGCCGCCGCGCGCTGTGGCTCCTGCGCCGCGACGGCGACCGCCCCAAGCTGCCCGGCGGGCGCCGCCCCTACGTCCGCGCGCCGCTCCCGGCCCGCCCGCTCACCCTCCACTACGACCGCGACGAGGAGGCCCTCCACCTCGACGAGGGCCGCATCTCCCCGGTCCCGCCCGAGGCCTGGGACGTCGAGACGGCACCAGGAGTCCGGACCCTGGAGGCATGGTTCGCGATCCGTACGGCCGAGGACGCCGCCCCCGGCATCCTGGCCGCGATCCGCCCCGCCTCCTGGCAGCAGACCTGGACCTCCGAACTCCTGGAACTGATCACGGTGTTGACCCTGCTGACGGAAGTACGGGAACAGCAGGCTGAGTTGACGGTGACGGATTCGGTGACCACAACAGACCTGCACTACGCAGGCATCCTCCCGCCCCCCTCATGGGCTCGCCACCCGGCCACGGTCCTGGACCACCACGAGGAAGGCCCTGAAGGCCAGTTCGCATTGATCTAACGGTTGGGCCAGCCCCCTCAGGGGCGCGGGGAACTGCGCACCCAGCCACTACGAACCCGCACCCGACAAACAACCTCACGGCGCAAACGCATCCAGCACCCTCTCCAGCGCCAGATCGAAAACCGCTTCCAAATCAATAGGCCCCGGATCCTCCGTGAACGCCGCCGCCATCCGCGGATAGGCACCGGTAGCCACCTGCCCCCCCAGATACGCGAAGCGCACCGCGTTCTCCTGCTCCTCCGACCACGGCAGGGACCGCGTCCGCTCGGCCGTGGCCAGTTCGTTGGAGACGTACATCGTCACCACGCCGTTGACCATCGCGACGAGCTGGATCTTCATGCCGTACGTCAGGTCGTCCCGCGTGTCCAGGCACGCCAGACAGTGCTCCAGGTACCGCAGCGCGTTGGGGCTGAACCCGTACACCGGTGACATCAGCCGCGGCAGCCAGGGGTGCCGGTGCATGAGGGCGCGCGTCTGCCGCCCCACCCGCACCATCTCCGCCCGCCAGTCGAGCCCCGGCTCCCACAGCTCGTGCTCGCCGCTGACCGCGTCCACCATCAGCTCGTACAGGTCCTCCTTGCGGGGGACGTAGTTGTAGAGCGACATGGTCCCGCAGCCCAGTTCGGCCGCGACATGCCGCATGGACACCGCGTCCAGTCCGCCCGCGTCGGCGAGCCGGACGGCCGCCGCCGCGATGTCGGCTCGGGTGTACGCGGGCCTCGGGCCCCGGCCGGTCCGCTCGGGACGGGCCCAGATCACTTCGGGTACGGCCGCTCGGCCCGCCATCGATCATCACCTCGACCACCATCCTAGTTACGTACACCGTACGTAGTGCGCTATGGTCGACGCATGACTTCTACGTACGATGTACTTAGTGAAGGTCTGGAGAAGCGGTTCGGCGAGGTGCGTGCCCTGCGGGGGCTCGATCTGGCCGTGGCACGGGGCACCGTCTGCGGGATCCTCGGACCGAACGGGGCCGGCAAGACCACGGCGGTACGGCTGCTGACCACGCTGCTCCGTCCGGACGCGGGGTCGGCCAGGGTCGCGGGCCACGACCTGGTCCGGGAGGCGGCGGCCGTACGGCAAGCGATAGGCGTCACCGGGCAGTACGCCACGGTCGACGGGGACCTCACCGGCCGACAGAACCTCCGGCTCTTCGCCCGTCTGCACCGGGTGCGCGGCCCGGCCGAGCGCGCCGGGGAACTCCTCACCCGCTTCGGCCTGACCGAGGCCGCCGACCGTCCCGCGTCCACCTACTCGGGCGGTATGCGGCGCCGCCTGGACCTCGCCGCGAGCCTGATCCGCCGTCCGGCGGTGCTCTTCCTGGACGAGCCGACCACCGGTCTCGACCCGGCGTCCCGGAGCGACATCTGGGCCGCGGTGCGCGAACTGAAGCAGGACGGCACGACGGTCCTGCTGACCACCCAGTACCTGGAGGAGGCCGACCAACTCGCCGACGACATCGCCCTGGTGGACCAGGGCCGCGTCGCGCACACCGGCTCACCCCGGCAGCTCAAGGCGCTCGTCGGCTCCCATGCCGAGGTCGTCGTAGCGGACCCGGACGCGCTGCCGAGGGCGGCGGCCGTGCTCGACCAACTCACCGGTACTGCACCGACGTTCGACCGTCCGCGGAACACGGTCGGCGCGGTCACCCGGGACAGCACGCTCACGCTCCCCCGGCTGGTGCGCGAACTCGACGCGGCGGGCGTACCGTTGCTCGACGCGAGCCTCAAACCGCCCACCCTCGACGATGTGTTCCTCCGGCTGACCGGCGACAAGCAGACCATGACGGACAAGCAGACCATGGCAGACAAGGAGACCGCGGCATGAGCACCCTCGCGTACGACGGCACGGCCATGCTGGGCCGGCAGCTGCTCCGCGTCCGCAACAACCCGGCGCTGGCCATCCTCACCCAGACCATGCCGATCACGATGCTGCTGTTCTTCGGCTATGTCTTCGGCAGCGCGCTGGCGATGCCCGGCGCGGAGTACCGCTCGTTCCTGGTGCCGGGGCTGCTGGTGGCGACCGCCGCCAACGGGATCATGACCGGCATGTTCCAGGCGGCGCAGGACGTCCACCGGGGTGTGACGGACCGGCTGCGCACCCTGCCGGTGAGCCGGGCGGCGGTGCCGCTCGGACAGGCGGTGGCCGACCTGGTGGTCACGGCGGCGGGGACGGTGCCCTTCCTGCTGGTGGGCCTCGCGGTCGGCTGGCGGGTCGAGGGGTCGGTGGCGGCGGCCCTGGGCGCGGTGGGGCTGTTGCTGCTGTTCCGGTTCGCCTGCACCTGGATCGGGATCCACCTCGGACTGCTCTCCCGCAGCGAGGAGGCGGCCGGTCAGCTCGGCAGCGCGACCTTCATGCTGCCGCTGCTGTCCAACGCGTACATCCCCACCGACAATCTGCCGGGCTGGCTGCGGACGCTCGCGGAGTGGAACCCGCTCAGCGCGGTGACGACGGCCCTGCGGGACCTGTTCGGCAACGCGCCGGTCCCCCAGGGCGCGGCCTGGCCGGTGGCGCACCCGGTCGCCGGGTCCCTGGCGTGGTGCGCGCTGCTGCTCGCGGTGTTCGTACCGCTGGCCGTACGGCGGTACGCGAGGCCCTGACACGGCCGACGGGGCGACGGGTAGGGGAGTCGCCGGTCGGAACCGTCGGGCGGAACTGCCTCCGAGTCACACTGCCGGGTGGTTCGGAGGCACGGACGTGCTTTCTGCCCGCGCTCGGGGAGCACACCGAAGCGCTGCTGCGTTCCGCGGGGATGACGGACGTCGAGAGCGCAGCGCTGAGCCGGGACGGTGTGTCCGCCTGAGCGCGGGGTTCAGTGCTTGTGTCCGCCGAACAGCGAGCGGCGCAGCCGGCGCAGCGGCGCGAACAGCGAGACCCGGCGCACTCGCGCGCCTCGGGGGCTGCGCTCCTGAGCGGGCTCACGTGCGGTCAGCTCCCGCATGAGCGAGGTCGCCTCCACCGTTTCCCGCTGCGGTATGGCGGGACCTCCCAGCACCGAGAGATGGCGGTCGAGGCGCGAACTGCTCGCGCTGCTCCCGCAGGTGATAGCAGGAACCCTCGCCCTGCTCCGCATCGTTATCTGATCCATGTCACTCCCCACCCGTACGAGTCCACCCGGCCCGGGCAGAGTAACCCTATCGCCCCATCCGGGCACGCGTGTATCGAGCCCTCAGGAATCACCTTTCCCACAAGGGGGTTGACGTACCCCTTTCGATCACTCTCCGAATCCGACCGATTTCAGGGTGAGTTGGACAACCGGCTGCGTGGTGGGCTGAGCCGAGCCGCCATCGGGCTCCACGGTCACAGCGAGTGATGTCGCGGTCTTGTCGAGGCCCGTCGCCACCAAGGGCGTGTCGCCGCTGAAGAGGCCGAGGGAGCGTGGTTGCGTGTCGGGGCGCATGAGCCAGAGCTGGTGCACCTGTCCGCCGGGCGGGTTTCCGTATCCGGTGAGCGTGACGATCGCCTCCCCCTCGGAAGCGGAGGCGATCACTCCGATACCGCGGCCCTCGGTGTCGGTGCCGTTGGTCGCCCGGGCGTCGGGAGCTGCGAGAACGTGGGCGATGTCACGTGACTGGGCGCGCTCGGCGTTCAGCTGGTCCTGGGTCCGGTTGGCCTGGACACCGAACAGCGCGGCGACCACGAGGGCCGCGGCCGCGGTGATCGTGGCGAACGGCGCGAAGACCGGTCGGCGCGCACGGGGCGCATGGGAGCGTCCGGGCGGCGGCTGCGTGCCCCAGACGTGTGGGGGCAGTTGGGGCGCGTGCTCCCTCACCGGCGCACGCCCCGGCTCCTGCGGGGTGGCGCGTACGGCGGCCAGCACCCGGTCACGCATCGCGGCCGGCGGCGGGGCGGCCTGGGACCAGGCGAGCCGTACGGCGTCCTCGGCCAGCGCGCGCACCTCGGCGGCGCAGCGGTCGCACTTGCGCAGATGCTTCTCGAAGCGGCGGCGCTCGTCGGGTTCCAGGGCGTCGAGGGCATAGGGGGCGGCCAGCGAGTGCAGGTCCCCGCGGCCGAACAGTTTTCCGAACACGCTCACGCGGCACCTCCCAGGCAGTCCCTCAGCCGCGTGAGTCCGTCGCGCATCCGGGTCTTCACGGTGCCCAGCGGCAGCTTCAGCCGCTCGGCCACCTCACGGTACGTATAGCCGTCGTAGTAGGCGAGGGTGACGGACTGCCGCTGGAGGTTCGTCAGCCGGTCGAGGCAGCGGCGCACCAACTGGCGTTCCAGGCCCGCCTCGACCTCCTCTGCCACCTGGTCGAAGGCGGGGTCGTGGTAGCGCCGGGCCTCGCGCTGCTCGCGGTCGGTGGCGGCGCGGGCGCTGCGCACCCGGTCGACGGCGCGGCGGTGCGCGAGGGTGAGGATCCAGGACAGGGCGCTGCCCCGCCCGGGGTCGAACCGGGCGGCCGAGCGCCAGGCTTCCAGAAGCACTTCCTGAGTCACCTCCTCCGACTGCGCGGGGTCGCGCACCACACGGCGTACGAGTCCGAACACCGGTCCGGACACGATTGCGTACAACTGCTCGAATGCCCGCTGGTCTCCGCCCGCGACGAGCACGAGCAGCTCGTCCGCCTCCATCCGGTCCCCCTCTCCGCGACCGCACCACGGCCGCCCCGTCACACCAGGCATTCGCAACGGACACACCTCCGGATGGGGTACGGATCAGAGTGCCCGAAACGCGGGTCGAGCAGCGAAAAAAAGTTTTTTGATTTCGACCAATCCGATCGGCCCTCAGCTCCGTATCACTGTCCGTCAGGCAAGTTGGCACAGAGGACGGACGGCAGGACGGCATGACAGCAGCTATCTCCAAGAGCGGCCCGGGACGCAAGGGCGTCGCGACTCTCATCAGTGGGGCACTTGCCGCCGGGGCGCTCACGGCCGCCGGCGTCGTGGTGCTGGCTCCGGGGGTTGCTCAGGCCTCCAGCCACCGCGAGGCCCCGCTCATCTCGGGTACCCCGCAGTACGACAACACCGACCTCTACGCGTTCGTCAGCCCGGACCACCCGGACACGACGACCATCATCGCGAACGTCATCCCGTTCGAGGAGCCCGGTGGCGGCCCGAACTTCTACCAGTTCGCCGAGGACGCCCAGTACGACGTCCGCATCGACAACGACGGTGACGCCAAGGAAGACCTGATCTTCCGCTACACCTTCAAGACGAACGTCAAGAACCGGAAGTCGTTCCTCTACAACACCGGTGTGGTCGACAGCCTGTACGACCCCGACCTCAACGTCACGCAGACCTACGACCTGGAGCTGATCAAGCTCAAGAAGGGCAAGGTCGAGCACGAGACCAAGCTCGCGGACGACGTGCCGGTGGCGCCGTCCAACGTGGGCAAGGCGTCGATGCCGAAGTACTCGAAGCTGCGCGACCAGGCGATCTACAAGCTGTCCAACGGCTCGAAGACGTTCGCCGGCCAGGCCGACGACCCGTTCTTCGCCGACCTGCGCGTCTTCGACCTGCTGTACGGCGGTGACCTCTCCGAGGTCGGCAACGACACCCTCAAGGGCTACAACGTCAACACGATCGCCCTCCAGGTGCCGAACGACCTGATCGCCGAGTCGAAGAAGCAGCCGATCGTCGGCATCTGGACGACCACCTCGCGCGAGAACGCCCAGGGCTACTACTCCCAGGTCTCGCGCCTCGGCAGCCCGCTGGTCAACGAGGTCGTCAACCCGATCAAGGACAAGGACAAGTTCAACGCGTCCCAGCCCAAGGACGACGGGCAGTTCCTGAAGAACGTCACCAACCCCGAGCTGCCGAAGCTCATCGAGGCGATCTTCAAGATCAAGGCCCCGGCCGAGCCGCGCAACGACCTGGTCGACGTGTTCCTGAAGGGCGTCAAGGGGCTCAACCAGCCGCCGTACGTGACGCCTTCGGAGGAACTGCGCCTCAACACCTCCATCAAGCCGGCCTCCCACCCCAAGCGGCTCGGTGTCCTCGACGGCGACAACGCGGGCTTCCCGAACGGCCGTCGCCTCACAGACGACGTGATCGACGCCTCGCTGCAGGTCGTCGAGGGTGAACTGGTCGGTGCCAAGAACGACCTGGGCGACGCGGTCGACAAGAACGACAAGAACTTCGAGAAGTACTTCCCGTACATCGCCCTGCCGACCGAGGGTTCGCGCGGCAAGATCGCCAAGAGCGGCGCCGACACCAAGAGCGCCCTCGGTGACGCCCTGAACACCTCGTCCGAGAACACCCCGCTGATCGCCGCCTCCGCCGGCGCCGGCGCGGCGGGCATCCTCCTCATCGGCGGCGGCCTGATCTGGATGCGCCGGATGCGCCGGCCGTCCTACCGGCGTCACTGAGTCCGTCCGGACTCCCCGCCAGGACCTCTCTCACGGAGAGGCACCAGGGCGGGCCGGAGAGAATCCTGCACTCTCCGGCCCGCCCGCCCCACCGACTGGCGCGGCCCGCGCATCCATCCCCCACGGCGCGGGCCGCGCCACCCCCCACGCACCTCGCAGGCTGAACCACCCCAGGCGACCTAGGAGAGGGCATGTCCCCGCGTACGAACGACGGCGAACCGGAGCACGAGCCCTCGGCACGGGATACGCAGCCGACCCCCGAGCACCCCTCCACCGGACGAGCCGGGGACTCCGCGGACACGGACACGCTCCCCTACGACACCGCTGACGGAACCCAGAAGACTTCGGCGCAGGACACTCCCGCGCACACGGCCGGTACCGACGCGGAAGCGGATGCAGACGCGGAAGCGGAAGCGGAAGCGGACGGCGACGCGGCCTCGACCGGCGGAGTCGCCGACGCCGACGGCCCCGCCGCCGGTACCCGCCACTCCCACGGCGACCACCACCACGACGATGACCACGGTCATGGTCATGGTCACGACCACGACCACCCCGGCTCCGACGTCCGTATCGACGCCGTGCGGCGGGTCGCCGCTGCCGGGCGGCGGTGGCGGGCCGTGCAGCTCGGGGCCTGTGCGGCCATGCTGGCGGTGGGGCTCACCGCCGGGGCGATCGCGATCGGCGCCGCGCGGGACGGGCAGCAGGCACCCGTGGTCACCGCGGCCGCCGTCTCGCCGGGGCTGCTCGCGAGCGGCGACCTGGACGCGAGCATCAAGGCGATGCAGGCCCATCTGCGCGCCCAGCCCCGGGACTTCGGCAGCTGGGCCACCCTCGGACTCGCCTACGTCGAGCAGGCCCGCACCAAGGGCGACCCCTCCCGCTACCCCCAGGCCGCGCAGGCCCTGAAGAAGTCCCTGGCCGTGCGCCCGGACAACGACGAGGCGCTGGCCGGCCAGGCCGCCCTCGCCGCCGCCCGGCACCAGTTCGCGGAGGCGCTGAAGTACGCCGACCGCGCCCTGGAGCAGAACCCCTACAGCGAACGCGCCCTGTGCTCCCGTATCGACGCGCTCGTCGAACTCGGCCGCTACGAGGACGCCGAGAAGGCGGCGAACCTCGCCGACCAACGGCGGCCCGGCGTCCCGGTGTTCACCCGTTTCGCGTACGTCCACGAACTGCGCGGCGACGTCACGACCGCCCGCCGGGTGCTCAACCAGGCGCTCAGCTCCTCCACTTCACCCGGCGACATCTCATACGTCGCCTCCCAGCTCGGCCTGCTCGCCTGGAACCAGGGCGAGTACGACGAGGCCCTCACCTACTACGCCCGCGCCCTCGCCGCCGACGACACCTATCTCCCGGCGCTGGAGGGCAGGGCCCGCGCCCAGGCGGCGAGCGGCCGACAGGCCGAGGCCATCAAGGGGTTGGAGAGCGTCGTCGCCCGCTACCCGCTGCCCGGCCCGCTGGTCGAGCTCGGCGAGCTGTACCAGACGCGGAACGCGAAGGGCGACCAGGCCAAGGCCGAGGACCAGTACACCCTGGTCGACGCCTGGACCGCCATCGCCCGCGCCAACGGCGTCAACGCCGACCTCGACACCGCGCTCGCCGCCGCCGACCACGGCGACAAGGCGACGGCCCTGCGCGCGGCCCGCGACGACTGGTCCCGCCGGCACACCGTGCACACGGCGGACGCCCTCGCCTGGGCCCTGCACGTCAACGGCAAGGACGCCGAGGCCCTCCCCTACGCCCGGCAGGCCACCGCCACCGGCTACCGCAACGCGAGTTTCCTCTACCACCGCGGTGTGATCGAGAAGGCAACCGGTCACCCCGCCGACGCCCGTACCCACCTCTCGGCGGCCCTGAAGCTGAACGCCGGCTTCTCCCCCCTGGGCGCCGCCAAGGCCCGTACGGAGCTCAAGACGCTGGAGGCGGACCAGTGAACACCCGTCGTCTGTTCGCCTCCTGCGCGGCCGTGTTCACGGCCGGCGTCGCGCTCGCGCTGGCTCCTTCCACCAGCGCGAGCGCGCATCCCCTCGGCAACTTCACCGTCAACCGCTACGACGGTCTCGTCGCCACCCCCGGACAGCTCCGCATAGACCATGTCGAGGACCTCGCCGAGATCCCGGCGACCCAGGCGAAGCCCGACATCGACCGGCTCGGCATGACCGAGTGGGCGAAGCAGCGCTGTGCCACCGCCGCCTCCGGCGGCAGACTGACCGTCGACGGCCGTGCCGTCCCGCTCACCGCGGGCAGCAGCAAGGCGACCGTACGGCCCGGTCAGGCCGGTCTGAACACCCTGCGCGTGGAGTGCGGGCTGACGGCCGAGCTGCCCAAGAAGGAGACGGTCACCCTCCGCTTCCACAGCGCGGGCGCCTCCACCGGCCCCGGCTGGCGCGAGATCACCGCGCGCGGCGACCGGATGACCCTCGCCGACTCCGACGTACCGACGAAGTCGATCTCGGACGAACTGACCACGTACCCCAAGGAGTTGCTCTCCTCGCCCGCCGACACCGCGACCGCGTCCCTGAAGGTGCGGACCGGCGGACCGGCACTCGTGGAGAACGACGAGCGGGACGCGCCCGCCGCCTCCGTGCTCCCGCGCGGCGCCGACCGCTGGACCCGGGCCCTGGACAACCTGGTCGCCCGGGAACACCTCACCCTCGGCTTCGCCGCGCTGGCCCTGGTCATCGCCGTCGTCCTCGGCGCAATGCACGCGGTCGCCCCCGGCCACGGCAAGACCATCATGGCCGCGACGGCGGCCGCCCGGGGCGGCAAGGCACGGATGAAGGACGTCCTGCCGCTGGCCGCCTCGGTCACCATCACCCACACACTGGGCGTGGTCGCCCTCGGCCTCCTGGTCACCGCCGGCTCGGCCGCCGCGCCCTCGGTGATCGCCTGGCTGGGCCTGGCCAGCGGCGCCCTGGTCCTCTTCGCCGGCGTGACGCTGGCACGCCGCGCCTGGCGCAACCGTGGCCCCGGCAACGGGCACACCCACAGTCACGGGGGCCACACGCACACCCACGGCGACGATCACGACCACGGGCACGATCACGGGCACTCCCACAGCCACTCCCCCGCCCCGGCTCCGGCGCCGGCGCCCGCTCGTCAACTCGCTCTCGTCGGTGCCCCCGCCGAACACACGCACCACACCCACAGCCACGGCCAGAGCGACGACCACGAGCGAGAGCACGACCACGACCACGCGCACAGCCACGGCGGTCACACCCACACCCACGGCGGTCACACCCACTCCCACCCCACCGCCCCCACCCTCCGCGGCACGATCCTGCTCGGCTTCGCCGGTGGCATGGTGCCCAGCCCCTCGGCCGTCGTCGTGCTGGTCGGCGCGGCGGCGCTCGGGCACGCCTGGTTCGGGCTGCTGCTCGTGGTCGCGTACGGCCTCGGCCTCGCGCTGACCCTCACGGCCGCCGGGTTCGCCGTGGTCAAGCTGGGGGCCGGGGCGACCCGTCTCCTGGACCGGCGGCCGGGGTGGATCGCCCACCCGATAACAGCCCTGATACGCCGAGCGGCCCCCCTGGGGTCCGCGATGGTTGTCGTGGCCCTCGGGGCCGGATTGGTACTCAGGGGGGCGTCATCCGTGCTCGGCTGAGCTACGTTTTTGGCATCCTCCCCCTCCCGGAGGAGGAGGATTCCAACCCAATGGGTTGAGGTTCACGGACACTCGATCGCTAACGCGATGTTGTCCCCCCGGCATACCCTGCCGTGACGGGCACAAGCTACCACGTGGGCTGATAAGTTGAGAAAACGAACGGATGCGAATGGGGGACGCTCGTGTCCGAAGAACCGGGCAGTGAACGTGTGATCGCGGGCCGTTACCGGCTGCTGACCCCGCTCGGCGAGGGCGGCATGGGCACGGTGTGGCGGGCGCGGGACGAGGTTCTGCACCGCGAGGTCGCCGTCAAGGAGGTACGTGCCCCGGCCGGCCTCGCGGCCTCCGACATCGAGCGGATGTACGCCCGTCTGGAGCGCGAGGCGTGGGCCGCGGCCCGCGTCGCGAACCGCAACGTCGTCACGGTCTACGACGTGGCGATGCAGGACGGGCGCCCCTGGATCGTCATGGAGCTGGTGCGCGGGGTCTCCCTCGCCGACCTGCTGGACGCCGAGGGGCCGCTGGAGCCGGCCCGGGCCGCGCACATCGGCGCCGAGGTGCTGTCCGCGCTGCGCGCCGCGCACGAGGCCGGGGTGCTGCACCGGGATGTGAAGCCGGCCAACGTGCTGCTGTCGAACGACGGCCGGGTGGTCCTCACCGACTTCGGGATCGCGACGGTCGAGGGCTCCTCGGCGCTGACCATGACCGGCGAGGTGATCGGCTCCCCCGAGTTCCTGGCGCCGGAGCGCGCGCTGGGGCGTACGCCGGGGCCCGAGTCGGACCTGTGGTCGCTGGGCGTGCTGCTGTACGCGGCGGTCGAGGGGAACTCCCCGTTCCGTTACGACACCCCGCTGAGTACCCTGCGCGCGATCGTCGACGAGGAGCTGCCGCCGCCGTACCGGGCCGGTCCGCTCGCGCCGGTGATCGAGGGGCTGCTGCGCAAGGACCCGGCCGAGCGGCTGCCGGCGGACCAGGCCGAGCAGGAGCTGCGGGTCGTCGCGGCGGGTGGCACGACCAGCGCGCCCACGGTCCGTGCGGCGCCGTACACGCCGTACCAGCCGACGGTGTCCACCCCCGCCGAACCCTTTCGCTCGCAGTCGCCGCCTCCCGCACCGCCGTGGACGAACAACGCGAACGCACCGGAGCCGGAGCCGGAGCGCAACCGGCGCACCGGTGTCGTCCTCGCCATCGGCGCGCTCGTCCTGGCGCTGGCGGTCGCCGGGCTGACGTACGGGCTGCTGAACCGGGGCGACAACGACAACAGCGGCTCCGGTGACCTCACCAGCAGCCAGTCGGAGGGCGTGAGCCCGACGCCGACGCAGCGGGAGTCGAGCGCCGCGCCGAGCAGCGAGGCCCCGAGTGCGAGCCCGAGCGACAGCCCCTCCCCCAGCGCTCAGCGGCAGACCGTCTCCGTCTCGGTCAGCGGCGCCAACACCGACTACAACGGCGCCTGTCCGCCGTCGGACTCGGACGCGCCCGCCTTCACGGCGACGATCACGGTGGGCCGGCTGCCCGCGACGGTGTCCTACCGCTGGGTGACGAAGGACGGCGAGCTCTCGGGACAGACCTGGAAGACGCTGGAGTTCGCGTCGGGCGGCGGGACGTCGAAGCAGGACAAGGTGATCGTGTCGACGTACGCGGAGAGCGGGACGTACCGGAACTCGATCGGTGTCGAGGTACAGGATCCGGTCGAGGCGACCTCCAACTTCGTGCCGTTCGCGGTCACCTGCGAGACGGAGGCCCCGTCGGACGGGACCTCCCCCTCGTCCTCGCCGAGTGAGTGATCAGACCGCGCCGTTCAGGACCGGCAGATAGCCGCCCGACTGGCCGCCCGCGGTCGGGTGGTACGACTCTCCGATGTTGAGCAGGCTGAGGCTGTGCAGCCAGGAGTTGCCGGAGCAGATCTCGTGGCCGCCGAACGTCGTACGGACGTCGCCGAAGACGAAGCCGTGCGCCGCGGCACGCTTGGCGACGGCGGTGTCGAGCTGGTCGGCCGCGTTGTTGATGGCGGAGCGCTTGGTCTCGGACAGGCCGAGGCAGAGCGTGCCGAGCCGGTAGAAGCGGGGGTAGCCGAGGACGACCACCTTGGCGTTCGGGGCCTTTGAACTGATGCTCGAGTAGACCGTGTCGAGCTTGCCGGGGAGGGTGGAGTCGACGTACGCCCTGGCGGTGTTGATGCGGCTGAGGCAGGTGCTGTCGGAGCTGGTGACGCAGGTCGTCATCACGTCGGCGAAGCCCGCGTCGTTGCCGCCGACGCTGATCGAGACGAGGCCGGTGGAGGAGTTCAGACCGCCGAGCTGATTCGCCAGAACGTCATCCGTTCGGGCGCCCGAGCAGGCCGCGAAGGTGAACGAGGCGGGTGCGTGCGCGGCGTTCCAGAGGTAGGGGTACGCCTTGGTGCTGCGCTTGCAGTTGCCGCTGGAGCTGATGTAGCCGCCCGCGCCGACGCCGGAGGAGTAGGAGTCGCCGAGGGCCACGTACCCGCCGGTTGCGGCGAGTGGGGAGCCGTGTGCGGCGGTTGCCCCGGTGAGGGCCGCGCCGGCGGCGAGGAGGAGTGAGCTGACGAATACGACAAGTCGGGAACGTCTCATGGAACCTCCCTTTAGCAGGATCTCTGCCACAACTTTCGTAGCAACCACACGTGTTGACGGGAAGTGTTCATGCCAAGACTTTTCGGCTGCTAAAGGGATCGAACAGGGCCGATCAACAGCGCTTTTCGCCTACCTTGTTGCGTGCCCATGTCAAGTTTGTTGACACCTTCTCAACTCCCTTGCCTTTGCCTCCGGATGACGGAAGTTTTGCTTCCGTCAGGAACGGAACGCAACGCTCGAGGAGGCTCCCCCACATGGCACGACTGCGTAGCAGCAAGGTGCGGCTGACCGCCGCCGCCACGATCGCGGCCACCGCCCTCGTCGGCGGACTCACCGCACTCCCCGCCCAGGCCGCCCCGGCCGAGGGCAGGGTCCTCGCGGCGAACTCCCCCACCGCCGTCAAGGACAGCTACATCGTCACCCTGAAGTCGCAGGCGGGCTTCAAGGCGGCCTCGACGACCGGCAAGGAACTCATCAAGGAGTACGGCGGCTCGGTCAGGAAGACGTTCGGCACCGCGCTGAACGGCTACTCCGCCACCCTCTCCGCCGCCGAGGCCCGCAGACTGGCAGCCGACCCCGCGGTGGCCGCCGTCGAGCAGAACCAGACCGTCCGGCTGGCCGACACCACGCAGTCGAGCGCCCCCTGGGGCCTGGACCGCATCGACCAGGCCGCGCTCCCGCTCTCCGGCACGTACACCTACCCGGACACCGCCGGCGGCGGCGTCACGGCGTACGTCATCGACACCGGTGTGCGCATCACCCACACCCAGATCAGCGGCCGCGCCTCCTACGGCTACGACGCCGTCGACGGCGACACCACCGCCTCCGACGGCAACGGCCACGGCACGCACGTGGCCACCACGATCGCGGGCTCCACCTACGGCGTGGCCAAGAAGGCCAACATCGTGGCGGTGCGGGTGCTGGACAACAGCGGCTCCGGCACCACGGCCGGCGTGATCGCGGGCATCGACTGGGTGACCGCGAACCACTCGGGACCCTCGGTCGCCAACCTGTCCCTCGGCGGCGGCGCCTCCACCACGCTGGACACCGCGGTCGCCAACTCGATAGCCAGCGGGGTGACCTACGCGGTCGCGGCCGGCAACAGCAGCGCCAACGCGTCCTCGTACTCCCCGGCCCGGGTCGCCGCCGCGATCACGGTCGGCGCCACGACCAGCACCGACGCCAAGGCCAGCTACTCCAACTACGGCTCGGTCCTGGACATCTTCGCCCCCGGCTCCTCGATCGTCGCGGGCTACAACACCAGTGACACCGCCACCGCCACCCTCTCCGGTACGTCGATGGCGACCCCCCACGTCGCCGGCGCGGCCGCGGTCTACCTGGCGAGCCACACCTCGGCCACCCCGGCCGCGGTCGCCACGGCGCTGACCGGCGGCGCAACCACCGGCGTGGTCACCAGCGCCGGCACCGGATCGCCCAACCGGCTGCTGAAGCTCGTACCGTGACACCGAGATCCTGAGCTGCACCCCCGTTCCCCGGAGGCTTCCGTCGCCTCCGGGGAACACTCGTGTTCGCTCCCTCCCGACGGGACACACCATTCTGTAACGGTCAAACCAACAAAATAGTGTGAGGAACGCCAAGGGCTTGCCATCCGGGCGTAATCATCAATACCGTCATACTTCTCACTCGCATCGGACCGTCGGCAACGGCTCCAGGGGAGGGCTCAGGGACCGCGGCGGCATCCGGAGCGGGAGCGCGGCAGGGGGGTGCCGTGCTCGGTCGCCGCCTGGTGGCCGAGTCGTGCCGCGCGGTCGGCCACCGTCTTTCACCGGTAGCCGGTCAGCTTTGCCAGCTCACCCGGTATCTGTGCGGAGAGCGTTCCGCCATGGGGTGAGAAACCCCCCTTTCGAACCGGACGTGGATCCGGGCCGCCCAGGGGCGGGCGGCCCACCGGACGAGAGGGACCAGACTCATGAGTTCCGTTCTGCAGCCGGCGACATCGGGCCGGCATACCAACGATCCGTCCATCGCCGGAAAATACCGGCCGATCACCTCGCACCTGGCCATCACACCACCGGTCAGCGTGGTCATCCCCGCGATGAACGAGGCCGAGAACCTTCCGTACGTCTTCAAGACCCTGCCCGACTGGATCCACGAAGTGGTCCTGGTCGACGGCAACTCCACCGACGACACCGTCGAGGTCGCGCGCGGACTGTGGCCCGGCGTCAAGGTCGTCGGACAACAGGGGCGTGGCAAGGGGGACGCCCTGACCACCGGCTTCGCGGCGTGCAGCGGCGACATCATCGTGATGGTCGACGCGGACGGCTCGGCCGACGGCAACGAGATCGTCTCGTACGTGTCCGCGCTGGTCTCCGGCGCGGACTTCGCCAAGGGCTCCCGCTTCGCCAACGGCGGCGGCACCGACGACATGACCTTCATCCGGTGGCTGGGCAACCGCGTGCTGTGCGGGATCGTCAACCGCAAGTTCGGCGCCCGCTACACCGACCTGTGCTACGGCTACAACGCGTTCTGGCGGCACTGCCTGGACAAGATCGAGCTGGACTGCACGGGCTTCGAGGTCGAGACCCTGATGAACATCCGGGTCGTCAAGGCCGGGCTGAAGGTCCAGGAGATCCCCAGCCACGAGTACCTGCGCATCCACGGCGTCAGCAACCTGCGCGCCGTCCGCGACGGGCTGCGGGTGCTGCGGGTGATCCTCAGGGAACGCTCCAACCGGCGCGCGCTGCGCCGCGTCGAGCGCCGCTCGCCACTGCTCGACTCCGCACGGGTCGACGCCGTACGGGTCGACTCCGCACGGGGAGAGGTGTCTTGAGCGGGCTCGGTATCTCGGTCGTCATCTGCGTGTACACCGAGGACCGCTGGGCGGACATCCTCGCGGCGGTCGCCTCGGTGCGCGCCCAGAGCCACCCGGCGCTGGAGACCCTGGTCGTGGTCGACCACAACCCGGAACTCCAGGACCGGCTGGAGCGGGAGTACAAGGAGACCGACGAGGTACGGGTGGTGCCCAACGCGGGCCCGCGCGGCCTGTCGGCCGGCCGCAACACCGGCATCGCCGCCTCGTACGGCGAGGTCATCGCGTTCCTCGACGACGACGCCACGGCCGAACGGGACTGGCTGCGGCGGTTCGCCGACCCGTACTCCGACCCGCGTGTCCTGGCCGTCGGCGGCCGGGCCGAACCGGTGTGGTCCTCGGGCCGGCGGCCCGCCTGGTTCCCCGAGGAGTTCGACTGGGTGGTGGGCTGCTCCTACCGGGGCCTGCCGCCCGGCCGGGTCCGGGTGCGCAACATCCTCGGCGGGAACGCGTCGTTCCGGCGCTCGGCGTTCGACATCGTGGGCGGCTTCGCCACCGGCATCGGGCGCGACGGCAGCAAACGGCCGATGGGCGGCGAGGAGACGGACCTGTGCATCCGGCTCACCCGCGCGAGACCCGACGCGATCCTGCTGACGGACGACCGCGCGGTCATCCACCACCGGGTGCCCGAGGCCCGCGAGCACTTCGCCTACTTCCGCACCCGCACCTACGCCGAGGGCCTGTCCAAGGCGCTGGTCGCCCGCAGCGTCGGCACCGACAAGGGCCTCGAGTCCGAACGCCATTACGCCGGCCGGGTGTTGCCGGCCGGGGTGGCACGCGGCCTGCGCGACCAGTTCCTCGCCCGCCCCGGCGGAGCGCGGCGCGCGGGCGCGATCGTCGCCGGGGTGCTGACGGCGGCCGGGGGGTACGTCGTCGGCAGCGTACGGGCGCGGCGCAACGGGACGACGTTCGCGGTGGTGCCGATCGAGGCGGACGGGGGTGGGGCCGAATGACAGGGGCGGGCGTCCCGATCCTGATGTACCACTCGGTCGCCGCGCACCCCAACGACGCCACCCGTGGCCTCTCGGTCGCGCCGGAGGCGTTCGCCGGGCAGATGGCGGCGATCGCGGACGGCGGCCTCACCCCGCTCACCACGGCCGCCCTCGCGGCCCGTTGGCGGACGGACCGGCCGCTGCCCGCCCGTCCGGTGCTGATCACCTTCGACGACGGCTACGAGGGCGTGCACCGGCACGCCCTCCCCGCCCTGGCGAAACACGGCTTCCCGGCCACCCTGTTCGTCTCCACCGGCTGGATCCGGGGTGCCCACGACACGGGTGGCGGCCTCGACACCATGCTGGACTGGCGGCAGGTGCGCGAACTCGCCGACGCGGACGTCGAGATCGGCGGCCACAGTCACACGCATCCGCAGCTCGACCAGCTCGACGACGCCGCGCTCCGCGCCGAACTGGTCCGCTGCCGGGACATCGTCGCCGGTGAACTGGGCGCGCTGCCGGTGTCGTTCGCCTACCCGTACGGCTACTCCAGCAGACGGGTCCGAACGGCGGTCCGCGCGCAGGGCTTCACGCAGGCGCTGGCCGTCGGCAACTCCCTGGCCCGGCGCGCGCAGGGACCGTACGCGCTACGCCGGGTGACGGTCCGACGCGACACGGGCGCCGAGGAGTTCGTACGACTCCTCGAAGGGCGCGGGATCGGACGTACGTTCGTCCGCGACCGGGCCCTGACGAAGGGGTACGCGGTGGTGCGCCGGACCCGGCGGCTCCAGCGGCTGGTGTGAGGGGCCGGCCCGGCCCCGGCGGGCGACCGTCGGGGCCACGCGCCACGCCTGCGGACGCACCGGACACATCCGACACACCGCGCGCACTGCGGAAACCGGGTGCAGACGGCGCCCCCGTGCCGGATCATGGCGGCATGTCTGTTCAGCCACAGGACGCACTGCCGATCCGGCTCAACGTCGACGACTCCGACTCCCCGTCCGACGTCGTCGACGCGCTGTTCCTCGGCCGCTTCGCGACGGGCGAGCAGCCGTACTCGCACGCGGCGAACATCGAACGCGTGCGCTCCGGCGCGACCCTGCTGCCACCCCAGGCCCGCGTGCTGCGCGTCGCCCGCGACGAGGACCGCAGCGCGACCCTCGCCGAGGGGGACGGCTGGACCCTGCTGGTCTCCCGCTGGAACCGCGGCGCCGACGTCACGGTCACCGCGACCACCGCCGAACTCGCCGCGAAGGTGCTGGACGAGGCGACGGACGGCGCGGCGGACGAGCCCGAACCCCAGCCGGAGAACGTGACGATGGGTTTCTGGTACGTCTCCCCCCGGCGCGGCCCGCACCGCACCACCCGGCAGATCTCCGCCGGTACGTGGGACGACGTCCGCGCCAACTACACGGAGCCCGTGGCCGAGGCGATGGACCACCTGATGGCGACCACCCCCGACGACATCGCCGGCCGCCTGCTCCTGCTGCACGGCCCGCCCGGCACCGGCAAGACCTCGGCGCTGCGCACCCTGGCCCGCTCCTGGCGGGACTGGTGCCAGGTGGACTGCGTCCTGGACCCGGAGCGGCTCTTCTCCGACGTCGGCTATCTGATGGACATCGCGATCGGCGAGGAGGACTCCACCGGCAAGGGCCGCTGGCGGCTGCTGCTCCTGGAGGACTGCGACGAACTGATCCGCGGCGAGGCCAAGCACACGGCGGGCCAGGCGCTGTCCCGGCTGCTCAACCTCACCGACGGTCTGCTCGGCCAGGGCCGCAACGTCCTGGTGGGCGTCACCACCAACGAGGACCTGGAGCGCCTCCACCCGGCCGTCGTCCGCCCGGGCCGCTGTCTCGCCCGGATCGAGGTGGGCCCGCTGACCCGCCGGGAGGCGGTGGACTGGCTGGGCGCCGAAGAGGGTGTCGGCCGCGAGGGGGCGACGCTGGCGGAGCTGTACGCGCTGCGCCGGGGCGTCTCCCCGACCTCGCTGCCGGAGCCGCGGGGCAGGTCGGAGGCGGGGCTCTACCTGTAGGTGTTCTGATGGAGGTATGACCCTGTACGTGGGCACGTCCGGCTGGCAGTACAAGGACTGGCGGGAGGTCCTGTACCCGGCTGACGTGCCCGTGCGGCGGTGGCTGGAGGAGTACGCCGGACAGTTCGCCACCGTCGAGATCAACAACGCGTTCTACCGGCTGCCGTCCCGGGAGAACTTCGCGTCCTGGGCCGAGCGCGTCCCGCCGGACTTCGTGGTCACGGTCAAGGCGAGCCGCTACCTCACCCACATCAAACGGCTGCACGACCCGGAGGAGCCGGTGCACCGTCTGATGGACCACGCGGCCGGTCTGGGTGCGCGCCTCGGCCCGGTCCTCCTCCAGCTCCCGCCGACCCTGCACGCCGACCCGGAACTCCTGGACACCTGCCTGTCCTGCTTCCCCGCCGGTACGAGGGTCGCGGTCGAGCCCCGGCACGAGTCGTGGTGGACGCCGGCCGTCCGCCGGGTCCTGGAGGCCCGGGGCGCGGCCCTGTGCTGGGCGGACGCCCGTTCCCGGCCGGTCACCCCGCTCTGGCGGACCACCGAGTGGGGTTACGTCCGCTTCCACGAGGGCCTCGCCCGTCCCTGGCCGCGCTACGGCCAGCACGCCCTGGCGACGTGGATCGACCGCATCGCGACGACCTGGCGCCCCGGGGACGACGTGTACGCCTACTTCAACAACGACGCGGGCGGCGCGGCGGTCGGCGACGCGGCCCTGTTCGGCCGGACGGCCGAACGAGCGGGCCTGCACCCGACCCGAACCCCACGCGCCCTGGCGGCCCGCCGCTGATCAGCTCCGGCCGCAGGCGGTCACCCGTCATAGGCCGCCCGCAGGGCGTCCCGGACCGCAGCCGACGCCTGCTCCTCGGTGAGGCCGAGCCGCCGCACCCGCTCGGCGTAGGCCTGCGCGGCGGCCGAGGCCTCCCGCTCCGCCGCCGACCCCGCCGCCGCGACGAACGTGCCGTTGCGGCCCCGGGTCTCGATCACCCCGTCCGTCTCCAGCGCCCGGTACGCCTTGGCGACCGTGTTCGCCGCCAGGCCGAGCGACTCGGCGAGCCCGCGCACGGTGGGCAGCCGGTACCCGACCGGCAGCACTCCCGACCGTGCCTGCTCGGCGATCTGCGCCCGTACCTGCTCGTACGGTGCGCCCCCGTCATCGATGTGGATCTTCAAGGTCACGGCCCGATTGTCCCCCACCCTGCGCTCGACGGCTCGAAAACCCGGCGGCTCGAAAATGAGAGGCAGACGGCGGCCACCGGCCCGTAGCGTGCGCTGACATGACCGTCATCGTGCGCGAGCTGCGCCCCGGCACGCCCTCCGACATCGAGGGCTTCATCGGGGTCCGGCACCGCGCCCTGCCCTATGTGTTCTTCAGCCCGGAGTCCGTACGCCACGCCCTCTCGCTGTCCCACCCGCACGCCCATCTCCGGATGCTGGTGGCCGAGGAGGACGGCGAGATCGTCGGCACGGTCCAGGCGGGCCTCGCGCACGAGAGCCCGGAGCCCGGCCAGGGCTACCTCAACGTGTACGTCGACCCCGCGCGCACCGGCCGGGGCGCGGGCGCGCTGCTGGTCCGGGCCGCCGAGGAGCACCTGGCGGAGCACGGCGCGACGGACCTGTACGCCTGGGTCCTGGACGAGCCCGCCAACCGCACGTTCGCGGAACGCCACGGCTACCGGGCCAGCCGCTCCGCGCACTTCCTGGTGCTGGACCTGGCGCACGCCACGCTCCCGCCGCTCCAGGACCCCCCGCCGGGCGTCGAACTGCGCACGGCCGCCGACTTCGCGGACGATCCGCGTCCGCTGTTCACCCTGGACGCGGAGGCAGGCTCGGACGAGCCGGGTGACATCGGCACCGAGTTCACCGACTACGAGGCATGGGTCGAGGAGTACTGGAGGCACCCGCACCTCGACCTGGAGCTCACCTCCGTCGCGGTGGCCGACGGCCGCCCCGTCGCGTTCAGCGTGGCGCACACCAACGCCCCCGGCCGCTACAGCACCGGTATGACCGGCACCGCCCGCGCCTTCCGCGGCCGGGGCCTGGCCAAGCTGGTCAAGAACGCCTCCCTGCATCGCGCCCGTGCCGCGGGGTACACGCGGGCGTATACGGGCAACGACTCGGACAACGGGCCGATGCTCGCGGTCAACAAGTGGTTCGGGTACCGGATCCATGCGACGGAGGTGCGTTATGCCCGAACGGTCGGCTGAGCCGGCGGCATCGATAAGGGTGGTGGACGTCGTCCTGGTCAAGGGCGGCCGTACGAAGATCCGTTACCCGGCCGAGCTGCTGTCGGACGACGGCACGCGCATCGCCGTACGCGCCCCCTGGGCGGGTGACGGCGTCCGCGACTTCGGCTTCGTACGGTTCGAGGCGGGTGACGTCTTCACCGAGTACTACTGGCGGGACCGCTGGTACGCGGTGAAGGAGGTCCGCGACGCGACGGGCGGGCTGAAGGGCTGGTACTGCGATGTCACCCGCCCGGCGACGCTCTCCGGCACCGAGCTGGTCGTCGAGGACCTCGACCTGGACCTGTGGCGCTCCGCCGACGGCACGGACGTACGACGGCTCGACGAGGACGAGTTCGCGCAGAGCGGCCTGGCGGAGCGGGATCCGGCGGCCGCGGACGCCGCGGCGACCGCCCTCGACGAGCTGGAGGTCTTCGCGTCCGTCGAGGGCGGCCTGGAGTCCCTGCTGGCATAGGAGTCCCCTCACACCGTGGCCACCACCGCGTACCGCTCGTCCTCCACCTCCCCGCCCCACAGCCGCGCGTCGTCCGACAACCGCTCCACGCGTATGTCTCCCGTGGGGCCTCCCGTGAGCGGGCCGAGCAGCGCGGTGAGCCGGTCCGCGGGTATCCCGACAGGCGTCCCGGGCCCCCACACCCCCTCGACCAGCACCAGCCGCCCTCCCGGGCGCAGCAGATCCCGCCAGTGCCGCAGAACACGGGCCGGATCGGGCAGGGCCCACAGCACATGCCGTACGAGCACGGTGTCGAAGCGCTGTTCGCCGACCGGGGGCGCCGCGGCGTCGCCCAGCAGGAACACCGCGTCGCGTCCGGCGAGTTTGGCGCGGGCCAGGTCGAGCATGGGCCGGGACAGATCGACCCCGGTGACGCGGTGTCCCTGTTCGGCCGCGAGGAGCGAGAGGCTGCCGGTGCCGCAGCCCAGGTCGAGGAGGTCGCCGGCGCGTGCCGGCAGCCAGTCGCGCAGCCGCCCGGCCCAGGCGGCGCGCACCTCGGGATCACGCAGCCCGTGGTCCGGCTCCTCGTCGAAACCGGCGGCCTCGGCATCCCAGTCGACACTTGCCGCAGTCACGTCGTCACTCTTCTTCGCCATGCGCCCAAGAGTGACACCTGCCACTGACACTCGAATCGTGACAGCCGCCACTGACAGATCCGGGGGCGATGAGGAACTCTCCCCCAAAGGGTCTACCTCCGTGACATCGCGGATCCCGGCAGCCCC
Organism: Streptomyces vulcanius; assembly: GCF_042653945.1. Lineage (NCBI taxonomy): Bacteria > Bacillati > Actinomycetota > Actinomycetes > Kitasatosporales > Streptomycetaceae > Streptomyces > Streptomyces vulcanius. The sequence goes on along the minus strand of NZ_JBHSFK010000034.1, from coordinate 33,457 downwards.
TGAAGGAGGCAGTCATGCGCCGCACAACCGTGCAGAAGCCCCTGAAGAAGACGGACTCCCGCCGGATCCGCGAAGAAGCGGACGCCCGCCCCGAAGACCGCCGCGAGATCCGGAAGGACATCGCCCGCACCTGGTGGCCGGACGGCTGAGCCCCGCCCACCTGATCTCAGTCTGAGCAGTACCTTAAGGCGACCCTAAAGATCGCTTCGGGCCTCCCCCAGCTGGCGTTTTCGCGGTTTCTTGGTTCCGGTACCGGGGCCTGACCGGCGGCTCAGGCTGGACAGGCCCCGGCGAGCACCCCCGCCGTCGGCTGTCAGCCCAGGGCGGACGCGCAGGTGGTGGGGGTGGCACGGCCCGGGTCGAGCGCGTTGGCCACCTCGTGGAAGGCGATCCGGTCGAACAGGCCGATCGCCACGTGCTCGGAGAGGTCGAGCGGACACAGGTCCTGCAACAGGACGTTGTCGACGTCGGATCCGCCGAGGTAGGCGCTGCGCCAGGGCGTGACCACCTCGTCGTACCGGGTGGCGATGACGGTGTAGTGGACGCCCGGGACGGTGTCGCCGCCCGCGTTGAGCTTGGTGAGGAAGGCGGACCCTGCGATCTGGTCGGCGAGGCCGGGGGTGGCGGCGGAGAGGAGATCCTCGGCGCCGGGGAAGTACGGCAGCAGGTTGGTGAGGCCGTTGAGGGTGGTGCCGTGGTTGTCGGGGGCGAGGCCGACGAGGGCGTTCACCTTGGCGGCGCCCCCGAGGAAGCGCAGGTAGTAGCGGGGCATCAGGCCGCCCTGCGAGTGTCCGACGACGTCGGCCTTGGCGGCGCCGGTCGCGGAGAGCACCTTGTCGACGAAGGTGGAGAGCTGTTCGGCCGACTTGTCGATGGGGCCGAGTCCGTGGAAGAGGGGGACTCCGGGCAGTTGCCCGTAGTCGAGGGAGTAGACGCAGTAGCCCCGGACCTCGAGATAGGGAGCGAGGCCCAGCCAGTTGTCGATCGAGTTCCCGAAGGTGCCGTGGACCAGGACGACGGGGCGGGGGTGGGTGGCGGAGGGCTTGCAGCTGTAGTCGTTCCAGCCGCTGCTCGGTGAGGTGGCGGCGGAGTCGGTGGCGGCGGTGGCGGTGGAGGCGGGGACCGTGGCGGCCGCGGCGGCCAGCAGCAGTGCGGCGAGCGGTCTGAGCACGCGCTTCCAGGGCAGCATCGGGTGATCTCCTTGCGGCTCAAGGGGAGGTGCGATGGCCTTACGCCCTGTGACCCGGATCACCAGGATGCTGTTCACTCATCAAGTTACGAATGAGTAAGTGAAGTGTGAAGTTACGCGTCAGTAAAAACTTTCAGTGGTAGCGGGCGACCACGGAGGAACCTGACGCCCTGTCACCAGGCAGGCCTGATCGGACCATAGGGTGCATTACGCCCTAGTTAGCCGCACAACACGCTCGCCTCACCCTTGACCACTTGCGCCGCCGGCGTCTCCGCCATGCCCGAGACGGGAGAGGCGCGGATCCGGGTCGCCGACACCGCGTACCGCCCGGGACGCCCCGGCGGACGGACCCGGCGGCACGGCACGACGACCCCGGCCACGGTCTCGTGGGCATCCGACGGCGGGCCGCCACGCACGGCGGCACTGTCGTCGCGGGACCGCGCGACACCGGCCACGGCCGGCTCCTGCGGAGATCCCGAAGGCGTCGGTGGACACCAGCACGCGGCCCACGCCGGGCGCTCCGGCGGCGGCCGCCAGCCGGACCGCCATCCGGGCCTTCTCGGCGTTGGGGAACACGGACGCGCTCGCGACGAGCCTGATTCCTCCGGCTTGACGCATACCGATATCGGAATATGATGGCGCCCATGGCACGAGCAGCGACGACGTCGGATGTCTTCAACGCGATCGCCGAGCCGCAGCGCCGGGAGATCCTGGCGCTGCTGCGGGCGGGTGAGCGGCCGGTGACCGAGTTGGCCCAGGAACTGGGGATGACCCAGCCGGGGGCGTCCAAACACCTGCGGGTGCTCCGGGAGGTCGGGCTGGTGCGGGACCGCAAGGCAGGCAAGCAGCGCCTGTACGGCCTTGACGCCCGCGGGCTGCGGCGGGTCCACGAGTGGACCGGCGGGTTCGAGCGGTTCTGGAACGAGAGCTTCGACCGGCTGGACGCGTACGTGCAGGACCTCAAGCAGACACGGCAGGAGGAATGACCGATGGCAGGGGCAAGGCAAGAACCGCGGGCGGAGCCGGCGACGGCCGACCGGGAGATCGTGATCTCCCGGGTCATCGACGCCCCGCGGGAGCTGGTGTTCGAGGCGTTCACCGAGATCCGGCACCTGTCGCGATGGTGGGGACCGGAGGGGTTCACCACCACCACGCGGGCGTTCGAGTTCCGCGTCGGCGGGGCGTGGGACTTCGTGATGCACGGACCGGACGGGACGGACTACCAGGAGTGGATCTCCTGGACCGAGATCGCCCCGCCGGAGCGGATCGCGCTGCTGCACGGTGAGTCCCGCGACGACCCGAACGCCTTCGAGTCGGTCCTCACGTTCGCGCCGGACGGCGCGGCGACCCGGATCGAGATGCGCACGGTGTTCCCCACCAAGGAGCTGCGCGACGAGGCGGTCGAGAAGTACCACGCGATCGAGGGCGGCCGGCAGACCCTGAGCAACCTGGCTGCCTACGTCACCGAGATCGTTCGGAAGGGAGTTGAGGACTGATGGCCTGATGGAGCTGCAGCAGTGGATATTCCCGCAGCGGCTCTTCCGGGAGAACCTGAAGCTCGGCGAGGGCGGCGAGGAAGGGCGCGACAACGACATCGCGCGGGAGACGTTCGAGCGCACCGGCGCGAGCGTGATGGGCAAGCGCATGTTCGACCTCGGCGAGCAGGCGTGGCCGGAGGAGGCGCCGTTCCACACGCCGGTCTTCGTCGGCAGCTCCAGCGGAAACTCGACGACCTCGCACCTTACGCCGACAAAGTGACGGCCGCCCTCGGCCTGCCGACGTCAGCTCAGCCGCCGCGCCGCACCCGGGCCGCCTCGCGGGCCTCCGCGAGCGTACGGGCCTCGCTGCTCTTACGGGACGGCCTGCCACCAGAGCCGCCCCTCGCGTCCTTGGCGCTGCCCAGGCCACGGAACGGGGCGTTGTGGTTCTTGGGGCGCGGTGCGGCCGGCCCGCGGTCGAGAGGCTGTCCGGAGGGTGCCTTGGCGCCGGTGATCCGGCTCAGCTCCACCTCGCCGGACCGCACTTTGGTGACCTTGGGAGCGACGTCGGCGTCGGCCATGACCTGGCTCGTCTCGCGGCGCTGTCCCGACAGGACGAGCGTCACGACGGTGCCGGAGCGGCCGGCCCGGGCCGTTCGGCCCGCGCGGTGCAGATAGTCCTTCGGGTCGGTGGCCGGGTCGACATTGACCACGAGGTCGAGGTCGTCGACGTGCAGGCCGCGCGCGGCGACGTTCGTCGCCACCAGCGCGGTGACCTGCCCGCTCTTGAACTGGGCCAGGGTCCGGGTGCGCTGCGGCTGGGACTTCCCGCTGTGCAGAGCGGCGGCCGCCACGCCGCTGGCCCGCAGATGCCGCGTGAGCTGGTCGACGCCGTGCTTGGTGTCCCGAAACAGCAGGACGCGGCCGTCCCGGGCGGCGATCTCCGTGGTCACGGCGTACAGGTCGGGGCCGTGCACGACGAAGACGTGGTGCTCGATCGTGGAGACCGCGCTGGACGAGGGGTCCACGGATTGGACAGCGGGGTCGCGCAAGTAGTCCTGCACCAACTGGTCGACATCGCGGTCCAGGGTGGCGGAGAACAGCATGCGCTGCCCGTCGGGACGCACCTGGTCCAGTATCTCGGTGACCTGCGGCAGGAACCCCATGTCACACATCTGGTCGGCCTCGTCCAGGACCGTGATGCGCACCCGTCCCAGCCGGCAGCCCTTACGGTCGATGAGGTCGTGCAGTCGGCCGGGCGTGGCGACGACGATCTCGGCGCCGTCCCGCAGCACGGCGGCCTGCCGTCCGATGGACACGCCGCCCACCACGGTCGCGAGCCGCAGCCGCAGCGCCTCGGCGTACGGGGTGAGCACCTCACCGACCTGCTGCGCCAGCTCCCTGGTGGGCACCAGAACGAGCGCCAGCGGCTCCTTGGGCTGCGCGCGCCGCCCGGCCGTCCGGGCGAGCATCCCCAGGCCGAAGGCGAGCGTCTTGCCGGATCCGGTGCGGCCCCGGCCCAGGACGTCCCGTCCCGCGAGCGCGTTGGGCAGTGCCGCCGCCTGGATGGGGAAGGGCACCGTCACACCGTGCTCGGCAAGCACCCGCAGGATCTCGGCCGGCAGCCCCAGCTCCGCAAAGGACGCCGCTGGAGGCAGAGCCGCGGTGGCGCCCGACACCTCGTCCTGCTGCTGGGCATCGACACGTGCTGATTCGCTCATAGAAAGCCTTCCTCCAAAGGGACCGTACCGAGGAAGGCGCGGCGGGGACGCGGGCCACCGGCCAGGGACCCCGCACCGGGCACCGACACAGCGACGCTGCAAACGCTCCACGCTAGCACGGAGCACACCGCCCGCCCGAGCCTCCCATGGCCGCGCCGCTCAGCCTCGGAACGACAGCTGGACCCGCCTGTGCCGACCGTGTCGACGCGCTGAACCGCAAGGTCTCTGCCCGCGAAAGCGGCCCCGCCCACCAAGATCCGCACCAGACGCGGACCATGCAGACCAAGAACCTGCCGGTGACCACCCCTCGACTGCGGCAGCCGCTTACGCAACCCGGCTGCATGACGTCTGATCATGCTGCCGACCTGCAACAATCCACCGGCGGGGCCAAAGGAAGGCACATTCGACCCGGATTCGACCCCGCCTCCCTCCCCTCGCGACAACGACCATCCCTGATCTGCAACTATGCAAATTCTGCCGCTGAACCAGCCGCACACGGCCGGGAAGTTGCCACAAAGAGGCTAGACCAGTCATTCGTTGCAAATCATCGACGCTGCGGCGGCACCCTCCACTGAGGTCGAGCACCGAGGCTTATTCAGATCAGCCCTCTGAACAGGCCTTTTTAGTCGAAGCTTCCGTGAGGCGGAAGCCGTATCGCGTTCCCGTGACGCCCTTCCGGACGATGTCGCCATCACCCAACGACGGGAGCCGCAGCCATGCCCCACATGACCGCCTTCGCCAGGAACCAGTGGTTCTCGGCAAAAGCGGTCAGTCCGCCAGAGTGGCTGGACGTACGGTCTCCGGACCGAAGCGTCGGCGGGCGCGGTCTGCGGCGGCTTCGGCTGCACGGGCACGGGCGTCGCCGGGATCCAGAGAGAGCTGCCGGTGGGCATTGTGGGCCGGCAGCAGGCTGTCGGCGCGGATCGTGAAGGCGCGGACTCTTGCTCGCTGCAGCCCGAGGGCGGTCAACAGCTCCAGGGCGGCTGCAGCAAGGGCGGGTGAGTGGTCGGTCGGTTCCGGCAGCGTGCGCGTACGCGCGGTGGAGCTGCGGTCGGCGTACCGCACCGTGAGGGCGAGCCGGCCGGCGATCTGACGTTCGCCGCGTAGGCGTTGGCCGATTCGGTCGGCAAGTCCCAGCACTGCTCGATGGTGCCACGCCGGGTCCAGACAGTCCCGCTCCAGCACAAGGTCGGCGACCAGGTGTGCTGCCGGTTCCGCCGGGGTGACAGGGCGGGGGTCGTGCCCGCGGGCACGCTCGGCCAGCAGCCGGGCCGAGCCGGCTCCGAGAAGTCGCTGCAGGGTCGCCGCGGGGATGTCGGCGATCTGGCCGACGGTGTGCAGTCCGTATCTGTTGAGCGTTTCCGCTGTGGCGCGGCCGATCCCCGGCAGCGCGGTGACCGGGCGGGGGTACAGCCACGTGGCGGCCTGCCCGTCGCGGATCCAGGTGGTGTCACCCGGCGCGGACACGTCGGCCGCCATGGCGGCCAGCATGCGGTTGTTCGCGAGCCCGGCGCTGCTGTCGATGCCGTAGAGAGCCTTCAGACGGAGCTTCGCCAACTGAACGACATCGTAGGGAGACAGGTCGAAGTATCGGAGCGCCGAGGTCAGGTCGAGCTGGACGGCGTTGGGCGGGACAGCCTGGACGTGAGGCGTAATGCCGGACATCAGTTCGATTACGTCGTCGTACTGGGCCCCACTCAGTCCGGCGTGCAGATGGAGGTGAGCGATGTGCCGCTGACGTGTGGTCATCCCGCGCTTCCCGGACTGCGATGGCCGAACTTCTTCAGGTCGGCCGAGCGGCTGCCGGCGGGCTGGAGGTCGGCGTACGGGTGCAGGCGGGCGCCGGTGGTGCCGTTGGCCAGGGTGCGCTGCGGCTGGGCGGGGGTCGGGGACGGGCGGTCGGTGCCGAGGAGGGCGAGCGCGGCCTCGGGGCCGTGGTCGCGGCGGGCGGCGGCGATCTCGTCCAGGTCCCAGGCCATGGTCCCGACGACGGTGCGGCGGGTGCCGCGCACCTGGACCGTGCCGCGCACCAGCAGCAGCCCGCTGTGGAAGACGGTGTGCGCGCACGTCGGGTGGGAGTCCTCGAAGAAGGCCAGGTCGACCAGCCCTGAACCGTCCTCCAGGGTGACGAAGATGATGCGCTTGCCGCTGGCGATCGGCGGGGTCTGGGTGGAGGCCCGTACCCCCGCGACCAGCACCTGCTGCCCGGCGCGCAGGCCGGCCAGATGGGCCGCGTCGGTCGCGCCGATCTCCCGCAGCAGCCGGTGGTGGTGCTCCATCAGATGCCTGGAGACGTCGATGCCGAGGGTGCTCAGCTCGGCGCTCAGGGCCTCGCGCCCGGTCATCTCCGGCAGACCGCTCGGCTCCGCCCCGCCGACAGCACCCGCATCGATGGGTAGTTGACCTGTGCCCGCGGTCCGGTTGCGGGACTGCCGATGCAACTCGGCGATCTGGAGCAGCAGATCACGTCGGGTGAGCCGGCCGTCGTGAAGACAGTTCAGCGCACCGATCTCCGCCAGACGTTCGGCGACCGGCCTGCTGGGACGGGCCCGCTGCCAGAAGTCCGACAGCGATCCGTACGGCTGCCCCGCCTCGATCCGCGCGCACTCCTCCTCGCTGATGCCGTGCACCCCGGCCAGCGCGAGCCGCACCCCCCACTGGTCCCCGTCGGCCTTCTCCACGGTGTGCTTCACCCTGGAGCGGTTGACGTCGACGGACAGGAGCGGCACGCCACGCCGGCGGGCGTCGGAGACCAGTACGCGCTTGGGCCACATCCCGGGGTCGTGTTCGAGAAGGCCGGCCAGCAGGAACGCCGGATAGTGCGCCTTGAGCCAGGCGCTCTGCAGGGCGGGTACGGCGAAGGCGACCGCGTGGGCCCGGCAGAAGCCGTAGGCGCCGAAGGCCTCGACGGTCTTCCAGACCTCGTCCCGCACGGCCGCGCCGTAGCCCCGCGCGCGTGCCTGTCGGTCGAACCAGTCCTTGATCCTGGGCAGCCGGTTCCTGTCGCCGAGTGCCCTTCGGGCGATCTCGGCCAGCGCGTAGTCGCAGCCGGTCATCACCGAGAGCGTCTCGATGATCTGCTCGTGCCAGATGGTCACCCCGTAGGTGTCGGCGAGCACGGGCTCCAGGTCCGGATGGGCGTACCCCGGTGTGCCGCCGTGGCGGGCGGCGATGTACCGCTCGGGCATGCCCCCGGCGACCGGACCGGGCCGGAAGAGACTGATGTCGGCGATGACGTCCTGCGGATCGCGCGGCTGCAACCGGGACAGCAGGTCCTGCTGGCCGGGCGACTCCAGCTGGAACAGGCCCAGGGTCTGGCTCTCCTGGATGAGCTTGAACGCGAAGACGTCGTCGAGCGGTACCTGCCTCGGGTCGTCCAGGTCGATGCGGTTGCCGGTGGTCCGTTCGATCTCGGTGACGGCGTGGGCCATCGCGGACTGCATGCGCACGCCCAGGACGTCGAGTTTGATGTTGCCCAGTTCCTCGATCTCCTCCTTCGCCGCCATGGCCATGGGGTAGTCGCCCTGGGGGGTGGGCTGTACCGGCAGCCGGTCCAGGAGGGTCGCGTCGCTGATGACCACGCCGCAGGGGTGCATGGCCATGCCGTGGACCAGGGAGTCGAGACCTTCGGCCAGCTCCCACAACGGTCCGTACCGGTGCGCCTCGGCGGCCAGTTGCCGTAGTTCCGGCAGTTCGGCGAGGGCACTGGTGATGTCGGAGGCGCGCAGGTGCGGGAAACTCTTGGCGATCCGGTCGATGTCCTCGGGTGCGATGCCGAGGGCGAGGCCGGTGTCGCGCAGGGCGCGGCGGGCCCGGTAGGTCTCGGGCATCGCGGTGACCGCCACGCGTTCCTTGCCGAAGCGTTCGAAGATCGTGTCGTAGCACTCCAGGCGGCGGGCGGATTCGACGTCGATGTCGATGTCGGGCAGCGAGGCCCGGCGCACGCTGAGGAAGCGTTCGAACAGCAGACGGTGGTCGAGGGGGTTGGCCGTGGCGATGTCCAGCGCGTGACAGACCATCGAACCGGCGCCCGAGCCGCGGGCCGCGACCCGGATGCCCTTGGCCCGGATGTCGGCGACGACCTGGCCGACGGCGAGGAAGTACGAGTCGTAGTCCAGCCGGGAGATCACGTCGAGTTCCTGGTCCAGCCGGTCGAGTGCCGCACGGTCGCGGTCGAGGCCGCGTCGGGCCAGGCCGGCCTCGCAGTGTCTGCGCAGCAGTTCCGAGGTTCTTCCCGGCTCGGCGCCGAAGAGCGACGGTTCCGGGAAGTGCGGGGTGCCCAGCCCGAGGTCCGCTTTGGGGTCGATGGTGCACTGGGCCGCCGTGGCGGCGGTGTCCGCCATCAGACGGCGGGCCCGTCGGACATCCGCTCCGGCGCATTCGGCGACCATCCGCGCCACGTTCGCCATTCCCCTCTCGTCCTTGAGCCAGCGCTGCCCGCTGTCCAGGCGACGCCGGTCGATCGGCCGCAGCAGCCGCGCCGCGTCCAGGACGTCGGCGAGCCGGTGCTGTTCGGGATCGGCGTAGCGGACGGCGTTGGAGAGCACGGCGGTGGTGTGGGTGCGGTCGGCCAGCGCCAGGGTGCGGGCGGCCAGCCGAAGCGACCCGGGCTCGACGCTGAAACGTTTCTGCGCAACGGCTTCCAGCCTGACTCCCCTACCGAAGATCTCCCGCCACGGCGCCAGCAGCTTCACCGCCACGTCCTCCCGGCCGGCCGCCAGGGCCCGTACCGGCTCCGAGAGCGGTCCGAGCAGGACGGTCAGGCCGGGGCCGCCGTACTCGCGCAGCGCCTCCCACGGCACCACCGGTGCCGTACCTGATACAGCCCCGGCATGGGCGGCCGACGTGATGTGGCACAGCCGCGCCCATCCCGCCCGGTTCTGTGCGAGCAGCACGAACCGCAGGGGCGGCTCAACGACGTACGCCCCACCGCGCGCCGGAGTGCGGCGCCGCCGGGCGGGCGGCGGGGGCGCAAGGGCCTCCACCGCGAGGTCGACCCCGAAGACCGGCCGGACCCCGGCTCCGGCGCACGCCCGCGCGAACCGGACGGCTCCGGTGACCGTGTCCCGGTCGGTGAGCGCGAGCGCCGCCACGCCCCGCTCGGCCGCCCGCCGGACCAGGTGTTCGGGGTGGGCGGCGCCGTAGCGGACGGAGTAACCGGACGCGACGTGCAGATGGGCGAAGCCCGCCATGCCGCACCTCCATCACTCCACCCCTTTTCGGCTATATACCCGATATGTTCATCGTACTCGCGTTCGATTACTCTAACCTCATCAGCCCCGGTCAGCGACTCGATTCGAACACATCAGCGATTCTTTGGCGAGGTGAGCAGTGACCGAAAAGACATCAGCCCGTCACCTCGCCCACCGGGCAGATCAGTTGGGAGAAACACCCCCTGCGCCACCCGCCATGTCGGCCGTCATTCGACGGCGCCAGACGCTTTTCGGCGGCGCCACGGCAACGCGCAGGAGGGTGTCCGGAATCAGGGCAGCAGCCTGTACCGTCACCGACGCACAGGCAGTACACGCATCGGCAAGGCGCCAGAGCCGTCCGCCCCGCTCGCGGGCGAGAAGCAAACGGATAGGGCCGGCGCAGCCACGGTGGCGGGGTGCCAGCGGCAGCCACGTTCGTGGCGCGGGCAGGTGCGCATGTACGCAGGCCGGCAGATGGGGGCACCCGGGAATCACCCCTCCCCTTTATCTCGAACATGTGCGCGATAGCCGTTCGGGGCCTCTCCACCTGCGGAAACGTCCGTCCACCCGGACTGTGGGGACATGACACAGAGCACCTTTCTCGACGAGGTGAAGGACGCCGTCACACCGCGGGCCACGCTGCTGGTCTTCGGCGTGGTCGTGCTCAGCCTGCTGTTCATCGCCTCCTACGTGGGTGCGCTGCACGACCCGAAGCCCAAGGACGTGCCCTTCGGGGTGGTCGCGCCCCGGGCGGACGTCGCCCAGGAGGCGGTGGCCCGGCTGGAGGCGCTGCCCGGCGATCCGCTGGACCCGCGCGCGGTGGCCGACGCTGCGGCGGCCCGGAAGCAGATCCTGGACCGGAGAATCGACGCCGCCCTGCTCGTCGATCCCGCCGGCACCACCGACACCCTGCTGGTCGCCACGGGCGGCGGACGGGTCCTGGCCACCACCCTTCAGGCGCTCACCGCCACCCTGGAGAAGAACCAGGGCCGCACGGTACGGAGCGTCGACGTGGCTCCCGCCGACACCCAGGACGCCAACGGGCTGTCGTCGTTCTATCTGACCGTCGGCTGGTGCGTGGGCGGCTATCTGTGCGCGTCGATCATGACGATCAGCTCGGGCGCCGGGCACTCGAACCCCAGGCGCGCGGTCATCCGGCTGGTCGCCATGGCGGTCGTCGGGATCGTCTGCGGACTCGGCGGGGCGCTCATCGTCGGGCCCGTCCTGGGCGCCCTGCCGGGCAGCTTCGCCGCGCTCTGGGGGCTCGGCGCGCTGATCGTCTTCGCGGTGGGCGCGGCGACACTCGCCTTCCAGGGCGTCTTCGGGATGGCCGGCATCGGGCTGGTCATCCTGCTCGTGGTGATCCTGGGCAACCCCAGCGCGGGCGGCGCCCTGCCGCCCCCGCTGCTGCCGCCGTTCTGGCGGGACATCGGCCCGGCCCTGCCGCCGGGCGCGGGCACCTGGTCGGCCCGCTCGATCGCCTACTTCAAGGGCAACGACATGACCGCGTCCCTGCTGATCCTCTCGGCGTGGGCGCTCGCGGGGACGGCGGTCACCGTGCTGGCGGCGGCCCTGCGGGAGCGGCGCGCGAGCAGCTCCCCACCGGCGATGCCTGCCGGCTGACGGCACCGGCGCCGGCACGGACGGACGTGGGGCCAAGGGGGCGGTCGCCCCTGCCGACGGCGGCCCTACGGGCCCGGCACGCAAGCAGCTCCCCACCAGCGGCGCCCGACGACTGACAGCGCCGGCGCCGGTGCCGTCAGCCGAAGGCAACCCGGCGAGCCCGGCACGCAAGAAGCTCCCCACCGGCAGTGCCTGACGGCTGACAACGTCCGTCGGTGCTACGCCCCGTCCATCCTCCAGACCGACAGGTCCCCCTCCAGGAAGCTGCTTCCGCTCTCCGGCAGCGCGGTCGACTCCGCGTCGATCACGAACAGCGCGATGTCCCCGGAAGGGTGCTCGATGCAGATCTCGCTTCCGGCCGCCACCGCCGCCATCGAGAGTTCGCGATCGCCGGAGACCTTGATGGCCGCACGGCACGACGGGAGGCCGCCCCCCGGCTCGCCGTACACCGGGGCGATCACGCTGGTGTCGCTCTCCAGCCTGCACGTGTACTTGCCGCAGACGAAGCGGACGTCCCCTTTGCGGTCCTTGCGATCGACCGGCGCCGTGATGTCCAACGAGTTCTTCTCGGTGAGCATCTGGAGGGGGTACCCCACGAGTCGCGGTGTCGGGGACCCGGTCGGGGAAGGGCTGCTCGACGTCTTCGATGTGCGGCCACCGCCCGCCGCCCCGGGCCCGGAGGACGACGAGGACGACGAGGACGACGAGGACGACCGGTCGGAGCCGCCCGCCTCGACCCGCTCGCGGAGCCGGTCCGTCGCGTACGTCCCCACCCACACCAAGCCCGTCAGCAGCAGCACACCGGCCAGCACGGCCCCGCCCACCATCAACGCGGTACGCCTGCGACGGGCCCGCCGCTCCTCGGGCCCCTCCAACTGCGGCCGCGTGACCAACAGCGGCCCGTGAGGCCATGCCGACCCCGCCGAGCGTGTCGCCCCCGCCGATGCCACCGGCCCCATCGGCCCTGCCAACCCTGCCGGCCCTGCAAACCCTGGCAGCCCCGCCGACCCCATCGGCCCCGCCAATCCCGCCGACCCCGCCTGCCCCACGGGCCCGTCCGCCCCCGCCGCCCCCGTCGGCCACGGCCCGCCGGCCAAAGGCAGCGTGCCCACCGGGGTGGGGTCGGGGACCGGGGGCGGAACCGTCACCTCCGGGCCGGCGATCTCCCGCCAGACGGCCGGTCCCCCGCCCGCGTCGGCGTCCCCGCCCAGCCGTTGCCGGCACCACTCGACGACCTCCGCCGGGGTGACCCGCTCCGCCGGATCGGCGGCCAGGCAGCGGCCGATCAGCGGGCGGAGCTGCTCGGGCAGGAGGGACAGGTCGGGTTGCGAGTGCACGATCCGGTACAGCACGCTCGCCGAGGGGCCGTACCCGTACAGCGGCTCGCCCAGCGCCGCGAACGCCGCCGTCTGGCCGAGCGCGAAGATGTCGGTCGCCGCCGTGACCTCACCCGCGGACGCCTGCTCGGGCGCCATGAACTGGGGCGTGCCGACGGCGGCACCCGTGGCGGTGTGCGAGGTGACGTCGGAGGCCAGCGAGATACCGAAGTCGATCACGCGCGGCCCGTCGGCGGCCAGCAGGACGTTCGACGGCTTCAGGTCCCGGTGGACGATTCCCGCGTCATGGATGGCCTCCAGCGCCTCGGCCACCCCCGCCATCAGCCACAGCACCGCCGGCAGCGGTCCGCGCCGGGCGACGGCCTCGGCCAGCGAGGGCCCGGGCACGTACAGGGTGGCGAGCCAGGGCGGTACGCCGTCCGCGTCGGCGTCGATCAGTTCGGCGGTGTAGGCGCCCCGGACCCGCCGGGCCGCCGTTATCTCCCGCCGGAACCGGCGCCGGAAGTCCGGATTGTCGGCCAGCTCCGGCCGTACCACCTTGATCGCCACCGGTCGGCCGCCCTGCGTGTGCGACAGATAGACCCGGCCCATGCCCCCCGCACCCAGCCTGGCGGCGAGCCGGTAGCCGGCCACCACGGGCGGATCGTCCGCCTGAAGCGGTGGAAACTCCTCGGTCGCGTTGCTCATCGGCCCCCGTCCCCCTTGATCCCCGGATCCTCTGATCCAAGGAGTCAGCCAATGGCCAAAGCCTAAAGGTTAGTTCGGGGTGCGACGGCTGTGACGACGTTCCACTCCTGACTCGGCCGCGCCGCCGGCGGCAGATGCCGCTGAGCCCTCTCCAGGAACCTCAACAGCTCCACCGGACAAGAGGGTGCCCCCGCACGGCGGTTCGCGTGCGGGGGCACCCTGCGCACGGCCCGGTCGGCGGCGGCCCGGTGCACTCGGGCCGCCGGTTGACCACGGGGCGGGCGGCGGACTAGAAGACGCTGACCCCGTACGCGTTCAGGGCCTCGACCACCGGCTGGAAGAACGTCGTGCCGCCGGAGGTGCAGTTGCCGCTGCCGCCGGAGGTCAGACCGTAGGCGACGCCGCTGGTCGAGTACAGCGCGCCGCCGGAGTCACCGCCCTCGGCGCAGACGGTGGTCTGGATCATGCCGTAGACGACATCGCCGCTGCCGTAGTTGACGGTCGCGTTCAGGGCGGTGACCCGGCCGCTGTGGATGCCGGTGGTCGAGCCGTCACGGTAGACCGTGGTGCCGACGCTGGGCGTGCCCGCGCTGGTGATGTCCGTGTTGCCCGCGGTGCCGGACTTGGTGACCGACGTGTTGGTGTACCGGACCAGCGCGTAGTCGTTGGTCGGGAAGCTGTAGCTGACGTTCGTGCCCAGCGTGGTCGTCTGCCCGGAGTTGGAGTACCAGGTCGACGCGACCTCACCGCAGTGGCCGGCGGTGAGGAAGTAGTAGGTACTGCCGCTGACGACGTTGAAGCCCAGCGAACAGCGGTAGCCGCCGCCGTAGATGGCGTCGCCGCCGGCGATCAGCTTGTTGAACTTGCCGGGCGTGTGCTTGATCGTCAGCGCGCCGGCGTTGCTGCCCGCGGCTTCCTTGATCTCCGCGATCTCCGTGTCGGACACCGTGCTGTCGACGGTGACGACAAGGCGTCCGCTCTTGCTGTCGACGGCCCAGGCGGTGCCCGCGACGTCGGCCTGGAGCACGGAGTTGCCCGCGCTCTTCAGCTGGGCCGTGCTGAAGGTGGTGGTGTCGGCCGCGTTCGCGTTGGGGATCGCGACAGCGGCGGCGGCCATGAGTCCGGTGGCGACTGCGATCAGCCGGGTCCGTCTCGAAGTACCGTGCGTGGGGGTGGTGCGCTTGATCCTCACGTTTCGTTCCCTCCCAGGGGAATTCGGGGGCCCGTCGAGTGGGGTCGGGGCCCGTGAGGCGCAGCCAGGACCGACGTTCGCCCGGATTCCGGACACGCCGTGACCCTGACAAGCGCTGAGGGGGAGTATTCGGGCGGACGACCGGTCGCCGCAAGGGCGCCTTTCGGCCTCCAACCCATGAACGAACTGTGTGAGTTGACCCCGCTTCGACCCCCTGCCGAACGCTGTCCTCGCAGTTCGGAGCAGGTTGCGCCGCTCTGCCTCGAGCACTGCGGGCAGGGCGTTCCCGGGCGGCGGGAAAGGACCAAGGAAATGGTCGGCGAAGGTGTACGGAGGCAGAACGGCGCGGAGGGGGCCGACCGTCGCGCGTCCCTCCGCGCCGGATACGCCCGCGTGCGGGAAGCCCAACCGGCGCCTGCGCACGCCGTGGCCGGAAGACGACCGTCCGGATCGCCCTCCGACCACTCGATGGTCAGCCCTTTCCTACGGGGTCGGTCTGTTCCGCGCGGACCGTGCTGTGCGTGGGCCGGGCCAGGCCCAGGTGTTCGCGGAGCGTGCTGCCCGGATAGAAGGTACGGAACAGGCCACGGTGCTGGAGCAGTGCGACGGTGCCGTTGACCAGGCGTTCCAGATCGCGGCGGGGTTCGACGGGGACGAGGTGGAAGCCGTCGGCGGTGCCGTCCTGGTGCCAGGCGGCGATCAGCTCGGCCAGGTCGACGGGACCGCCCCGGTAGAGCGGGCCCCGTACGCTCTGCCGCGGGCCGCCCCCGCCGTGGCCCGGCTCGGCCGCGTACTCGCCGTCGCCGAGGTCGACGAGAAGGCTCACCAGAACCCGCAGCGACTCCGGTTCCCGCCCGGACCCGACCGCCTCGGCCCGCAGTTCCCGCCGTACGGCACGGGCCTGATCGGCGCTCACCGCGCGCACGAGGGCCACGTCGGCGTGCCGGGCGGCGGCGAGACGGGCGGCTCCCCCGGTCGCGTCGGCCACATATATGGAACGGCCCGTGTCGTCCACGGCCTCCCCCGCCCACGCCCCCGCGAGGGCGTGGGTCCGCCATCCCGCCCGCCCCCGGCTGACCCGGTCGAGGGCCGTGACGGCCGTCCGGACCTGGCGGGCATCGGTGAGGGTGGGAACCAGGCCGACGCGGTGGGTGGCGGGGGCGACCCGGGCGAGTACGGCCGCGGCATCCGGCCCGGGCCCGGTAAAGGTGCCCGCACCCGTACTCGCGCCCACGTCGGTATCCGCACCCGCACCCGTGTCGCCCAGCGTCACGAAGTCCAGCCCGCCGCGTTCGGCCAGCCGCGCCTGCTCGACGTACGGGCCGGCGTCGTACACCCCGGGCTGGTCGAGGGCGGCGGCGAGGTGCAGCAGCCCCCGGCCACGTGAGGAAGTCATGTCGGAGAATCCCTTCCCGGCCCACCGGACGTCGGCCCACCGGGCCTCGACCCACCAGACCTTGACCCAACGAACCTTGATTCAGCGGACCTTGAGTCGGCTGACCCTGGACCGCGCGACGGTCTACCCGACGGCGTCGGCGCCGAGGTCCCGCAGGAACACCAGGGCGGCCCGCGCGGTGGCGTCGTTCTGCCGGAACGCCGGGCCGCCGGTGCGCGGACGGGTGAAGGCGCCCGGGGTACGGGCGTCGGTGTGCGGCCCGAGCGCGAAGCGCCGTGGGTGCGGACGCCCGGCCCGGTCCAGGACCCGCCCGTCGGCCCGGTCCACCCGCAGCAGCCCGTCCGCCGTCTCACCGGCGCCCTCGGCGTGCAGTTCGCGCAGCAGCGGGTCGAGCGCGCGCCGCAGGGTCGGTTCGGGCAGCCGAGCCTCCACCAGCGCCCGTGCCTCGACCGAGAACCCCGGCACGGTCGGACTGGACGCCCGGAACACCCCGTCCTCGGCCGCCACGGCCATGTCGGCGCCGACGAACCTCACCACCCCGGCCCGGGACAGTGCGAGCAACTGCCGCAGCCGGGGCCCGGGCGGGCCGGAGGCGAGATAGCTGAAGAACCCGTGCCACCAGGAGCCGATGTCCCCGAGCCGCACCAACTGCCCGTATACGGAGAGCAGTCCGAGGAACACCGCCAGGTCGGGGCTGTGGGAGGCGTCATGACCTCGGCTCAGATCGTCCTCGACATAGCGCCGCAGCCCGTCCTGGAACTCCTCGTGCGAGGCGTACCGCACCCCGTCCAGCGGACGGTCGAGGGTGGCGAGGTCGAGCCGGTCGCCCGGATCGGGCACGGCGGACGACACCAGGGCCTCCCGTTCGACCGTCCCCGACACGGCCGCGTACTTCTCCTCGAAGTCCGCCCAGGCCATCGCCGTCCGCTCGGGGTGTGCGGTGAACAGCCGGTGGTAGTGGGCGAACCCCAACTCCTTCTCCACCAGCGGCCAGACGTCCCGTCGGAAGTCGAACCCATCGGAACGGGCCAGCAGTTCGTCGATCTCGGCGAGCCCGAGGAACCGGGGCAGCGGCGGTCGCTCCCCCGTCCAGTCGTAGCCGATCTTGGAGTGGTACGGCACTCCGCGCCGCGATCCGACGTACAGCACCGGCTCCTGCCCCGAGGGAAGGTAGGTGTCGCCGTCGTACCGTCCACCGCGCCCCTCGGTCAGCAGGACCATCAGATCGACGAAGGCGAGCCCGAAGCCCCGTACGAGGACGGGCTCCCCCGGCCGCAGGGCGGACAGATCGCTGTCGGCAGTGAAGTCGGGCGGCAGATGGACGAGCCCGTGCTCGTCCGCGTACGCCGCCAACTCGCGCTGTTGGTCGTCGAGTTCGGCGTCGAGGTGACCAAGGGCGAGGACGACGAGGTCGGCGAGGAGCGGCCGGGGCCGGCCTTCCAGCCACACCTGCTGACGCCCCTCGCGGGGCCCGCTCACCCGCAGCGCGCGCCGCGGATGGTGGTGGACCCTGATCTCATCGGGCAGCGCGGCGACGGCCCGCTCGTGCACCCAGCGCAGGTATCCGCCCTGGAGCTGCCGGTCGGCGAAGAGCCGTCCGTCGACACCGGCCCACTCGTGCAGGGTGGGTCCGGGCCGCACCGGTCCGTCCATCCGCACCGTCTCGTCGGTGAACATGGTGACGTCCTCGGCGTGCGAGTTCATCCACAGCAGCGGCGACTGGGCGGCCCGCCAGATCCGTCCGGCGCCCGGCGGATGCGGGTCGACGAGATGGATGTCGAGGCCCGAACCGGCATACAGTTCCGGCGCGTTGGCGGCGATGCGCTCGATCAGACCGGTGGCCCGCGGACCGCCTCCGACGATCACGAGTGACTGTCTCATCGACGGGGCGGCGGGGGCTTGGACGAGGGTGTCGGATGACATGCGAAGGCTCCGTGACACGAAGTGTCGAACACGGGTGGATGCCTTCACACGGACATACCGGACATACGGAAAGCGCTACGGCCGAGCCCCTCAGCAGGGCCGTGGAGCGAGAGTACGCGGGCGTTTCCCCCGGCTGTCAAGGCTGTCCGGATGGTGAGCCGTACGTCTCATCTCGGTTGACGGTCAACCGGGGACCTGTTCCACTTAGGCCATGTATTCGCAGCAGTGGCTGGTCAAGCGCTCCCACATCGACTTCGGTCGAGTGTGGTCCTCTTCCTGTTGAGCTGACCCCCTGCGCGCCCCGGCCAGGCCGGACGGGCACCTCTCGACTTCTCTCCCTCTGCCTTCACACCCCCTCCCCTCAGCTCAACGCACCACGGCCGCCCGCCGTCCGGGCACGTCCCGGAACCCGATGACCCGGTCCATCAGGGCGCCGAGAACATCCCGCACCGAGCCCCGCTCCCGTGCGTCGCACTCCAGCACCGGCACCTCCGCACGCAGCCCCAACACCTCCCGAACCGCCTCCAGTTCGAGCCGCTCCGCCCCGTCGAACCGGTTGACGGCGAGAACGAACGGCGCCTGCTGCGCCTCGAAGTAGTCGACCGCGGGAAAGCACTCCTCCATCCGCCGGGTGTCCACGAGGACGACCGTCCCGAGGGCGCCCTCCACCAGGTCGTCCCAGAGGAACGAGAACCGGTGCTGCCCGGGCGTGCCGAACAGATACAGCGCGATGGTCGGATCGAGGCTGATCCGCCCGAAGTCGAGGGCCACGGTGGTCGTCGTCTTGGACTCGACGCCCTCCAGCGAGTCGACCCCCACGGACACCTGGGTGATCGCCGCCTCCGTGTCGAGGGGCTCGATCTCGGAGACGGCCCCGATGAAGGTCGACTTGCCGACCCCGAGTCCTCCGCTCACCACGATCTTCACGGCGAGCGGCACGGTCCTGTCAGAGCGCCCGGCCATGATCCCTGATCCTTTCGAGCATGCGGAGCGGCAGCTCCACGGGTTGCCCGGCCGCCGATGACACCGAACGGCCGCACGAAGTCCACACCCCCGACATGGAATACGTCTCCGGAGCGCTCACCGCTCACCGCTCAGACGTCAGCACGAACAGTCGCAGGCGCAACACTCACAGCACTCGCACCCGTCGCAGCAATCACAGCAGTCGCAGCAATCCCCGCAGTCCCGGCACCAGCCCTCGCGCCGCTGCCTCGACCACGGCCCTTCGAACTGCTCGGCGCAGCAGACCTTGCAGGTGCAGCAGAGCCCCAGCGCGACCGCGCACCCGGCCAGCAGACCCCGCTTGTCGGGCCGCGGCGGCTCACCGCCGTACGGATTGCCGGGCGCGTTCGGATCCACCGGGCCCTGCGGGGCATACGGCCCGGTCGGCGGCCCGAACGCCCCCTCAGTCGCGAGCTCTCCCGCCGGCCCGTGGAGTCCCGCCGACCCGAACCCTCCCGCCGACCCGAACCCTCCCGCCTGCCCATGCGGTACCTCCGGCCCATGCGCTGCCTCCGGCCCATGCGGTGCTTCCGGCCCGTGCGTGTGGCCGCACGACGCCGTGCCGAACGCCCGGTCCACCGACCGCCCCAGCTCGTGCGCGAGCAGCAGATGCGCGAGCCGGCCCTCGGTGCTGCGCCCTTCCGGGGAGACCCCAGACCCCCAGGCGACGTCCTTCAGGGCGAGCCGGATCCCGTGCAGGGCGTCGTCGGCGAGCCGCCGGGCCTCCGCGCGCGAGGTCCCCGTCGCCGTCAGCGGGTTCCAGGCACCGGACGCGGCGTCGGCCGCCTGGTCCTCGACGGCGTCCAGCAGATGGGCGAGCCGCCCGAAGAGGCGCCCGGCCTCGGCGAGCGGCGCGGCGTTCCCCGGCCGGCCCGCGAGGACCGCGGTGTGCGCGAAGGCGGCGGCGGTGGCGGTCTCGGTCGGCTCGGTGACCTGCGGCAACGGCGTCCCCGGCCCGGCCAGCGCCTCGATCCCGAGCTGCCGGTCCACGGCGTCGACGAGGACCGCCGTGTCGAACCCGACCGCGGCACCGCTCCGCTCCCCCGCCCGCCCCCAGTTCCGGGCGACCCGGCGTGCGGCACCGGCCACCGGACGCCGCGCCAGCAGCCCGTCCCCGTCGGCGACATGGTCCCGCACCTTGGCTGAGGCCAGCACCAGCGAGACGGCGGCGGCGAGCCGGGCGCCCTCGCCCCGCGCGACCGAGGCGGTACGCATCCCGCGCAACGGGCACGGCCCCGCCGTACGCCGCCACCCGGTGGCGGTCTCGGCCTGAGCCTCCGTCAGAACCGAGATGAGCAGGCCGTCGTAGTTGGTGACGACCCGCGCGAACTGGCCGTGGTCGCCGCGCAGTGCGAGGCAGAGCCCGCACAAATGGGCCATCCACTGTGCCTTGAGCCCTTCACCGAGCCGGTGGCTGCAGGGCCTGACGATTCCGAACACGACGATCCCCCCGTCGTACGCATGAAATTAGCCATTGAGGTGCCGCATCGTATCGACTGATAATCGTCCTGAAACGGTTCCGTTGTTCACTCGAACGGACCGTGCATCACCCGTCCGGCACGAACAGTCATATTTCACTCTCAGTCAGCATCCGTGTACCGCAAGACCCTTGGGAGACGCGGGCTCTCGACGGATCGGCTGTGCACCAGTACCGTCACAAACCCCCCGCGCGGCGTCTATCCACTTGGCGCGACATCCGCATCATGGACGACCATGGGTAGCGGAAAGGAAGAAAGACCGCTGTGAGAGGAGGCGTCCATGGGATCGGTGCGCAAGGCAAGTGCCTGGCTTGGCCTCGTCGACGACAACGATGACGAGCGTTACTACGACGACGACTACTCCGAGGGGACCGACTCCGGGGACGCCTGGGTCACCGACCCGCGCGTGAGGGTCGCCTCGGACACGGCCGAGGAGAAGGGCCGCCGGATCGGCACGGTCACCCCGGACAGCTTCCGGGACGCACGGGCGATCGGCGAGCTGTTCCGCGAGGGCGTGCCCGTGATCATCAACCTGACGGCCATGGATGCCGCCGACGCCAAGCGCGTCGTCGACTTCGCGGCCGGGCTGATCTTCGGTCTGCGCGGTTCGATCGAGCGGGTCTCGACCCGGGTGTTCCTGCTGACCCCGTCCAACACGGAGATCGTGAACGGCGACCCGGCGGCCCACCGCTCGGACGGCTTCTTCAACCAGAGCTGAGGCAGGGCCGCTCACCGGCCCTGCCCCCACCCCGGTCCCCGGTGGGGTCAGCGGAAGGCGTCGAGCCCGGTGAGCGCCTTGCCCAGCACGAGCTGGTGCATCTCGACGGTGCCCTCGTACGTCAGCACCGACTCGAGATTGGTCGCGTGCCGCATCACGGGGTACTCGAGCGAGATTCCGTTCGCCCCGAGGATCGTCCGCGCCGTACGGCAGATCTCGATGGCCTCCCGTACGTTGTTGAGCTTGCCGAAGCTGACCTGCTCGGGACGCAGGCGGCCGGCGTCCATGCGCCGCCCCAGATGATGGGCGAGCAGAATCCCCTTGTGCAGTTCGACCGCCATGTCGGCGAGTTTGGCCTGGGTCAGCTGGAACCCCCCGATGGGCCGCCCGAACTGCTCCCGTGTCTTCGCGTAGTCGACGGCGGCCTCGAAACAGGCCCGCGCGGCCCCCATGGATCCCCAGACGATCCCGTACCGGGCATGCGTCAGACAGCTCAACGGTCCCTTGAGGCCGACGACCCCGGGAAGCACCGCGTCCGCGGGCAACCGCACGTCGTCCAGCACCAGTTCACTGGTCACGCTGGCCCGCAGCGACCACTTGTGCTTGATCTCGGGAGCGGAGAACCCGGCGCTGTCGGTGGGTACGACGAACCCCCGGATCCCGTCGTCCGTCCGCGCCCAGACGACGGCGACCCCCGCGACGCTCCCGTTCGTGATCCACATCTTCCGCCCGTCGAGGACCCAGTCCGAGCCGTCCCTCTTGGCGTACGTCCGCATGCCCGCGGGGTCGGAGCCGTGGTCGGGCTCGGTCAGCCCGAAGCACCCGATGACCTCGCCGGAGGCCATGCGCGGCAGCCAGCCCCGCTTCTGCTCCTCGCTCCCGAACCGGTGGAGGGCGTACATGGCGAGCGATCCCTGCACGGAGACGAGGGACCGGATCCCGGAGTCGGCGGCCTCCAGTTCCAGACAGGCGAGCCCGTACTGCACCGCGCTCGCCCCGGCGCAGCCGTACCCGTCGAGCGACATCCCGAGCGCCCCGATCCCGCCGAGCTCCCGGGCCAGCTCCCGGATCCCCGGCAGTTCGCCCGCCTCGTACCACTCGGCGACGTACGGCAGGACCCGGTCCGCCGCCCACCTCCGAACCGTGTCCCGGACCGCCAGGTCCTCGGGCTCCAGCAGATCGTCGATCCCCAGCGGATCGAGGGGATCAAAGGACGGCAACATGACTGACAGCCTCCGGACTCCCAAAAACTAGCACCGCTAACCACAGTGCCCTGAAGCCACACCCACCCGCAAGCCGCCAACGGCGAAGAACCCGCACGGGAAACGCCCGCCCTCC
This sequence comes from Streptomyces vulcanius, assembly GCF_042653945.1. Lineage (NCBI taxonomy): Bacteria > Bacillati > Actinomycetota > Actinomycetes > Kitasatosporales > Streptomycetaceae > Streptomyces > Streptomyces vulcanius. Next base: position 11,183 of record NZ_JBHSFK010000034.1, on the reverse strand, counting down.
AGCCCACAGCAAACGAGTGGTGCGTGGGTGGGAGATTCACGCCGAGACGCGGGGCTTGGCGACTTCCCGAGGCGCAGGTACCCCCGCCTCCGCGGCAGCGGACTCGCACTGCATGGCGCGCGGCAACCGCAACGCCATCACCGCCCCCAGCAGCAACAGCCCCGCACTCACCAGCAGCGTGACATGCAGCCCGTGCACAAAGCTGTCCCTCGCGGCGCGCCGAAGCGCGACCCCGCCGGGCCCGCCGAGCCGCCCGGCAACCTCGTACGCCTCCCCCAGCGAGTGCCCCGCCGCGGCCGACGCCGGCGCCGGCACCCCGGGCACGGAGGACAACCCGGGCGCGTACGCCGCGTTCATGACGCTGCCGAGCAGCGCGATGCCGATGCCCGCGCCCAGCTGGTACGAGGTCTCGCCGATCGCCGCGGCCCCGCCCGCCTGCTCCGCGGGAGCCTCGCTCAGCATCGACTCGTACGCCGCGAACAGCGTGGTCTCCAGACCGAACCCGAGCAGCACGAACCCGAAGAGCAGCAGCGAGGCGTTGTCCGACCCGCCCATCCCGGTCAGCGTCAGCACGGCGAGCGCGGTGAGGACGAACCCCGCGCACACCATCCGCCGCGGCCCGAACCTGCGCAGCAGCCGCGCCCCGGCCAGCCCCGCCGCCATCGCGGCGAAGGTCAGCGGCAGGAGTCGCAGGCCCGTCTCCAGCGGGGAGAGACCGAGGACCAGTTGCAGGTACTGGGCCGCGATCAGCTCCAGACCCACCAGCGCAAGCATCGCCAGCACGATGCACCCCACCGACGTGCTGAACGCCGGCCTCGCGAACATCCGCAGGTCCACCAGGGGATGCGTACGGCGCCGCTGTCGTCGTACGAAGAACACCACCAGCACCGCGCCCACCAGCAGCGGCACCACGGTGAACAGCCCCAGCTCCCCGGCGCCCAGCCGCTTCACGCCGAGGACGAGACAGAACAGCCCGGCCGCGGCCGTCAGCGCTCCGACGACGTCCCAGGGGCCGTCCGACGCGCCCCGCGACTCCGGCAGCAACAGCCGCCCCACCGGGAGGCTGACCAGCATCAGCGGAATGTTGACGAGGAAGACCGAGCCCCACCAGAAGTGTTCGAGGAGGAAGCCGCCGAGCAGCGGACCGACCGCCGCGCCGACCGCGGCCACCGCGCTCCAGATGCCTATCGCGAGCGCGCGCTCCCGCCGGTCGGGAAAGACCTGCCGCAGGATCGACAGCGTCGCGGGCATGATCATCGCGCCGCCGACGCCGAGCAGCGCCCGCGCCAGGATCAGCAACTGGGCGCTCGGCGCGAACGCGGCCAGCGCGGAGGCCACGCCGAACAGGGCGTACCCGAGCAGCAGCACCCGTCGGCGGCCCACCCGGTCGCCGAGCGTGCCGAACAGGATCAGCAGCGAGGCGCAGACCAGCGGGTAGGTGTCGACGATCCAGAGCAGTTCGATCGCGCCGGGCCTGAGATCCTCGGTGACCGCGGGCACCGCGACATGCAGCACGGTCGCGTCGACGGCGACCAGGAGCAGGCTGACGCACAGCACCACGAGCACGACCCAGCGGTTCGCACCGGCCCCGGCCGCCCGCCGGCGCAGCCCAGCGGCGGCCGTGGTCGTCCCGGACATCTACGCACCTCCCGTGTCCCTCGGTCCGGCGGGCACACGGGGTGGGGACTCCCCGCGACTTCGGCCGGAGAGGAGCGGTGGTCTCCGGCCCGCGCAAACGAACACGAGTGGAACGCAGCGTACGCGAGTTCGCGCCGCGGCCACGTGGCGGACCTCTCACACTTCACAGCGAACCCATGTGGCGTACACCACTCGTCCCAGGTCCGCTCCCGGGCGATCCGGGGCGATCCGGCCTCCGCCGCCGCGCCCCCGTCGATAATCGAGCCCGTGACCGATCTTGAAACGCGCGCGGCCCCGTCCCCGCGCCGGGTGGCACCCGCCCTGCTGGGGTACGCGGCCGTCCGGGCCATGGGACTGCTCGCCCTCGCCCTGTGGAGCGCCGCCCGCGACAAGAGCGCGTACACGCTGCTGACGGCCCGCTGGGACGCCCTCTGGTACACCAGGGTCGCCGAGCTCGGTTACGGCTACGAGGTCCGCCTCCCGAACGGCGACGTCCACTCCAACCTGGCCTTCTTCCCGCTGCTGCCCTGGCTGGAGCGGCTGCTGCACGCGGCGGCCCCGCTGTCGTACGCCGACGCCGGCTTCGTCGTCTCCCTGCTCGCCTCGCTCGCCGCGGCCTGGGGGATCTTCGCGGTCGCCGACCATGTGTACGGCCGTCGGGCCGGAGTCTGCGCGGTCCTCGTCTGGGCGCTGCTCCCGGTCGGGATCGTGCAGTCGATGGCCTACAGCGAGTCCTTGTTCACGGCCCTGGCCGCCTGGTCCCTGTACGCCCTCCTCACCGGCCGCTGGGTGACCGCGGGCGCCCTCGCGTCGCTGTCCGGCCTGACCCGCCCGGTGGGCCTCGCGGTGATCGCGGCGGTCTGGGCGACCGGCGCGGCGACCTTCCTGCAAAGGGATCCGGACGCCCCGGCCATGGCTCCATTCGGGCGAAGAGGCGGCGCAGCGCGCGAGCCCGGCGTACGCACTGCCGCACACACCCCCGACGGCGCCCACCCCGCCATACGCGCCCTCGGCATGCTGATCGCGCCCCTCGGCGCCGCCGGGTACGTCCTGTGGGTCGGCCACCACACCGGCGGGGGTCCGCTCGGCTATCTCGACGTCCAGGCCGGCTGGCGCAACGGCTTCGACGGCGGGTACGCCTTCGCCCGCTTCGTCGCCGACAAGTTCACGTCATTTCCGGCCGCCCTGGCCGGTCTCGCCCTGACCGTCGGCGTCGCCCTGCTGATCTGGCTGTACGTCGTCTGCGTACGGCAGCGCCAGCCGCTTCCGCTGCTGGTGTACGCGGGTGCGGTCCTCGCGCTCGCCCTGTGCGCGTCGAGCTACTTCGGCTCGAAACCACGCCTGCTGCTGCCCGCGTTCCCCCTGCTCCTGCCGCTCGCCCTGGCCCTGGCCCGGCTGCGGACGCCGAGGTCGGCGCTGGTCACGGGGGCCGTCGCCGTGGCCGCGGCAGTGTACGGCGCCTGGTGGCTGAACGGATCCGGTCCTCCGTGATATTCAGGTGAACTCATTCATAAGTTCCTTAAAACAATCTCCCTGAATGATCAAAGGAATTGAAGGGACGGGTGTTCGGGGATTCCCGATTTCGCAGGAATAAACATGCTCCTGAGAGCAATCCCACATCACATCGTCATCACAAAGCAGAGGAATCGGCCGGGTCCAGAGCTCACTCGCTGTAACGTCGTTTAGGTGCGTACCGAACGAAACCTCACCCGTCTGGACCGGGTGTTCGCGAGGCTGGACCGTGAGCCAGAACGGCCGACCCACATCGATGTGCCGAAGACGAGCCGGCACCGGGTGGCGCTGTTCGCGGCGACCCTGGTCTTCTATCTGGCGATCGTGTGGCTCGTGGTGACCACCTCGTGGCTGGTCCGCCTCGACTGGCAGGTCATGTTCTTCCGGCCGTACCAGCAGTGGCCCGAGATCCACGCGTTCCTGGACTACTACGTGGTCCTCGGCCAGCGCGGCCCCACGGCCGTGATGGTGGCCGCCTGGCTGGGCTGGAGATCCTGGCGGCAGCACACCCTGCGCCCGCTGCTCACCCTGGGCGCCTCCCTGCTGCTGCTGAACATCACGGTCGGCGCCGCCAAGCTCGGCATGGGCCGGCTCGGCCCCCACTACGCCACCACCATCGGCTCCAACGAGATGGGTCTCGGCGGCGACATATTCCCCAGCGGGCACACCGCCAACGCGGTCGTGACCTGGGGAATTCTGGCCTATCTGGCCTCCACTCCGAGGGCCCGCCGCTGGCTGTCCGCGCTCTCCGCCGTGGTCTCGCTCGGCGTCGGCCTCACCACCGTCTACCTGGGCACACACTGGCTCAGCGACGTGGTCCTCGGCTGGGTCGCCGGTCTGCTGGTCCTGCTGGCCCTGCCGTGGTGCGAGCCGCTGATCGCCCGCGCCGAGGTCTGGCTCCTCGACCGGCGCGACCGCTGGCGCGAGCGCCGCACCGTCCCGGCGCCGGCCGCCCCCGTCGCCGTACCCGTGTCGCTGAAGCCGCGCGCCACGGCGCAGGACGAGGTTCCCGCGGCCCACGAGGGGGTCGCCGCGGCCCGGCCGCCACGGGCGCCGACGCTGGCGCCGGCCCACCTCGCCCCGGGCCCGCACTCGGCCCGCTCGGAACGCACCCCGCTCACCCCCGTCGGCAGCCGCAGACCCCCGCACGCCGACCGCCTCCCCCGCGGTGCGCCCGCCGCCTCGACCCGCCCGTCGACAGGCGGCTGACCACCACAAACGCCTCACCGAACGGCGGGACCGCCGGTACGCACAACCCGGTCCCGCACCCGAAGGCCCCGGCTCCCCTCCTGACGGGGAGCCGGGGCCTTCGCCGTGTCGGCGGTCGTGTCGGCGGTGGTGTCGGCAGTCGTGTGGTTCAGCCCTTCCAGGCCCGCGCCACGCGGCCGTCGGACACCTCGAAGTTCAGCCGCCCGAAGCGGTACTCCATGGTCACGATCGTGCCCGGGGCCAGCGAGCGCACCGTGGACCAGCCTCTGTCCCGGGCGAGCCGCTCGGCCCGTTCCGCGTCGAGGCCGACGTATCCGTCCGGACTGTCCTGGGGCTCCGCCGGCCCGTCGGGCGGCGGTGTGGGATTCGGTGCCATACGGCCCACGCTAGGCCGCGAACACCTTCGACGGGAACCCCGGGAAGGCGATGTGGATCAACCCGGTCACACTTCTGTCACAGGATCACGACACATGTTTGGGTGGAACTCGGTCACACTTACGAGCGGTTCCGGGGCCCTTCCGTACGTCTTCCGTGCATCTTCCGCACGCATTCGAGCGCAATTCCCGCGTGTCGCCACGACTTCGCGAATAACCCGGCGGAAAGTTCCCGGAGAACCGGCCCGGGAACCCGTTCCTTTGCGATTCCGCACGGGTCCGAGGGAGCTGACGCCCCATAGAAAATGCACGGCGCCCGCACACCGGTGTGACGAGCGAAGGGGCGAGAACGCGATGGGGACGCAGACCGTACCGGCGGCGGCCAGGCCCGTGCGGCGCGGGCGTACGGGCCGGGTGCTGGTCGACTGGCTCACCACCACCGACCACAAGAAGATCGGTCATCTGTATCTGATCACGTCGTTCGGGTTCTTCCTGGTCGCCGGTGCGATGGCGCTGCTGATGCGCGCCGAGCTGGCCCGGCCCGGGCTGCAGATCGTGGACAGCAACCAGTTCAACCAGCTTTTCACGATGCACGGCACGATCATGCTGCTGCTGTTCGCGACCCCGTCCTTCGCGGGCTTCGCCAACGAGCTGATGCCGCTGCAGATCGGCGCCCCGGACGTGGCCTTCCCCCGGCTGAACATGTTCTCGTACTGGCTGTTCCTGTTCGGCGGGCTGATCGTGCTCGGCTCGCTGCTGACCCCGGACGGCGCGGCCGGCTTCGGCTGGTTCGCCTACGCCCCGCTGAACAGCGGGCGCTTCTCCCCCGGGCTCGGCCCGGACCTGTGGATCATGGGCCTGGCGCTGGCCGGGTTCGGCACGATCCTCGGTGCGGTCAACTTCATCACCACCATCGTCTGCATGCGCGCTCCCGGCATGACGATGTTCCGGATGCCCGTCTTCACCTGGAACACGCTCTTCACATCGATCCTGATCCTGCTGGCGTTCCCGGTGCTGGCGGCGGCCCTGCTGGTCCTGGAGGCGGACCGGCGGTTCGGCTCGCGGGTGTTCGAGGCCCCGAACGGAGGGGCGCTGCTGTGGCAGCACCTGTTCTGGTTCTTCGGGCATCCCGAGGTCTACATCATCGCGCTGCCGTTCTTCGGGATCATCACCGAGATCATCCCGGTCTTCAGCCGCAAGCCGATCTTCGGCTACCTCACGCTGGTCGGCGCGACCATGACGATCACCGGTCTGTCGATCGTGGTGTGGGCGCACCACATGTTCGTCACGGGCGCGGTGCTGCTGCCGTTCTTCTCCTTCATGAGCTTCCTGATCGCCGTCCCCACGGGCGTGAAGTTCTTCAACTGGACCGGCACCATGCTCAAGGGCTCGCTGTCCTTCGAGACGCCGATGCTGTGGGCGACGGGCTTCCTGGTGACCTTCCTGTTCGGCGGTCTGACCGGGGTGATCCTGGCGTCGCCGCCGATGGACTTCCACGTCTCCGACTCGTACTTCGTCGTCGCCCACTTCCACTACGTCGTCTTCGGCACGGTCGTCTTCGCGGTCTTCGGCGGCTTCTCCTTCTGGTGGCCCAAGTTCACCGGGAAGATGCTCGACGAACGGCTGGGCAAGATCCACTTCTGGACGCTGTTCGTCGGCTTCCACACCACGTTCCTGGTCCAGCACTGGCTGGGCGCCGAGGGCATGCCGCGCCGGTACGCCGACTATCTGGCCGCCGACGGCTTCACCGCGCTCAACACGGTCTCGACGATCGGCGCGTTCCTGCTCGGCCTGTCGACCCTGCCGTTCCTCTACAACGTGTGGAGGACCTCCGTGTACGGCGCGAAGGTCGAGGTCGACGACCCCTGGGGCTTCGGCCGCTCCCTGGAGTGGGCTACCTCCTGCCCGCCGCCCCGGCACAACTTCACCGCGCTGCCGAAGATCCGCTCGGACTCCCCGGCGTTCGACCTGCACCATCCGGAGTACGCGGCCCTGGAGGCGTCGGATCAGGGTGTGTAGGCCAGCTGCGGGACGTCGAAGCAGGTGCGGTCCAGGTCGCCCTGGGTGACCCACCCCCGGCCGTCCTGCCAGCGGGCCACCGACAGGCACGTCCGCCGGGTCCGCGGCGGTTCGGCGAGCCGCTCGGACCGTACGGGGATCAGCAGTCCGTCGGCGTCGTAGCCCTCGCTGTGCGCCATGAAGTCGTCCACGCACGCGCGTGTGACGCCGTCGGCCGCCGCGCAGGACCGTGCCGCGTCCGTGAACCACATGGCCGCGGCCCAGCCCTCCAGCTGCCACTGGGAGTGCGTCTTCAGCCCCTTGGTGGCGTCCCGGAACTCCCGTACGGCCGCGACGGACGTGCCGGAGGTGTCGTCGAAGTTGCGGCTCGATCCGGTGGCCCACAGGGCGTTGCGGCAGCCCGGGGAGTCCTTGTAGTCCTCGGGGACGGTGGAGGTCCAGTTCTGTACGTTCGTCACCTTGGCGGTGACCTTCGCGCCGACCTCGTCCATCGCCCGGCACAGCCGCGCGTTGCCGTGGATGTCGAGGGCGTCGAAGACGAGGTCGGCGCCCCTCGCCTTCAGGTCGGCCGCGACGGCGCGGAAGTCGGGCAGCGCGAAGTCGACCTGTTCACTCACCACGTCGTAGCCCTCGGCCTTCAGGCCCCGCTCCACGAGCCGGGCGTACGCGGCGGACGCGGACTGGTTGTAGGAGACGACGGCGGCGGTGCGGGCGCCGTGCTCGCGCTCGAAGTAGCGGTAGACCTCCGTGCCGCCGTACAGCTTCCCGTCCCAGCCGGGGGTGCCGTCCCGGGGCGCGAGGCTGCCGTAGATGCCGTAGAGGTGCGGCCAGGTGTCGTAGGCGGCGCCGATGGGCTGGCCGCCGATGTCGGGCACACGCGCGTGGGAGACGCGGTCGGCGCCGGCGTAGTCGAGGGCGGTGGTGGCGACCAGGGCGACCACGTTGTTCTCTTCGTCCCCGTCGAGCAGCCGGTGCACGCACGTGTTGTTGCCGACCCCGCTGCCGCCGTCGTCGCACAGCCGCACCTCGACCCGGCGTCCGTCGATGCCCCCGCGCGCGTTGAGCCGGTCGAAGTACGCCTGGGCCCCGTCGCGCGGCCCGGTGAAGACGGCACCGCCGACCGGGCTGGTGGCGCTGGCGATGACGCCGACGCGGATGGTCTGTGCGGCCGGTGTGGCGGACCGTTCGAAGTCGCTCTCCGGCAACCGGCTGCCGCAGGCCGCGCTCAGCAGGAGCAGCAGCGCGGCGGCGGCGGTCTCAGCAGCCCGGTACGGACGCGTTCGCATCGCCGCTCAGCCGGACCAGCGCGCAGAGCGTGTTGACGGACACCTTCCAGGTGCCGTCCTGCTCCACGGCCGTACCGGAGGCGTTCGGCAGCGCGGTCGCGCCGTCGAGGGTGAGGCTGTACGTCACGGTCGCCTCGGCCGGCTTCGTGAACTCGACCTTCTCGACCTGCGCCGCCACCTTTCCGCCGCGCTGGTCGCCGCCGAAGGCCTTCAGCACCGGGGCCATCCGGTCGCCGTTCTCCAGGACGGCGAGCTTGTCCTCGGTGGAGGCGGCGGGGTCGAAGAACGTCTCCCAGTTCTGCCGGATCTGCCGCTCGGCCGCGGCGGGGTCGGCGGGCGCGGTGGAGGCGCTGGACGCGGTGGACGCCGTCGTCACTGTGGGGGTCGCGCTGCCGCCGCCCCCGTCGCCGTCGTCGTCGCTGCAGGCCACGAGGGCCGGGGCGAGCGCGAGGACGAGGGCCGCCGCCAGTGCCGTACCGCGTCCCCGCCGGAGAACGCTCCCGAGAACCATCTGGCTCACCACCGGGTGTCGGGTCCGGGCGTGCGCGCCCGGTCCTTTCAGGGTCAGCTTGCAGCAGGCATAGTGCAAGCCATTGGCCGACAGCGGGAGCACCGGATGGGGACAGGACGACTGCGGGGCGCGCACCCCGTCCTGTGGGCCGGCTGGGCCGCGCTGGCCGCGGGCGCGGTGCTGTGCGTGGCCGGCTGGTACGGCGTCTCCGGCGAGCGCTACGCGGAACGGCAGCTGCCCTACCTCGCCTCCTGCACGATCCCCGGCGCCGCGCTGATCGTGGCCGGGGCGGTCCTGCTGACGTACGGGCGCGTCCACGCGGCCAACGCGCGCGTGGAGGAGCTGTACGGCCTGCTGGTGGCCGTCGCCGAGCCGGCGGACGCGCGGGAAGCGGTGGTACCGGCGCCCGTCGCGGTCAGCGGTGAGCTGCGGATGGTGCCCGGGGGCACGCTCTGGCACCGCGCGGACTGTCCGCTCGTCGCCGGGAAGCCGCAGGTGGTGCCGGTGGACGGGAAACTGCTGGCCGGCGGCGACCTCGATCCCTGCCCCATCTGCGAACCGGACGCGACGGACTCATGACGGCGGGCTCCCGATGTCCTCGCTGACCTACGACCTCACGCTCGCCGGGCTCTCCGTCGGCAGTGCCGCCGCGCTCACCGGCATCGGCCTGGTCGTCACCTACCGCGCCACCGGTGTGCTCAACTTCGCGCACGGGGCGATCGCGATGGTCTGCGCGTACGTGCTGCGGCAGGCGGTCGTGGAGTGGGGCTGGCCGCTGTGGGTGGCGGCGCCGGTGACGCTGCTGGTCGTGGCGCCGGGGATCGGGGTGGCGCTGGAACGGTTCGTGTTCCGTCCGCTGGCGGTCCTGGGCGGCGATCCGGCACGGTCCCTGGTCGCCTCCATCGGGGTGTTCGTGCTGCTGGTGGGCGGGGCGGTACTGGTGTGGGGGCCGGGGGCCCGGGACGACGTGCCGGAGCTGCCGCTGTCGGCCGATCCCTGGGGGCAGCTGGCCGTGGTGCTGGTGCTGGCGGCCGGTGTCGGGGCACTGACCCGCTGGGGCCGCTTCGGGCGGGAGCTGCGGGCCGTGGTCGACGACCGGGAGCTGGCCGTGCTCGGCGGGATCGACGCGGACCGGGTGGCTGCGGCGGGCTGGGCGTTCGGGGCGTTCACGGCCGGTCTGACGGGCGTGCTGCTGGCGCCGTACGTCCGCCTGGACCCGTACGGGCTGCCCCTGCTGGTGATGGAGGTGGTCGCGGTCGCGGTGGCGGCCCGGATGCGCAGTCTGCCGGTGGCGGTGGTCGTGGCGCTGGGCATCGGGGTGGCGCAGGCCCAGCTGACCCGGCTGCACCCGTCGGGCTGGGCGGCGCCGCTGGTGCAGGCGGTCGGCGCGAACCTCTTCGTGGTCGCCCTGCTGATCGCGGCGCTGGCCCTGCCGGGCGTGGGTACGCGAGCGCCTTCGCCTGCTTTCGGCGCGGCGTGGGTCGGGGCACGGACCCCGGCGGGCGCCTGGCCAGTGGCCGCGGTGCTGTTCCTGCTGCCGCTCGGCTTCGCGGGCTCCGACCTGCACACCTCGGTCCAGGTCCCGGCACTGGGCGTGATCCTGCTGTCCCTGGTGGTCGTGACCGGGCGCGGCGGTCAGATCTCCCTCGGGCAGGCCGCGTACGCGGGCCTGGGCGCCCTGTTCACGGCGCTGCTCGCGGCCGGCCGCTTCCCGGGCCTGCCGCGGCTGCCCGAACTGGCCGCGCTCGCCGTGGCGGTCCTCCTGGTGGCCCCGCTGGGCCTTCTCACCGGCTGGCCCGCCATCCGCCGGCACGGCCTCGCGCTGGCCCTCGCGACGTTCGCGGTCGGCGTCGGAGTGAGCCGCTTCGTCTTCGCCCAGCCGTACGCCACGTCCGGGCTGTCCCTAGGCCGCCCCGCCGGTTTCGACGGCGACCGCGCGTACTACGCCCTGGAGCTGGTCCTGCTGGCCGCCGCCCTGCTCGCGGTACGGGCGGCTCGCCGGGGCCGTACGGGCCGGGCCCTGGCGGCGATACGGGATCACGAACCGGGCGCGTCGGCGGCGGGCGTCCGTGTCCCCGCCCTCAAGCTGCTGGCCTTCGTCGCCGGCGCCGCGCTGGCCGCCCTCGGCGGCGCGATGCTCGGCATGGGCCTGCGCGCCTTCGACGCCGACGCCTACGACCCCGTCCGCGGTCTCCTCTGGTTCGCCGCGGTCGTCGTCCTGGGCGCCGACAGCACCCTGGGCGCCCTGGCCGCGGCAGCCCTCCTGGTGGGCCTGGACGCGGGCGCCCGAGGCGGGGTGGCGGCGGCCCTGGTGGGCCTGCTGGCGGCCCTGGTGGGCCGCTTCCCGAGTGGACCGTACGAGACGGCACGCACGGCGGTGCGTGAACGCGTACGGCGAAGGGGCGAACTGACACCACTGGGAACACGGGTCCAAGCGGCACTGGCCACGGGCGTGCCACACCCGACGGGGGCGAGGGCGAGACCCACCCCGCCCCGGTGGGGCCGGCCGCAGACGACCGGGACGACCACGCCCCAGCCGAGCCAGCCACCGACACGGGCCAACCCGACCGCGACCGACCCCGGCCGGGCGCAGGCGGCGGGGGCGACCATGCCCGGGCCGGGGCGGTCGCGGGC